>JBEKTJ010000338.1:0-4774 GCA_049516155.1 Bryobacteraceae bacterium
CCTTGCCGGCCGTCTTCGAGACGTTTTGCCTGAGTGTTCAGTCGACACCGTCAAAGATTTGGGATGGTCCGGCCAAAAGGACCATGTACTCGTCCCAAATATACAAGGCCGGTTTGACGTTTGCCTGATGATCGACAAGGGATTCGAGTACGAACACGATCTGAAGAATGCCACTGGCCGCATCGAATTCTCGGCCGGGCTATTCGACAGCGTAAAACACGTCAAGTGAGATGATCGGGTTCGTCGAGCCTGATCCAAATTCAACCCACTCGGGCCGAAAAACGTCCTATTCAGTAATTGGATTCCACCGGTTGTCCACAAGTCCGGCTCTGGGAAGTTTCACCTGGCTGGCTTGTCGGCGACGCGTCGAGTGGTCGCGACGGGTGGCGGGATGGGACGACACGCGATTCGGTCGCCGCTTCGCGGCGGTGGGGGGCGCGTCTTTTTCAATTTCAAGCCGGCGTTGGTAAGAGGGGACCAGGCCGGTTTGCGGCGGTTCGGAAGTCTTGGCCCTGCCGGACGGGTGTGCCGGGGTGCGGGGGCGGTCGGCCATGTTCCCAAGGCGATGGCCTCCCGAAACTGGCAAGTGTCAGCAGCGGGGGTTACCCGTCAGGTTGACGTGATCCGGACTCATAGGAGTAATGCTTGGCGAGAGCACAACCACACCATTCTCCGAGTGCCGCCTATACGGGCGTAAGGGGACACAAGGGGGGTGTGCGACATAAATGTGACGTTTAGGCGGAGCGACTCATTTCCCAATAGTTTTCAAAGCGACCATTGAGCAGGGAACATCGAAGGGCGACGATGGCATTGGCGCCGTCGACGGTCCAGAACATGCCGGAGCATTTCAATCGGGAGGCGATCACGGTTTTGCAGCCGGCTTCAACCACGCCGGAACCGACGAATAGTCCAAGCTTGCGAAACTCTGGGTAGCGCATCCGGGCTGCGTTCCTGTCAAAGTATTCGGCCTCCAAACAGAGCTTCTGGACGACCTCGGCATGATCGGACTGGATGGTTCGCAGGCGTTTGACCAGGCTCTCAATTCGGCCTTGGTCCAGCAGACGCTGAGCGGAGACGATCCATCGATTTTGCTGGGCTGAATGGTTTGGAAACAGCAGCGCGGCGACAGCCCACAAGTGCTGCCTGGCGTGATAGAGATCGACGATTTGGATGGCTCCCGGAAAGTGCAGATCGGCGAGGTTCCAGATCCAGATGGCGCCATCGCCGATCACAATCCGGAGTGCGGCCCATTCCCAACCTCTGCGCCAAGCCTCGGTATAAAGGCGCAGCCCAAACTCCTCGGCGGTCTCTATAGCGCCGGTATAGGTGGTGGATTCCGGATCGCGCACGGGCCGGCCTTCATCGTCGACCCTGGTCTGTGTGAATACACAACCCAGCTTGCATTCCCGGGTGTGAGCACGCTGGCCCTCGATTTTGCCCATGCGGCCCTGAGTCTCGGCGGGAACAACGGGAACTCCCGTGCCATCCATCAGTACGTACATTTTGGGGATGTTCTGTTTATAAACTAACGGAAAGACCAACTGCTTGGCGCGATCCATCTCCCGCTGTTCGCGGTTGGCTATGTCGGCTCCGATACTTTCCGCGGTTCTCTCGATGGCTTTGGCGGTTACCTCCAACCCGGCGAATATCTTTAGCGGCTCACAGCCGCGACCGAAAGGCGCATTGCTGCCCACCACGGCTTCCATGCGCCGCACGCCGGGCGACGATTCCCGACCGGCAATGTCCAATGCCGAATCCACCGGAGATTGTCCCTTACCGCAATGGGAGCAGAAATAGTAGGGGCGCCGGATCCGGATGGGACCGACTACGGAAAGGAAGGTTTTGGCGCGCATCTCCTTAAAACGGGCCGCGCGCCCGCAGGAACAAGGAACCGTCCGATGATCGGCATCTGGTGGCTCGAATTGCAGCAGTTGCGTCAGTGCCGCAGCTCCGGCCTTATGCATGGCAGCCCGGATAGCGGTCTCCACACTCTCCAGATCGAAGCTGCCTGGAGTTGCGCGATCGCGTAAAATGATGCGCAGCAGTCGATCTACTTCACGGGCGACTTCTTGCTGGATGGTTTGCGCCGTTTTTTTTCCTGAGCAGTCTGCTGGGCTTGTGCCACTGGGCGAAGGCGGCAGATCTTCCGATTCACATCCACCAGGTCGTCGGTCAGGCTCAAGAATTTGCGATACTCGTCGATCTCGTTTTGGGCTTTCCGGACCGCCGCGGGGGAAGGCAAGCTCTGCGTCACCGTATGGCCATCGACTTTTTGGGTGAGTTGGAAATGAGGGCCATGCCCCGGATCATCGGGTTTAGCGCAATGACAGGTAGGTTTGCCACATTTGCGCGTGGGACTTGAAATGGAACCGGGTTGGAAATCTCCGAGTTCGGAAACCTGGCGTAGCAGCGCAGATCGTTCATCGACCAATGCAAAGAGCGGATCGGACATGGGGCCTCCTCTCTTACAGTATCATATACTTTAAGAACTGAGGGGAGATCTGCAAAACCAAACAATCCTCACTTTTACGTCGCGCACCCACACAAGGGTCCCGGCCACGAAAAGTGGGATAATTGTTTTATTGGGTTTCAACCCATGGACAAAGAACAGCGGCACATGAATCCCGATGCCTGTGGAGGATGCGCTGCGATGAGAGCCATCGGAGCATCGCCGCTTGTGTTGTTGCCTTCTCTGACGACGAAGACATTTCTGGTCATGTAGGGTTGGGCTTATGGCTGCTGAGACTGAGATGGAGGTATCAGGACTCGACCTTCTGCGTCAACCAGTGACGCCCGCCCTCGCGCGATATCTGAACGACCTTCATTCCATGCTTGGATTTCAGGCGTACTTGTGGAGCGTGATCGTGAAGGCCGATTACAGCCACGGAGACCCCACGAACTTTCCGAAGCCGGGTGATCCGCCTCCGCCGGAGGGCGCCGTCGCCCAGATGGAAATTCACTCGGCGGTCCTCGATGAGATGATCTTCTGCCGGAGCGTCAACAGCTTCCTGACGTACCTTGCGGACCTGATGACTCTGATCTACGAGAAGTATCCGAAGAAGCTTCCGTCAAACAAACAGATGACGTACCGGTTCGGCATCGAGCACCATCTGGCGGGCGATCTGATATCCGCCCTTGCGGAGGACACCGTGATGGATCTGACGCATCAGAGTCTCGACGCTTTGGCGAAGTATTTCGAGAAGAACTTGGACCTTGTGCTGTTCACGAAGGACACCGATGCGGCGAATGCCGGGCTCTGTGTGGGTATCCGGAATATAATCACCCACCATCGCGGAATCGTAAACCGGTTCTTCATTCAACGCAACCCACGGTTCGCGGACGATCTCGGCAAGCGCGTGGTGCTCGGCGAAGAGGACAGACAGGAAATGCTCGGTACGCTGGGGTACTGCGCTCGTCAGTTCGACCTTCGAGCCATCAGGAAGTTTGGGCTGAAAACTATTGAGCCGGAGTTCAAGAAATCGGCCAACTTACCGTCGCCGGACGCCGCTGCTTAGCGTTGGACACGGTACGGAGATATGTCTCCACCGCTGGAAGGTTCAAGGAGTTCCCGTGGCGGCAACCCCGAAAACGAGGCATTTACTCCCGATAGCTCGGCTTGTGTTCGCCGATACTGACCGGATCACGGCAACTCGGAGAATGGCCTGCGGTCGGCGCGCTCAGTTCTGTGGCGCGTCAGGGTTCCTCCCGTGAAACGGCGTTTCTTGAAATTTGGCGATGCCCTCCGGCGAGAGGCCACATTGAACGAATGTCTGCGAGGCGCCGACATGTTCGCGACGGGTCTGGCCGGGATTGGCCGCGATTCGGTCGCCCCGCTTCGCGGCGGTGTGCGGCCCGTCTGTTTCAATTTCGGGCCGGGCTTGACGGGGATCGGAGGCTGGCGGTTTCCGGCGCTTCGGAAGTCCCGGCGTTGCCGGACGGGTTTCGTAGGGCGCGGGGGCAGCTATCTTAGTTCGAGGCGTGGGTGCCAAATGGAGCGCCTGGCCGCCTTCAAACGGTTGCCGCATCAAGTGAATCAAGGACGCGAGCGATAGCAGGTCCTCGGCGTCCTCCTTGCTCATAGCCCAAAGAATGCGGGCTTCATGCGCGGTCGGATTCCGGAACATGCCGAATGTACCCTTCACCAAATTGGCGAACCCACTCTGCTCGCTGCGCTGGCTATCGGTCATCAAGGCGTTAATCGTCACACGGGGCGTGGGGCCGCACAGGGCAGCGTCCACCAGTTTCGCCCCGTCGTCGGTCAGGCCGGATTTCGCCCGCAATTTGTCAGCGATGCTCTTGGTTGCCTCAAGGACGGCGTGGAAATAGTTATCTGCCACAAGTTCCGCACGGCAGAAGCGCAGAATATCCGTATGAACGCCGCGCCTCGTTAGATCGGCCCGAAGCTCATCGGCACGGCGAACCGCTTCTGTAAGCGTTTCGGCTCGGGTGACAGCAGATAACTCACCTGCGGCGCTAACGGCCATACCGGAAAACGCCAAAGCACGATTGAGATTAGCGCGCATTGGCTCGAACCGCTCCGGTTGCTTTGCGTAGCGTTCTGGCTTCATCGCCTCGCGAATGAATTGGAGAATGGCGCGCCGATTTTGGCTATAGTTCTGGCGTTCGACAAAAGCGTTATGCAATCGCTTCCATTTGGTCATTGTCGGCGCCGGATCGGCCATTTTAAGCGAGGCCAGAATGTGGCCTATCTCTGTTCCTGTCAGGCCCTCCGATTTGTCGGCTAATGCCGCCGCAATGGCCTCAAGCTCGCTCT
>JBEKTJ010000339.1:0-8769 GCA_049516155.1 Bryobacteraceae bacterium
CGTTCGTGGAACTGTTTGCGCATCAGGGGATGGTCGAAGACCGGTTTGCCGAAGGCGATACGCTGCCGCGCGAAGTCCGCCGATTCAGCAAGGGCGCGTTGCGCGATGGCCACGCTGCCCAGCGCATTTGTGGCGCGCGAGAGGTTCAGCACTTCCAGGATGAGATGCACGCCGCGATCCGGTTTTTCAAGATGCGATCCCAGGAGCCATGCTTCGCTGGCGCGCAATTCGACTTCGCCCGTGGGCACCGATCGGGTGGCTACTTTATCCTTCAAGCGGCGGATGGTGTAGTTCAGTTCGCCGTCCTCGCGGCGCTTCGGCAGCAGAAACAGGGCCAGTCCGCGGACATTCGGCGGCGCGCCTTCGGGCCGCGCGGCCACCACCGCCAGATCGGCGCCGGCATTGCTGGCGAAGTATTTGTCGCCAGTGAGCAGCCAACGGTCGCCGGACGGGCGTGCGACGGTCTCCACGTTTGCGCCCAGATCGGAGCCGCCCTTGATCTCGGTCATCCAGGTGGCGCCCTGCCAGACAGTATCATCCCGGCGCAGGAGCGGCGGCAGGAAGCGCGCCTTCAGGGCCTCGCTGCCGTGCTGATCGAGCGCCACGGCGGTCGCCAGCGATATGACATAGGGGCAGGTCAAGCCCGGATCGTAGAAGCAAGTGATGTAATCAAGCAGCGCGCTGGCTGAAAGCGACTGATCCTCAAAGGCGCGCCACACCACGCCCGCTCTGTATCCCTGACGCAGACCTCGCCAGTATTCGGGCGCGAACAGAATTTCGTCCACGCGCCGGCCGCCGCGGTCGAACATGCGCAGCCAGGGCGTACCGGCGCGGTCGGTGGCGTCGGAAATATGTTTGCCCTCGGCTTCCCACCAGGATTCGTATTCGCGAAGTGCACGCTCGTGGGGCAACGCCCCGAGCATGTGTTGCAAGAACTCGACTGGAGAGCGGAGAGTATCCAGTTCCATAACCAAGACTCACTATGGCGCTATCGCACGGCTTTGGCAAGCGCCTTGCTATCCTGCTGTGTTGGTCGACAACATCAAGCTTCTGTTGCGCGTGTTCGGGCAGCCCGCGGCGGCGATGAGCACGATCTTGGATCAGGGCAGCCTCCTTTTCGCCAGCGTGGCGGTGCTCGCCGTTACCCTGTTCTATAAGTCCGGATTGGGAATCAGCTTCTACATGCCGCTGCTGGCGCTGGCGGTCGCCTACGTTCCCGGGGTGTTGCTGCTCAGCGGCCTGTTTGCCCGGTTGGGAGGCGGAATGGGCAGCGTCTTTCAACGCGACTATTCTCCGCTGCTCACCTGCACCGCGATGGCGTGGGCCGCCGCGAACCTTCCCGTCGTGCTAGCCGGTTGGATCCTCCCGCCGCCCGTGTTCCTGATTCTTATCGCAGCGGCGCACCTCTATTTTCTGGTCCTGATGTTCTTTGTGGTGCGCACTGTTTTCGGGACTGAAAACGGGATCGCGGCAGCGGTCGTAGCTCTCTCGTGGATTCCAGTGGTGGCAGCTTCTTTCCTGTGGGGGCCGCTTCACTTTCTTCTGAGATGGCTGGCATCGCCGTTCTTCTTGTTCTACGCGTATTACTATCTGGGCGGCGAAATTGGCAATCTGGGTGCTGGCTTACGCGGCAGCCAGAACTTCCGCCGGATGCTGAATGCGGCGGCGCTAAACCCGCACGATGGCGAGGCGCAATATCAGCTCGGTCTAATCTACCAACAGCGGAGACAATATACGGAAGCCATACAACGGTTTCGGAACGCGGTGGCTATCGATCCGGGAGAGACCGACGCGCATTTTCAATTGGGGCGCATCGCGCGCGAACAGGGCCGTCTGAAGGATGCTTTGGCGGACTTCCAGACGGTGATGGACCAGAACGACAAGCACAGCCAGAACGAGATCCTGCGGGAACTGGGTGCGGTGTATCTGTCCGCGCGGCAATTTGAAGATGCACGGGGCTTCCTGGAGGAATACATTGAGCGGCGCCCGCACGATACCGAGGGACTTTACTATCTTGGCCAGGCGCTTGACGGCTTGGGAAGGGCAGGGGAGGCGCGGGATGCCTATGCGCGGGCGGCGGAGGCGGTTAGAACCGCGCCGCGCTTCCGCAGGCGATTTATCGCCAAGTGGAGCCGTCTGGCGCAGAGACAGATGCGGAAGAGATTTTAATAGTGGCGGCCAGGCAAGCATACCCTCTGCATCGACCCATCGGAATCTTCGATTCCGGCGTAGGCGGCTTGACCGTGCTGAAAGCGCTGCGACGGAAACTGCCGCACCGCGACTTCGTCTATCTGGGGGATACAGCGCGCGTGCCCTACGGCCGCAAACCCGCCGCCATGGTCGCGGAATTCGCCTACGGCATCACGGAGTTTCTGCACGGGATGGGTGTTGAGGGTGTGGTGATTGCCTGCAACACCGCGTCGGCTTCGGCTTTGCCGGAATTGTCCAGCTACTTTTCAATTCCGATTTGGGGCGTGATCGATCCGGGTGTGGAAGCCGCTGCCGGAATGACTCGCACGGGACGCGTGGGCGTCATCGGCACCCAGGGCACCATCGCCAGCGGGGCTTACCAGCGCCGTCTGGAACAGCGCGGCTTGACTGTGTGGGCGCGGGCCTGCCCCATGCTGGTCCATATCGTGGAGGAAGGGCTGGCGAATTCGCCGGAGTGCGAACTGCTGCTGCGGCATTACCTTGCTGAATGCGGCGCAATTGACACGCTGATATTGGGATGCACACACTATCCGCTGCTGCAGGATGCCATCCAGCGCGTGGCCGGCGATGGCGTCAAGCTGGTGGATAGCGCCGAAGCTTTGGCGCTGGCGGTCTCCGGGAGCTTACACAGAGAAGAGGAGGGAGGCGGGACGGAAGTCGATAGCGGCCGAATCGTGCATTTCGTGACGGGAGACCCGGTGGCATTCAGCCACACCGCCGCAGTGATTGGCGAGGTGCAGGGCGAAGTGATTCCGCTCGCCGTGACCGAACTGATTCGCTTGCAGCAGCGCGGAGCCGCCGTCTAACCGTCCCCGTTCAGACGCGAACGGACCGCGTCCATCATGCGTGCCGGGTCTGTGATGCGCAGGGCCACAAAGCCGGCGGCGCGCGCGCTTTCGATGCCGGGCGCCGAATCTTCCACCGCCAGCGCCGTGTGGATTCCCAAGCGCCGGCCCGCCAGCACGTAAGGTTCGGGATCGGGCTTGTGGCGCCTGACATCGTCGCCCCCGACCACTGTGCCCAAGTACGGGCGTATACCGGCCGCTTCCAGGAACGGCTCGATTTCCGCGTGCGAGCTGGAAGACACCACCCCCAGCTTATATTGCCCGGAAAGTTCGCGAAAGAACTCCGCGACGCCTGCCACGAATGGCGCATTGGCGGCCATGCGCTCCCGGAAGCGCTGCTTCTTCAGAGGATATTGCTCCCAAAGCTTGGCCGGGTCCGCCGGCGGATCCGCCAGCTTGGCGAAGACCTCGACCATGCTGCTATCCACAGCGCCGACGCAGTGCGCGGCATACACTTCCCAAGTCACGCGCACGCCCAGTGGCGCCAGCACTTCGCCCCAGCAATCGCAATGTACGGGCTCACTGTCCACCAGGACGCCGTCGAAATCGAAAAGGATCGCTTGAAATTCAGACATGCCGCAGGTAACAGTTTAGCGAACTGGCGCAACGGCACGTTGGCGGACGGGGAGTCTAAGTGGCTGGTGAAGGCTGGGAGGCTCCGGAGGAAACCTCCCAAGCGAGTGGAAGTCTAGCGCGAGTAACGCCGGCGCCGCAAGCTAGCCAGACCGAGCAGTCCGAAGCCCAGCAGCGCTAACGTGGCCGGTTCCGGCACGGCGCTGCTTGGCTGGAACGCCGCTAACGTTCCCGAAGAGCCGCCGTCTTGAACCGAATCGCCGCCCAACGTATAGTTCGTCGCGTTCGTGCTGATGATTACCACGTCGGAAGACTCACCAGGTGCTACCACGCCGCTTTCCAAGGGCGTATTAAAGTCGAAATTAACGGTCGTTCCAGACTCAACGTTTGTGAGTTGAGGAGCGACCGAGCCGTTCCCAAACCCAGTTCCCGTGAGGCTAGCGCCGTTAGTAATAAACGCCGCGTTGGTGGTGAAACCCACAAAATCGAAAGCCGAAAGTTGCGCGATCGAGGTCGCGGAACTTCCGTTATTCACAACTTGGTAATAGAAATCCATCGTGCCGTTGTCATCGTATACGGCGGAATAGACAAATCCGCTCGTGGTGCCGGCGGTCGACGAGTAGGAGAACGACGAACTCGTCCACGCCTCTAAAGTTCCCGAAGTGTCTCCGGTGCAATTCACGGGAAAGACCGTATTGGTTCCGCTGGGCCCGTTCCCGGCGGCACACGACTCCACGGTGCCCGCGAAAGCTGCGGGCCCGGAAATCAAAGCAATCAACAGGGTGGCCGCAATCGGCGCATGTTTTTGTAGTGAAATCTTGGTCATGAACGTCTTCATTTCTTATCCTCCGAATAACCGTTACATCTGAAGTGTCCAACTCTTAGCTGCTCGGTTGCAAGTCCATCTGACAGAACAACATAAGAAAAGATACAAATCGGAAAATACAAATGGATCAAAAGATACCAAGTGCGCGGGGATTAGTGCGAATCAGGACGCCGGGAGCAGTTGGGACGCACCGCTGTTGTCTCGGGTTTCGCGAGATCGTGTACGATTTACATGTGACCGTATGATTTGGTACGTTCTACCGTGTAAACTAGGTCGGTTCAAGCACACTTTTCTGCCTCACTCCTCGACAGCCGTCTGAGCGCCACGACATCAGGACCGACGGGAAGACGGCCCGTGACCGGTCCAAGAGCGTACTTTTTCAGATTTGGAAAATGTGGTCGCCTGCGCCTCCTGGTGTGGCCGGAGAGCAGCCTGTGAGGGCTGAAGTCTAAGGCCGCGAAGCAACACGGCTGGCAGCCCGCCACCGGGCTGTGTCCGCAATCGATTAACGGAGAAAGAAGCATGCGCGCGCACAACGCTACAGGTGTGTCAATTTTACGAGTCTTCGCATTCACGGTTACCGCCGCGACCGTTTTCGCGCAGCCGTACGGCTATGTGTCCAATCAGATGGGGAACAACATATCGGTAGTCGATATGGCGACGAATACGATCGCCACTGAGATATCTCTAAGCAGCGCGGGCCTTAGCGGCTTGGCGATCACTCCCAAGGGAGCCTACGTCTACGCGGCTGAGCAAAGCCTGAATAGCGTGGCGGTCATCAGTACCTCGTCGAACACCGTGGTCGCAACGATCCCAGTTGGCAGCGCACCGGTGCAGGTGGCGATCCTTCCGAACGGCAAAGCCGCCTATGTTGCGAACGAACAATCGAATAATGTTTCGGTGATCAGCACGGTCACCAACAAGGTGGTGGCCACCGTACCGGTGGGGTCTAGTCCCGTGGCGGTAGCGGTCACCCCGAATGGCGCCGAGGTTCTGGTCGCCAATCTCTATTCGTCGACCATTTCCGTAATTAGCACCACCACCAACACCGTTAAGGCGACTTGGACGACCCTGTCCGGTCCCAGCGGCATCGTCGTGAGTCCGAAGGGCGCTAACGCTTACGTCGTAGCCCAATACGCCAATTCAGTAGCCGTGCATAGCGTGGCGAGCGGAGATATGTTCGCGACGATCACCGGCTTCGCCGCACCGGATTCTGTGGCGATGACCCCCAACGGCGCCTATCTCTACATTGCGAATGGCAATTCGTCGACCGTGGCTGTGGTTAGCACAGGCACTGCGGAGATTGTCGCGAATGTGGAGGTGGGCCTTCTGCCGACGTCCGTAGCCGTAGCCCCCAACGGTTTGACTGCTTATGTGACAAATGCCTTCGGATTTTCGCTTTCCGAAATCAATATCGCCAATAATACAGTTCAGTTTACGTTACCGAACGTCGGAATTTATCCGTTTTCGATAGTCTTATATAACTGACCCGGTTCAGCCGCTTGGCGGTGGGCGTTCCGCCGGAGGCGCCTTCGGCAAGAGCCGGGAAGCAGCTTCCCGCCACGACGAGCCGGCTCTCGTTATAGTGTTCGCGAGAACAGGCGATCATGCTGACGAATGAGGAACGAAAAGCGGCCCGTTCCTGGCCTTGGAGGTTTCCCAAATTGCTCACTTCGGTGAGGACATGAGGTGTCGTAATCAGGGTTTTGAACTCGGCCATAAAGCGGGATAGCAGATCAAAATCTTCGATTGTGTACGTTTGTGTTCGCTTGAAATTCAAGATCCTCTTCTTGTTGGTTGTGCCGACCAGGTACAGGAGCAGGAGGTTCGTATCGACTAGGAGTCCACTCCCGCGGTGCTTATTGATAAGCTGAAGCACGTCCAACGTTAGGCGCTGGCCAGCTCGCGAATTTTCATGGAAACCACCTCGCCCGTGTCTTGCCGTACGGTGAACACTTTGTATTCGCGGGAGCCCGATGGCCCTATCGTGGTTCGTCCCGACATGCTTAGCGTGATCATTCAAACATCATTCGGGCCGGTCGACCTCTTCGAGCCGAAGATCCGGAGGAGATGAGCCCAACATGTTGCTGGCGAATTCGATGGCCCTCGCCACAGCCTCTTTTACCGGAATCATACCTGGAAATTAGCAAACCGCACCCCCCGCGCCCATTCCAGCACCGCCCGGCGAGACTTTTCCGCTGGCCCCCTGAAACGCAAACAGATCCGTAACAGTCTATAATGGGGAGATTTCCACCTTGCTAAGGAGCATCCATTCGTGAGCAGCCCGACGTATATACCCCAGCCAAGTGGCTCAGGCATGAAATCCGCACTGGTGGCCGGAGGGCTGATCGCCCTGCTGGCCTCCAATATTGCTTTATGGTATCGCCTGGAGACCACGCGCACCGAGGACCGCGAGGCCAGCAAGGCGATGCTGACCGAGATTGCCAACTTGAAGGAGGCCGCGTCGGTGACCACGGCGTCGCATCGGCGCAGTGTCGACACCTTGAAGGAAGAATTGGAGGCGGCTCGCCAGCAAGCCAACCTGGCGGCCGGGCACGCCAAGCAGGAGGCCCAGGCGCACGCCGACCAACTGGCGAAGCAACTGACCGAGGCGCAGGCCAAGCAGGCGGCGCAGGTACAATCGCAGATCACGGATGTGCAACAGCAGGCATCCACCGCCAACACCAAGATTGGCGAGGTGAGCGGGGACGTCACTGCGGTCAAGACGGACTTGGGTTCCACCAAGGCGGAACTCGACAAGACCATTGCAAACCTCACCAAGGTGCAAGGCGACCTGGGAGTGACGAGCGGCTACGTCGCCACCAACGGCAAGGAATTGGACGCGCTAAAGAGGCTCGGCGAACGCAACTACTTCCAGTTCACGCTGACCAAGAAGGACAAGCAAGGCAAGCGGGTTGGCGATATCATCTTGACGCTGAAGGCCGTCGACAAGAAGCACAACAAGTACTCGCTGATGGTGATGGCGGACGAGGCGCCAGTGGAGAAGAAGGACAAGGGCATCAACGAGCCGCTGCAATTTTACGTGGCGAAGGCGAAGCAGCCGTACGAACTGGTGGTGAACGCTGTTGGGAAGGACCAGATTACAGGCTATCTGGCCACGCCCAAGGACACCACGCCCCGGAACTAAAAGAGCAGAAGTCAGGAGACAGTAGACAGGAGACGGAAGCCCACGGTCGATTTGCGGCTTCTAACTCCTGTCTTCTGACTCCGTCTTCTCTATCCTCATTGCACTGGAATCGTTACGGTGGCGCTGGCGCGCCCAGCTTGGGACAGCACCAGCGGGGCCTGCGGGTTCGGCGCGATTCCGGTGGGCACGGTTGCGTTCACTTGGTACAGGCCGGTGAAGCCCGGCGTCAGACCCGCAAAGAATACCGGCGCGTTCACGCCGCCTATGGTGACTGTGACCGGATCGATGGTATTCGATAGCGGCGAAGGCGGAGCCGGAGATCCGGCAATCGCGCGCGGCGACACGTCCCCCAAACCCGCGCAATAAATCACTACGGCATCCCCCGCAGTGGCCGCGTTCCCGTTGCCCGCTTCCACCTGCGATCCGTCGGGGTGTACGATGACCACGATCCCGACGCCTTCGCCGTTTTCCGACTGCGTGAACACGCCCGGCTGGGACGAAACCATGCTGACCGGTTGCGGCGCGGAAACCGCGTTATTACGGATCACCACGATGGGCAGGCTGGTGTTTACCGCCAGGTCGAAAGGCAGCACCGCGTTAATCTGCGTGGCGGTCACCGCCAAAAGGGGAACCGGCTCTCCGCCGATGGTGACCGAAGTTCCGCCCATCTGGGTGGGCAGCGGGAACCCCTGGGCGGTCAGGGCGCTGGTCGAATCCGTAAAGTTCGTGCCAAAAATAGAGACCATCGCCCCCGGCGCGACCGGCGTGGACAAGCTGAAACTGGCGGCATTTAGCACGCCACCTGCGGCGGCTTGCGGCGGATTCTCTCCCGCTGTCTGCACCGTCAATCTCACCGTGACCGACTGCACCGGGCTTGCCGCGTTCGGCGAAGTGATTTGAATCTGCCCGTAGTAATCGCCGGCTGTCAGGCCGGAGGGATTCGCGGTGACCGTCACCGTGGTGCCGGCCTGTCCGGCCAGGACCGATCCCGTAGAGGGCGACACCGACAGCCACGCGTCGCCGGCGGTGGTGCTCACTGACGAGGCCCAGTTCAGAGTGCCTTGGCCGCTGTTCGACAGCACGAACGACTGATTCGTGGATGTGGAGCCGGTAGCTGCCAGCGAGAACGTCACGTAGGTGGGCGACAAGGCCATCACGGGACTGGC
>JBEKTJ010000340.1:0-4991 GCA_049516155.1 Bryobacteraceae bacterium
GCGCAGCAGGGCATCGGCCCCGCCGGGAATTTCAGAATCACGGAGAGCTCCGAGTATCCGCTGTTCCGCCAGTTGCGAGCCACGGTGAAAGATCAAGCCGAAATGATCGCAATTTCGTATGCGGATCACACGGACCTGACCTACGGCTCGGACCAGGAGATGGAGAGAGCCTGGCGGCAGTTCGTTTCCGGCTGGATGTTCGACTCGTTCGGACTGAAGCCCGCTGTGGGCCGGCTGTTTACCGAGAATGACGATCTGACGCCCGGCGCGCATCCCTACGCCGTGCTGTCTTTCGACTATTGGACGCGCCGTTTTGGTAAGGATCCCAAAGCCGTGGGCCGCACCTTCCGTATGGGCAACGATCTCTTTGAAATCGTGGGGGTTGCGCCAGCGCATTTTACCGGCACCGAAACGGGTGTGGCGATCGATATCTTCATTCCCACGATGATGCATCCCGGCGTCACCCGCGCGGACTCCAGTTGGTTGGCCGAAACGGGTGGTCGATGCATTCCTGCATCAGGAGCTGCTGCTGGAGCCGGCCGCTTCCGGAATCTCCGATATGCAGAAAGACTATCGCGGTGCGCTCGCCGCCCTGGCTGTGCTGGTGGCGCTGGTGCTGCTGATCGCCTGCGCGAACGTCGCCAACCTGATGACGGCGCAAGCCGCCGCGCGGGCGCGCGAAATGGCGCTCAGAGTCGCGATCGGCGCAGGACGGTGGAGGCTGGCGCAACTGGTGCTGGTGGAGAGCGCGATGCTCGCATTCGTGGCGGCCGCGCTAGGCGGAGTATTCGCTTGGTGGGCGGCGCCATTCGTGGCCGGCAAGATCAATCCGCCGGACGATCCCCTGCGTCTGTTTCTTCCGGCGGATTGGCGGGTGCTCGGATTCGTGCTGGCGATGACTCTTGGCATTACGTGTCTCTTCGGCATGGCTCCCGCGCTGCGCGCGTCCGCGGTGCAGCCAGCCGGCGCGCTGAAAGGGGGAGACGACCCGCACGCACGCCGCGGCACGATGTATGCCCTGGTCGCGGCTCAGGCCGCCTTCTGCTTTGTGGTGCTCTTCATGGCCGGATTGCTCGTCGCTACCTTCGAACGGCTGTCGCATCAGTCGACCGGCTTTTCTTCCGAACGGCTGCTGACTGTGGATACGGTCGCGCGGCGTCCGCAATCGCCGCTGCTATGGGACCAGGTCGCCGAACGTCTGCGTGCCATACCTGGCATTCAGAAGGTCGCGCTGGCGGGTTGGCCGCTGCTGAGCGGAAACGGCTGGAATGGCTTCGTGCGGGTCGACGGCGCGCCTGCCAGCGATGTGCTGGGTTACTTCCTGTCGGTCTCGCCAGGCTGGCTCGAAACTATGCAGATTCCGCTCGTCGACGGCAGGGATTTCCGGGCCGGCGATACGTTCCCGTGGGTGGCGATCGTTAATGAGACATTCGCTAAGGCATACTGCGGCGGCGTGGATCCGGTGGGGAAATGGTTTGCGCGAACCGGGAACCATCGTGAACGCATTCAGATCGTAGGCTTGGTCCGCGATGCGCGCTACCGCAACATGCGCGAACCGATCACTCCCACGGCGTATGTGCCATTCGCGGAGATCGATGCGCAGGGCGCCTTCGTGCCGCAAAGTTCGGGGACGTTCATTGTGCGCACGTCCAGCCGCAACCCGCTGGCGATGGCGTCCGTCCTGCGCCAGGAAGTACCGCGCGCGCGGCCGGAATTCCGCGCCAGTAACATCCGCACACAGCAGGAACTGATCGAGCGGCATACCATCCGCGAGCGGTTGCTGGCGGCGCTGGCGGTGTTCTTCGCCGCCGTTGCACTGCTGCTTGGAGGCGTCGGGATGTATGGCGTGCTGGATTACTCCGTCCTCCAGAGACGGCGCGAAATCGGCATTCGCATGGCCATCGGCGCGCCGGCGGTCGACATTGCGCGCCTGGTGACGGCGCACGTCTTCCTGATGGTGCTGGCGGGGGCGGCGGTGGGCCTGATACTGGGCATGGCATCGGTGCGCTACATCGCCGCGCTCCTGTACCAGGTGAAGCCGGGCGAGATGGCGACGATTGCCCTACCGGCGGTCGTTATTCTGGCGGCGGCGATGCTGGCTGCACTGCCCGCGGTGTTCCATGCGGTGCGGACCGACCCGGCCGCTACGCTGCGCGCCGAATAGCTGAGCTTTGAGCCGGCACAGTTATGCTATGATTTTGTATATTCGACCAATAACACGCTCACGGAGAGGTGGCTGAGTGGTCGAAAGCAGCGGTTTGCTAAACCGTCGTAGGGTCTAAAGCTCTACCGGGGGTTCGAATCCCCCCCTCTCCGCCACTCGCCACACCTTCAATCCTGTTACGATTGCGAAGCTTGTTGCCACTGCGGGTGTCGCCCTGCTAACCGCTCTCGCCGCGGCGCAAACCGACCCCGCCATCCGGCAGATCTCCATTCGCCTGACGCCCAACGATCTGAAGGCCGACGTTTCCCTCCTGGCCTCCGACCTGCTGCAGGGGGAGGGCCACGCCATCGCCCGGTCTCGACATCGCCGCCGAATACATTGCCGCGCAGTTCCGCCGCGCGGGTCTGGAGCCGGCCGGCGGCGACGGCTGTTTCCCAACCGTCGAGTATGCCAACGTCGCGCCCAATGTCGAGGGCCTGGAATTCACGCTCGAAACGGCCGGCGATACGGTGAAGGCGCACCTGGAATCCATAGCCCTGCAGCAGGCATTCGCGGCCGATTTCACGCGCTTGCCGGTGGTAAAGGTAATGGCGAGCGATACGGCGGCCATAACCGCGCTCACTCCCGAGCAGGTGCGCGGCAGGAGGGCCGCTGCTCCAAGACGGCGGAGGAGCCGCGGAATACGACGAAGCCGTTCGCGGTGCGCTGACCGCGCGCCTCGGCTCCCTTGATGCGATAGAAGAGCACACCGCCGGGCTGAGATTTCGCGGCCAATTGAGCGATCGGCGCGAGGATGTGGGAGCCAGCACGGGAAGGATCTGTCGCGCGCGAGATAGAAATACCTCCATGTCCTCACGGTCCGATTCGGGAAGCTTCGAGCCGCCCGCTTGATTCTGTTCGAGTTTGAACCGGTTGACCAGAGCTGTTTCCGCCAGGAGGCGGCTCTCGAGATACCTCACATGAGCCTTGGTCAGATTCTCATCCTTGCTGACGAAGACGATGGCCGAAACCCAGAATTCCTTGGTCGTATGTTGCTTCAGACGATCGCGGATGATCTCCGCCTCGCCGATATGAGCGCGGGGCGAGTTGGTCAGCGGGTCGCTGCCAATGAGGACATAGACACCAGCCTTGTCGAGTTCCTCGCGAGCCAGAAGCTCATCCAGCTCGGTGCGAGGTGCGGCGACAGCCTTGCCAGTCCAGTTGGAAATTTCCGCGGTGCGTAGACTCTTGGCGTCTCCGCGTGGCAGGGAGAGCTTGATCGTCGCCGATGTCATGTGCTCCAGGCGTCAAAACGTTCCGTATCGCAGGGCGCTGCTGCATAACCTACATGTTGTATCACTTTTCCAACGGCGGCGGCGCCCCCCAGTTCAGATTCGGTGAAGAGGCTGCTCCATTGCGCGTTGAGTATGACCGCCTCGACAGTCAGGTCGCGTCTGCCGCATTGCCACAGGGCGGTGAAGCCGTCAGACAAGCCGGGCGCTGCCAGCAAAGCTTGGGCCGCTTGGAGCCGCCCATGCAGTCTGACCATCTGGAGGAATCTCGCCGCGTTGTAGTGACAGTCGGCTTTGGCCCATCGGTAAATTTTCGAGCGTTTCGGGGGGAGCGAAGCTCAATGCTCGGTTCGCTGATACCTGAGATTATCGCCTAACTTGCGCGGTCAAGAGGCGACGGACCCCATCGGGGTCCATCACGTCGCCCGCACGCGGCACCTTCAGGCCGACGGCAACGCTCGATCGCGCTAAAATAGGAGCACCTCCCCACAGACCCGATAGCCGTTTGATAGAAGGAAGGCCATGCCGGAAAATCCGTTCGTCCATCTGCACTGCCACACCGATTACTCCCTCCTCGATGGAGCCTGCGAAATCGGCCAGCTTATGGACACGGTGGTCGAACAGAAAATGCCCGCCGTGGCCATGACCGACCACGGCAACCTGTTCGGCGCCGTCAAGTTCTACAACACCGCCAAAGCCAAAGGCGTCCACCCGGTCATCGGCTGCGAGGTCTACGTTTCGCAACAGGGCCACAAAACGCGCAGCGACACCGACCGCTATAATCACCTGGTCCTGCTGTGCGAAACCCAGGAAGGCTATCGCAACCTCATCAACCTGGTCTCCACCGGCTTCCTGGAAGGCTTCTACTACAAGCCGCGCATCGACAAGGACCTGCTCGCGCGCCATTCCAAGGGTCTGATCGGCATGTCCGCCTGCCTGCGCGGCGACATCCCCGAAATCCTGCTATCGGACCGCTACGACGAAGCCCGCCGCACTGCCCACACCTACGCGGACATCTTCGGCAAGAAAAACTTTTTCCTGGAAATTCAGGACCATCACCTGGAACAGGATAAACGCCTGATCCCCGCAGTCCACCGGCTCTCGGCGGAAACCGGCTTGCCGCTGGTGGCTACCAACGACGCGCACTATCTGCGCCGCGACGATGCCCGTGCGCACGAAATCCTGCTCTGCATTCAGACCGGCAAAACCATGAGCGACACGTCGCGCATGCATTGGAACACGCCCGATTTCTACCTGAAATCGCGCGCGGAGATGATGCAGCTCTTCGGCGAACTGGAAGACTCGCTGGACCGCACTTGGGAGATCGCGCAGCGCTGCCATGTCGACCTGGAAAAGATCAAAGAGCCTTTCCCGAAATTCGAAGTCCCGGCCGAGCATTCCACCGATACCTATTTCGAGTTCGTCGCGCGCCAGGGTTTCGAAAGGCGCAGGACGCGCCTCGAAGCTCTACGCGCGGCCGGCCACCTGAAACACGATCTGCCGGAATACGCGGAGCGCCTCGACCGCGAAATCAAGATGATCCAGAAGATGCAGTT
>JBEKTJ010000341.1:0-4725 GCA_049516155.1 Bryobacteraceae bacterium
CACATCCTCGTATGGCACGTCGGCGTTCTCCTGCTTAGTGCGCTCGGAGGCTTAGCGCTCGGAGCCGCCGTAGAAGGTTGGCGCATTCGCCGACCTGTTCGTGCGGCTGCATAGTAGTCTCTCGCGTTTCTCCGAAGGACCACATCCCTCCAGCGGAATTCCCGAAAAAGTTTAACACGTGCTCCCGTACCCGATGCTTTCCGTTCCGCGAATAAATATAGCAAGACCTGTTTTTTCGCTTTGCAGGTAAGTGCCGAGTGCAGTTCAACCGATCGCGCTGAGGCGGAAGCGCGGCAACCAGGAAAGTATCCGCCACTATAGGGGGCATAACTTGAAGGGTAAACTCACGGCAGCGGCTGCTGCCTTGCTCATCTCTTCCGCGCACATAATTGCGCAAACTCAAACCGCGCGTCTTGTTGGGACGGTTCACGACGCATCGGGCGCCGCGATTCCAAACGCCAAAGTAATCGCGACGCACGAAGAAACCAAACAGACCACTGAAGCCAGTACCAACACAAGCGGCGAATACGTCTTGCCGTCCTTGCAGCCAGGCACTTATACATTAACCGTGGAGTCGTCCGGATTCCGCAAGGCCGCTGTCAAGGCGCTACAACTCGACGCGGCTTCCAATATGAGTCAAGACGTCACGCTCGAAGTCGGCTAGGTCACCGAGACTCTGGAAGTACGGGCCAACGCTGTGTCGGTGCAGACCTCAGACACTCAGATCAACCAATCGGTAACGCTTTCGGATATCGCGACCCTGCCGCAACTGGGCCGCACGCCGATCACACTTGCCATCTTCCAGCCCGGCGTGCAAATCAACCCGCAGGTCGACGGATCGAGCAGCGGCGCGGATTATAGCTTCGCGCACATCAACGGTCTTTGCGGGGGCGACAACAATAACACCCTTGATGGCATTGAGGTCAACGATTCGGTGGCGCCTAGCATCGGCCTCTCGCTGACCGCGAACAATACCGATTCGGTGGAAGAGGCACGCATCGTAACCGACGGCGGCAAGGCGGAGTATGGCCGCAACGCGGGTGGGCAGATCCAACTCATAACCCGATCGGGAACAAATCAATACCACGGCAACGCCTTCGACTATCTGCGCAATCGCGATTTCAACGCCAACGATTTCTTCGATAACGCCGCCGGGGTGCCGAAACCGGTGCTCATCCAGAATAACTACGGAGGTTCCTTCGGCGGACCCATCAAGAAAAACAAGATCTTCTACTTTGGCAACTATCAGGGCATTCGCACGCATGCGCAAGGCGTGCAGAACACCACCGTGCCCACGGCGACAGCCAAAGAGGGCATCTTCGAGTGGCAGCCCACGAGCGGCCCGGTGCAGCAATATAACATCGTGACTAACGATCCTCTGCACAAGGGCATCGACCCCACTGTGGCGTCGTTGCTAAGCCTGTTCCCAGCCCCGAACAACAACAACGTGGGCGACGGATTGAATTCGGCCGGCTACCAATTCAACTTCGCCAACGGCAGCTTATCCGACCAATTCACCATCAAGGTGGATTACAACCTCTCGGACAAGATCCATTTTTTCGAGCGCACCAGTTGGCAGCGTAACACCGCCATCGATTCGCTCAACGGCGCCCAGAACGTAGTTCCGGGCGAGGCGCCTGGTACGCAGGGCGGAAAACGCTGGGGCGTGGCCGGTGGCATGGACTGGACGATCTCGGACACGCTGGTAAACGAATTCCGCTACGGCCACCAAAGCGCATCGGTGGATTTCAATCGCCCCGAGCGCGAAGATGGCCCGCAACTCAGCTTCAACACCTTCACCACGCCGATTCTCACATTGTTCGCACAGGGTCGCAACTCCCCAGTGAACGAGTACACCGACAACCTCACGAAGGTGCGTGGTCACCATACTTTCAAGTTCGGCGGACAGCTTCGCTTTACCGATGAATACGGCTTCAACGACGCGGGAATCTATCCCAACATATCGTTGAGCACGGCCAACGGCAACCTGCCTCCGGCATCGGTCGATCCGGTCGGATTGACCGCCACGCAGCTCACCACGTTCCAGGGCCTGTACAACGACCTGCTGGGCCGCATCTCTTCGGTCGCCCAGACGTTCTACAGCAACCTGAATACGTTCCAGGCGGTGGGTACGCCGCGCGTACGCAATTTCATCTTCCACGAGTACAGCTTCTTCAGCCAGGACGATTGGCGCCTCACGCCGCGGTTGACGATCAGCGCGGGGCTGCGCTGGGAGTATTACCCGGTGCCATACGAGCTGAACGGCCAACAGGGAATCCTGACGCCGGGCAGCACCTTGAATCTGGCTTCGCAATCGAGCACCCTGACTATTCAACCTTCGTCGCATTGGTATCAGAACGACTACCACAGCTTCGCGCCGCGCCTCGGCATTGCGTGGGATCCGTGGGGCGACGGCAAGACCGCGGTGCGCGGCGGTTTCGGCGTCTACTACAACCGGACCATCGGCGCAGCGGCCGACTCAGTGGATGGCGCGACGCCCGGCTTTACGCAGAGCGAGACGATCTTCCCGAACTCGGCCGGAACCGACGTCCGCATCGGAACCGCGCCGCCGGTTCCCGTGGAGCCGTCCGCTCCCATTCTGACACTCCCCGCGACGCGTTCTTTCGGAACGGTGGATCTCTTCAGTCCGAACCTGACCAATTCTTACGTCTTGCAATGGAACTTGAACATCCAGCGCCAGATCGCCAAGAATACGATTCTCGATGTCGGTTATGTCGCCAATCGCGGCATCAAACAGTTCTATGTAATCAACCTCGACCAGTCGCACATCTTCGACAACGGCTTCCTGGGCGCGTTCCAGCAACTCGCGGCCAACGTGAATACGCCAAGCGCCGTTCCGTTATCGAACCAGATCGTCAACATTTTCGGATCCGCCGCGGCGGCCATCTCTTCCATCGGCGCCAGCAACCTGACAAACGGCGCGGTGGGTACGGCGGCAGCCACCATCGATCAGAGCTTCTACACAAAGTACGCAGGCGCTGGCGTCTCCCAGTATTATCTGCGCAACTTCCCGCAATTCCAAAGCGTTCTGCTTGGCAACAACGACGGGCGTTCGGAATACAACTCGCTGCAGGTGCGATTACAACGGCAGATCGGCGCGCTCCGGCTGACGAGTAACTTCACGTGGAGCAAGTCGCTCGATAACGATCAATCGGCGTTGACCGGCGGCGAAGGCAACGGCTTCGCGGCGCCGCTCGACAGCTTCAACGAGTCGCTGGTAAAGGGCCGTTCGAACTTCGACATTCCGTACGCATTCACCACTACCGCGCTCTACGCTCTGCCTGTCGGCCGCGGCAAGCTGGTGGGCCACGATTTCCCGCACTGGGTGGACTCCGCGCTGGGCGGATGGAGCCTGGGCGGCCTCTGGATCTGGGAGAGCGGCCAGCCGTTCTCGGTCAGTTCCGGCTTCGCCAAAGGACAGGGCAGCGGAGCCACCTTCGCCAATTACATTGGCTCGCGTAACATCGGCGGCATTACCACTTCGCCGCTGGGACCTGGCGTTTATTACTTCACCCCTACCCAGATTGCCAACTTCTCGGAACCGGTGGCGGGAACTTATGGCGCCTCGGACCGCAACGATTTCCGCGGGCCGGGTTACTTCAACGTCGATACCTCGCTTGTAAAGCGGTTCGCGATTACCGAGCACAAGGCTCTAACGTTCCGCGCTGAGGGTTACAACCTGTTCAACACCGTCGATTTCGCCAACCCAGCGGTGACTCTGTCGAGTTCCAAGGTTTCCTTCGGCAGAATCAGTGGCGTGGTGAATAATCCGCGCATCCTACAGCTTGCGTTGCGGTTCGATTTCTAAGAACCGCGGTTAGTCAAGCGATTCAAAGGGGCTGGGCCGGGCGAAAGAGCTCCGGCCCAGCCTCTTCTTGCATTAGGGCCGGGCGGCTTGCGCTCCTTCGCGCCTTCCTTCCATTTTCCGTCAATGACTTCCTCGCAAACCGCCGTGCTTTTGCCGGCACGGTAATCGGGAATGCCATAAAGGTATGCGGCCGGAGAGGTCGAATCAGGCCGCGTCGCGCTACGCCTCGTGGCGAGCGTGGAAAATGCGTCTCAAAGTTTCTGACCTTGCGACGTGAGTGTTTTCGCCTCGCGCCGGACATCGGCCCATTTTATCGGCACATCGCGAATCGCGCCGGATTCCCGCGCCGTTTCCAATAGATTCAGCGCCTCCAATATTACGCGGCGCTGAAGATCGCTGTGAAATGGGACGCCAAAGTGATGCCCCATCGGCCACGGCAGGAAAATGGCGCGAGGCGCCTTGATTTTTTCCGTCACATCCCGGGCGACGGTAACCGAGACGGTCGGGATGCCGCGAGCCTCGATCGCGCGTTGGATCAGTCCGACGGACTGATGGCAGATTGGTCAAGCGGGAGCGAGCAGTGCAGCGTCAGCCCGTTCCTCCTCAACGACGGCCTTGGCGATATCGTGGGCTACCGTGCGTTCAAACTTCTCCGGGTCCATGTTGTAGCCGATGAAGCTGAAGAAATTGCGGGTCAGTCCGCCCAGCAAGCCTTCGGAGGCCAGTTCCTGAAGACGCTCGATGGGAAAGATGACGTTGATATCCACGTCGGCATCGTCATGCGGATATTTCAATTGATGGATGACCAAGTCCTCGTGACGCGATGTCGAGGGAACGCGGCGGAACCGGAAATCGCCAAACGGGTGGCAGACGTCGAGAGGAGGATCGCTCTTCGC
>JBEKTJ010000342.1:0-4654 GCA_049516155.1 Bryobacteraceae bacterium
ATTTACGAAAATCCGGGAGTGTTGCCGCGATTCTTCCTGGTCGGCCATGTGCGGCGCGCCGCGAATATGGCAGAAGCGCTCGCCACACTGCGCGCCCGCGATTTCGACGTGCGGGCGGAAGCTGTGGTGGAAGCGCCCGTCGAACTTTCCGGTACGGCGCCTGCCGGAAGCGTGCGTGTGCTGGAATATGGCGCGCAGAAATTCGCGCTGGAGACGGACGCAAGCGCGCCGGCATTCCTGGTGACCTCGGAAACAGCGTATCCGGGATGGCACGCCTGGGTGGATGACCGGGAATTCGCGCCGGTTATGACGGACGCGGCATTTCGCGGTCTGCCGGTGCCGGCCGGCAAGCACGTGGTAAAGATGCGCTTCAATCCGGAAATCCTGTGGCGCGCCGCCTGCGTGACGGTGGCGGCTGGGGTCGCGCTGGTTCTCGCCGTGTGGTTCGGCGATAATAGGCAAGCGCGGGCGCCATGGACTTCAAAGACCAACTGAAATCCTCCGTCGACATCGTCAAGACGATCGGGGAATACGTGCGGCTGCGCAAGTCCGGGGTTTCCCGGTACACGGGACTCTGCCCGTTCCACAGCGAGAAGACGCCGTCGTTTTCGGTACACGCCGCGCATCAGTTTTATAAATGCTTCGGATGTGGCGCATCGGGCGACGTGCTGAAGTTCGTCATGGAATTTGAGCACGTCAGTTTTCCGGAGGCGCTGAAGCTGCTGGCGGAGCGCAACGGCATTCCGATGCCCAAGCGCGCGGAATATGCCGACGCCGAAACGCACCTGCGGGCCGCCGTATTCCAAATCCAGGAATTGGCGCAGGAGGCGTTTGCCCAGCAGCTTGCCGGGCCGGCCGGGGCGGAGGCGCGCCGCTATCTGGAAAAGCGCGGTGTATCGCCGGAAGTGAGCGCGCAATTCGGGCTGGGGTACGCGGAGCGCTCCGGGCGCATGCTGCTGCGCATCTTAGAAAAGCAGGGGTTTACGGCCGAACAACTGGAGCACTCCGGCCTGCTGGGCCGTCGCGACGATGGAAGCTTCTACGACCGCTTCCGCAATCGGCTGATGTTTCCCATTCATAGCGAATCCGGGAAGGTGATCGGATTCGGCGGCCGCGCGCTCGACCCGGCGGACGAGGCCAAGTACTTAAATTCCGCGGAATCGCCGATATATAAGAAGAGCGCCGTGCTCTATAACCTGCACCGGGCCAAGGAAGACATCCGGAAAGCGGACCGGTCCGTGCTGGTGGAAGGGTACATGGATGCGATTGGCGTCACGGCGGCGGGTGTACGCGAGGTGGTGGCCAGTTGCGGAACGGCGCTGACCGCGCAGCACGTGCAAACGCTGCGGCGGCATTCGGACAAGATAGTGGTGAACTTCGATCCGGATGCGGCGGGGGCGCGTGCCGCGGAAGGGTCGATCAACCTGCTGCTCGACGAGAGCATGCGCGTACGCATTGTGGAGTTGGAAGACGGTCTCGATCCGGACGAATATTGCAAGGAACGTGGCGCCGATGCGTATCGCGCCAAGCTGGACACGGCAAAGACCTATTTTTATTGGTTAGCCGATCGGGCGCGGTCGAAGTTCGATCTACGCACGGCGGAGGGTCGGGTGGCAGGCTTCCAATTCCTGCTGCCGGCCATACAGCGGCTGCCGGATAAGATTGAGCGAGTGGCAGTAGCCAACGATGTGGCGGGATACCTGGGAGTGGACGCCGGGCTGGTCTTGGAGAATTTCCGCAAAGCCGCTATGGACCGCCGCGACAAGAGGGGGGGGGCTGCCGTGCACGAGCCGCTGCGAGCGGACGAAAAGATCCTGTTGAACTTGCTGCTCGTGGACGCCGAGGCGCGGCAGGAGTTGATTCCGGAATTGGAGGCGTTGCCCGCCTTGGAGCAGTTTGCCACGCGGCGCATCTTCAAGGCGCTGTTCGGTTTGCAGGCAGGCGGTACCGTGACCTATGACGAATTGCACGCGCGGCTGGAGGAGGGCGATCGGGAATTATTAGCGTCCGCGGTGCTGCACGATGAAACGGATGGCTCCGTCATCTCACTATCCCTAGGAGAGGAATGTTTACGCAGTTTGCAGCGCTCCAGCCAGAAGACCCAGGTAGCCGCCTTGAAGGCCCGGGTGAAAGAGGCGGAGCGGTCCGGCAATTTGCACGAGGCCCTGCGGCTGGCGGAGGAATTGCGTCATCTCGAAAAGGCTGGATGGCCGCAGGTCAATTAAAGCGCGCGGGTGTACAATGTTGGAAATAAGTTGCGCAACGGGTGGGTGTTTCAGTGGCGCCGGAAGATAAATTCGATCGCCTGCAACAGTTGGTGGAAAAGGGCAAGCAACAGGGCTACGTGGCCTATGAAGACCTGGACGACGCCCTTCCCGCGGATCTCGATAATGGCGCCGACCTCGGCCACCTGCTGGCCGGATTGGATGGGTCCGGCATCGAGCTTTTGGAGGATTCTAAGCTAGAATTCGACCAAAAGTTGGGGGAAAGCGAAGATCTGCTGGACCTCGATGTAGGTCCGGCGCCGGGAGAAAAGGTCAACGATCCGGTACGCACTTATCTGCGCGAGATGGGCACGGTCGCGCTGCTGTCCCGCGAAGGCGAAACAGAAATCGCGCGGCGCATAGAACGCGGCCAGAACACGGTGATGAAGGCGCTGTCGCGCTCGCCCTTGGTGATCCAGCATATTCTGGACCTGGCCGAGGATGTCGGCCGCGGAACGATGGCGGCGCGCGAAGTGGTCTTGGTGGCCGATCCGCTGATGATCGATGAAGCGACCGAAGAGAACGGCCAGGAATTTATCGCCATGGCCGAAGAGGCCGCGCGGCATTTCAGAAAATTCCAACAGTTGCGGCAGAAGCTGAACGCCGTTCCGCGCGGGCTGAAGCCCAAGCAGCATGCCCACCTTCTTTGGGAAACGCAACGCGCGCGCGTGCGGGTTTCGCGGCGTATCCGGACGGTCCGTTTTCAGGGATCGATGTTGCGGCACTTCGCCGCGCAGATCCGGGCGGCGGTGGAAGAACTGTCGCCGCTGGAGCGGGAGATGGCGCGCGTGCAGCGCCGCATAGAGACTTCGCCGGCGCGGACGGAAGGCATCAAGGAGTGGCGCAGGGAACAGCGCGGCTATCAGCAAAGGCTGCAACAGATCGAGGAGCGGTGCGGCGCAACGGCGGCCGAATTGCGGCGGACGCTGGCCGTGATCACGAAGGCCGATCGCGATGCGGAAAGCGCCAAACGCGAATTGATCGAGGCTAACCTGCGGCTGGTAGTGAGCATCGCCAAGCGCTACACCAATCGCGGGCTGCAATTCCTGGACCTAATCCAGGAGGGCAATATCGGCCTGATGCGTGCGGTGGACAAGTTCGAATACCGCCGCGGATACAAATTCTCGACCTATGCAACCTGGTGGGTGCGGCAGGCCATCACGCGCGCCATCGCGGACCAGGCGCGCACCATCCGCATCCCGGTGCACATGATCGAGACCATCAACAAGCTGATCCGCGCGTCGCGCCAGTTGATCCAGGAATTGGGGCGTGAGCCGACCAGCGAGGAACTCGCCCGGCGCATGGAGCTGCCGGTTTCCAAAATACGCAAGGTGCTGCGCGTGGCGCAGGAGCCGATATCGCTGGAGACCCCTGTCGGCGAAGAGGAGGAGTCGCACCTGGGAGATTTTCTGGTGGATCAGGCGGGCGTGTCGCCTTCCGACGCGGTGATCAATCTGAATCTGCGCGAGCAGACTGCCCAGGTATTGAAGACGCTCTCACCGCGTGAGGAGAAGATCGTCAAGATGCGCTTCGGGCTGGAGGATGGCAGCGAGCATACCCTGGAAGAGGTGGGGCAGAGTTTTGCAGTCACGCGCGAGAGGATCCGGCAAATCGAGGCCAAGGCGCTGCGCAAGCTGCGGCACCCCAGCCGGAGCCACCGGCTGCGGGCGTTTGTCGAAGAGGGCGCCGGGAACGGAAACGGAAGCGCGTAGAGTTCACAAATCCGGATTCCAGATACCCGCCATCTCCAGCCAAACTATCGAAGGGGGATTCGCCCTCGACGCGACGCGGATCAACCAGCCGTTCCGTGATTAACTACTTGACAACAATTAAGGAAAGTGCCATACTACATCTAGAGGCCGAAAATGAAGCTGATAGACGTAGCCCGACAGTTTGGAAGCCCGGAAGCCTGCAACGATTTTCTTGAGTCCATGCGCTGGCCGGATGGCCCGGAATGCGTCCACTGCGCCAGCAAGCGCGTCACGAAATACACCAAAAAGGCCAGTACCCGCCAACGGCTGAACGCAACCACTGGGGAAATGGAAACGAAGACCGTTCCGGCTCGTATCCTGTACGTCTGCCTCGACTGCAAAAAGCAGTTCTCTGTTGGCGAAGGAACGATCTTCAACGATACGCACCTCAGCCTAGATAAGTGGTTTATGGCCGTTGCGATCATGGTGAATGCGAAAAAGGGAGTTAGTTCTCTTCAATTGCGCCGGGACGTTGGACTCGCCCGCAAGACAGCGTGGTATCTGAATCACCGCATCCGCAAGGCAATGGGGCTTATCGAAGCGGCGGACGAAGAGAAGTTGGAAGGCGTTGTCGAAGCCGATGAAACCTACATTGGTGGGAAATACGACGCGCGGCGCAAAAGGGCGCGTTACGACAAA
>JBEKTJ010000343.1:0-4608 GCA_049516155.1 Bryobacteraceae bacterium
GTGGCGCCTTTTTCCTACATTCCACGCTTTAAAGATTAGTGGGCGGATCAGCGTGCCATTTCTTCCTCTTTGAGATAAACTGTACGAATCTATCCGTTCTGGAGGGAGCCGGGAATGTGGGAACCGTTAATTCCGAAGGAAATCAGCGATTGGATGGACCTGAGAGGATGGGGGATGCACCACCAGCTCTGGCACTACGAAAGGTGGTGGGACCGTGAGCCCAACCTGCGCGTCTACGTAACCCAGCATGGCGGGGCGCGGGCCGACCGCCAGGAGGGTGATCCGGGAAACGGCCTCGACTTCATGGCTATGCATCGCACCATGATTAGGGCCATGCAGCAGTATTTTCCCCGGTACGACGGCATCTGGTATGGTTGGAAGAAAGTTCCGACCGATCCGGACGATCCCGCCGACCCCACCGACGTCATGCCGGCGAATGGGAGCCCTAGGGATTTTGACCCGGATAAGCTGAAAGCCCTGGACAGATTAGAGCATAATCTCGACGGTTTCAACAACGATGACGACCTAGGCCTCTTTATCGAGACCTCATTCCGGCCGGTTCCGGGGAACCCGGAGCAGGTTTCCAGCGACCCCAGTACTGGCATTCACAGCTATCTGCACGACCGGTTCGCCCTCAATAAGCAAAAGACCTGCGACCCGGACTTTGGTGTCTCGATGAGCGACTTTTTTGGCAATATCAAGAACCAGAGGTTCTGGCGTTTGCACGGCTGGATCGACCGGACCTGGACCCGGTTTCGAGATCTAAAGAAACTCCACGAAGACGATCCGGCGTATCAAGCGGCCTTAAGGGACCAAGCCATGCCTCTCAATGAGATGCCGGACATGTGTTCCAGTATGGACCGCGGGCCCTCCGCTGCGGACCTCAATTTGGCGGTCGACGAGCCGCAAAAGCAGCACTCATAATGGCCGTGGCATCTGCAATTCTAATTCCGGCGCCTGGCTTCTGCGATAGACTGGAGACATTCGCACCACGAATGCGTCCAGAAACGCCCGATCACGAAATCACGCAGTTGCTGGGGGAATGCCGCGGGGGGAACAAAGACGCGGAAGCAAAACTGCTGGCATTGGTCTACCAACAGCTTCGCGAAATGGCGCGCCACCACATGCGCCGGGAAGGTCCCGGGCATACCTTGCAGACCACCGCGCTGGTGCACGAGGTTTACCTGCGTCTATTCGGCAAGGAGATCGACTGGCAGAACCGGTCGCACTTTTTCGCGGTGGCCGCGCAAATGATGCGCCGCGTGTTAGTGGACCACGCCCGTGCCCGCAAAGCCTCTAAACGCGGCAGTGGGGGGCGCGTGGACCTGGAGGATGTTCCATTGATCTCCGAGGACCGGCTAGAAGATGTGCTGGCCGTCGACCAAGCACTTGAACGGCTGGCCGGAAAGGACCTCCGCCAAGCCAAAATGGTCGAACTGCATCTGTTTGCCGGACTGACTCTGCAGGAGACGGCGGACGTGCTGGGCGTTGCCAGGCGGACCATCCAGCGAGATTGGGACTTCGCCCAAGCCTGGCTTTACAACGAAATGCGGACTGCAAGGTAGCCGGGAAATAGTCCGAAGGTCCAACGATGGTTGCCGATTGGGAATCCGAAAAAGAGATCTTCTGCCGGGCGCTCGCGCTGCCGCCCGAGCAACGCCTCGAATTTCTCGGCGAAGCCTGTGTGCACGATGCGGAACTGCGCGCACGAATCTGTCGATTGCTCGAATATCACCGCGGCGGCTGCGACTTCTTCTCGCGCCTGGAAGAGGAGATGGGGGCGGTCGACCTGCGGGCGCCCTCACTCGCAAATGGGGAAGTGGTTGCCAATCGCTTTGAGATCCGGCGCTTTCTGGCGCGCGGGGGTTCGGGCGAAGTTTACGAGGCCTACGACCGGGAGTTGGATGAGCCGGTAGCGCTCAAGGTCCTGTGGAGCGGGTGGGCGGAGGATTCCATCGAGCGATTCAAGACCGAGGTGCGGCTGGCGCGCAGAATCCAGAATCCGTATGTCTGCCGCGTGCATGATGTGGGCCGTGTCGAGCGTCCGGATGGCCTAGCGGTGCTCTTTTTCAGCATGGAGCTCCTCGGTGGGGAGACGCTTTCGGCATATCTGCGCAAGAAGGGCCCGCTGAAAACGGCCGAAGCGCTTTTCTTGCTGAAGCAGGTTGCGGATGGACTTCAGGCGGCGCACCGGCTGGGCGTGTTGCACCGGGATTTGAAGGGCGGAAACATCATGCTGGCGCCGGAGTCTGGCGGCAAGTTCCGGGCCGTTTTGACCGATTTCGGATTGGCGGCGCTGGAGAGCCAGTCGTGTGGCCAGATGGCCGGCACGCCGGCCTACATGGCTCCCGAGCAGGTGGCAGGGCGACCGTTGAGCCGAGCTACCGATATTTATGCGCTGGGCGTGATTCTTTACGAGATGCTGACTGGCCGCCTCCCTTTTGCGGGCACGACGGCACTGGAGCAGGCACATGCGCGGCTCACCGAATCGCCGGTTGGGCCGCGGGCCGTCAATCCTGGAATTGACGCCCGTTGGGAGAGGGCGATACTGAAGTGCTTAGCCCGCGATCCGCAGGATCGTTTCGCTGAGGCGGTGGACTTGGTCCGAGCCTTGGAACCGCCAAGGAAAGTCGCGGTGCCCATCACGGTGGGCGTGGCGGCCGCAGCCGCAGTCGTGGGTTTCTCGCTATGGAGCGCTTCACGGCAAGCCGGCTCGGCGCCGCGCGGCTCCGTGCTGGTGGTCCCGTTCGACGTGGCCGAAGGCGTCGATCGACGGCAAGGTGCTGCATTCAGCACCGATCTCAAGGCGGAACTGGCGAATGTTCCTGGCGTCCGCGTGGTGGCGCAAACTACCGGCGGCGGCTTCCAGGGAAGACCGAGCGATTTGCACGAAATACGCCGGCAATTGAACGCTGGCGCAGTGTTGTCGGGATCCATTGGACTGGCATCGGAAGGCCAGATGCAGATCGATGCCAGCCTGACCGATTCCGGTTCGGGCTATGTGCTGTGGTCGCACCGCTACGAAGCCGCCCCCAAAGACCTTCCGCGCGTCGAGCAGACCATTGTGTTGGCTGGCGTGCAGGCGCTACAGGTCCAACTGGCGCCGCCAGGGGTTCGTGCCATCGAGAAGCGCCATTCGCAGAACCCCGAGGCCTACCAGGCTTACCTGCTGGGAGAGTACTTCGCTGGAACCCGCGATACCGGCGCGCTGACGCAAGCGATCAACTATTTCCGGCGCGCCATCGAGCTGGATCCCCGCTATGCGCTTGCGCAGGCCGGATTGGCCCGGGCCTATACCATCGTCGCGACACGTGGCATCCTGCCGCCGCAGGAAGCGCACCGCCGTTCGGAAGAGGCGGCCGACAGAGCCATGGCGTTGGATCCGGATCTTCCGGAGGCGCTACTTGTGAAAGGGTCCAACGCGCAACGAGTCTTCTGGGATTGGGACGCCGCTGAACGATATCTGCGGCGCTGCACACAACTGGCGCCGGGATTGGGAATTGCTCACCAGTGGTTGGCGGGCTTGCTGTGCATGCGAGGCCGCCACGCCGAGGCCATAGCGGAAGGTGCGCTCGCGCGGGATGTGGATCCGCTTTCGCCCTCCGTTGCATCGTCTTACGCGATGCTTTTGTACCGTGCCCGGCGCTACAACGAGGCCGTTGCCGAATTGGAATGGGTGGTAAAGCGGGAACCTGCGTTTTTTAACGCCCAGGAATTGCTCGCCGAAGTGTACGACCAGATGGGACGGCCCGCGGAGGCCGTGGCATTGATCGAGAGGATCGCCGCGGCTGGCCGGCCGTCCTACGCATTGGCGGAACTCGGCTACCATTACGCGCACGCCGGCCGCATCGAAGAGGCCCGGCAGATCGCCTCGGAACTTGAGATCCGCTATGCGCACGGCGGCGCAGAGGCAACCCAAGTGGCATCGGTTTATATGGGTCTGAACGACCGCGATGCGGCCTGTGCGTGGCTCACGCGAGGGCTTCCCACCCGCGACGCGGATTTGACCGCTCTGAAGGTGGACCCTATGTTCGACGTTCTGCGGGAGAGCGCCTGTTTTCGTTATCTTATGGAAACTCTTCGGTTATAATCCGGCTTTTTATTCGCAAGGCCAACAAAAGGAGAAGAAATGAACGATAAACCAGCAGAAGCCAGAAGTGTAGCAGTTCCCCCAGTGTCGTCTACGGTACTGGGCGATTTTGACGACGTCACCGCCGGGTACACCGATTGTACGCTGTATGTGACCGCCAATGTCACGATGCCGTCGGCATCCGCGGTTCGGGCCACGATCGAAAAATACGCTCCCAATGAGGGATCCCCGGGTCTCTTGTTAACCGTGTGGAACAGCGATCAGAAACCCATACCTCAGGCCCATACAGTCACGTTGGGCGCCACTCAGATAACCAGATAGTGACCCTGGGGAACGCATCCTTTCAAACGGCGCTCGACCTGTTCCGGCAGGGCCGATATTCCGAGACCTGCACGTTGTGCCGCAGGCTTCTGCGGATCGGCCCCGCCAACTCCGAGGTCTGGCAGCTTGCCGCCTTCGCCAATGTTCGGTTGGGGCAATGCGCGCGCGCGGTACGCCAATTGAACCGCGCGATCTCC
>JBEKTJ010000344.1:0-4511 GCA_049516155.1 Bryobacteraceae bacterium
GCGCTTTTGATATTGCTATGAAGGCAGAATGCGAGAAAGCTGGGATCACCGTTGCAGAGTACCGCCGGCATTGCGGCCAGGCCACGGCGGCCCGATAGCTAGTGATATTCACCGTTATCAGGGGGCGGGAAGACCAAATGATCAGTGACATTTCGGCGTGTGAACCCACCTGGCCGACTCGTTCAAAAGAATTCGTGGAAAGGATCAAGGCGATGGTGGAAGCGCTGGGTCTCGCCCGGTATCGACAGCGACACAGATCTTCTCTCCGCGCGTGTTGGCCAAGCCACCAAAGGCCTGGCGGGGATTGGATGCCAGATTTTCCACGCTGTTATCGGCGGAATGCTGGTCCAGGTTTGACGCCCGCCGATTATTGGCAAGGTCGGCGGCGGAAACTTCTGCCGCGCCTTCGGCAAGGTTACGGCTGCCCACGCCTAAGTGGCGCGGAAAGGCACCGAAGCGATCTTTGTAATTGATACGCTTTGATAACTCGTAAGCTTAAGGTTTCCGAAGCATAACGAAACCCCACAGCATATCGCCCGCTCCCACTACCAAGTACTGTGTTCCGTCCAGTTCGTAGGTCATGGGGCCGTTGCTTACGCTACTTCCGAGGTTGGCATGCCACAGCGGCTCGCCCGTCGCCGCATTCAAGGCGACCACGTTATTTGCGGCATCGCCGGTGAACACGAGATTGCCGGCGGTGCTCAAGACGCCGGCGCGGCTGCCGGGACCCTCCCATTTGTGGCGCCAGACGATTCGTCCGGTGCGATAGTCAATCGCCTCAAGGCTGGTTTGGGAAAAGCCGCCGCGGTCGTTGCCGGCCCAACCTTCGGGCTTTTCCTCGTCGTCGTAAATGTAATAAATGCTCCAGGCGTCCGTCGCGTTGATATAGAACCGGTCGGTTTGTGGGCTAAAGCTGGGTGGGGGCCAGTTCGCAGCGCCGCCCTGGTTGGGCGCTACCAGCGCACCATCCGGCTGCGGCATCTTGGCAGGATCGGGAATCGGTTGGCCCTTAGCATCGGTGCCTTTCGCCCAGTTGGCTTTCGCGAACTTTGCCGTCACCAAGTTCCGGCCGTCGGTCCGGTCGAGAAGAAAGAAGTAACCGTTGCGGCTCGCCTGGGCCAGCAGTTTGCGCGGCTGGCCGTCGACCGTGCCGTCAATCAGCATGGGGACTTCAATGGCATCCCAGTCGTGTGTGTCGTGCGGCGAGGATTGGAAATACCACGCCATCTTGCCCGTGTCGGGGTTTAAAGCGATGATCGATTCGGTGTAAAGATTATCGCCCTGCCGGGCCTTACCTGCGATGACCGGCTGCGGATTGCCCGTGCCGAAATAAAGCAGGTTCAAGTCCGGATCGTAGGTAGCCGGACCCCACGTCATACCGCCACCGTGCAGCATGGCATCCACACTGGGCCAGGTCTTGGCTTCCGGATCTCCGGGATTGGGGTGCGCGTACCAGCGCCATTGCAGGGCGCCGGTTTCCGGGTCGTGCGATTCCAGATAGCCGGGTACATCCAGGTCGTCGCCGCTGACCCCTGTGATCACATGACCTTTGACGATGAGTGGCGCGATCGACCCGAAGTAGAACTGGTCAAGATCGCAGATGGGCGTATGCCAGCGCTCGCTGCCGTCCTTGCGATTCAGCGACACAAGGTTGCAGTCAGGTGTTTCGAAGTACAGCCAGTTTCCATACACCGCCACGCCGCGGTTCCCAATATGGATGCCGCCGCGGGATTGCCATGTATGGCTCCAGATCTCGCGTCCATCGCGGGCATCGACGGCCCACACATGGTCCGGAACCGTGAAGTAGAGGATGCCGTCGAGAAGCACTGGCGTAGACTTTATCGGGCCGATGGGCGCGCTGCCGCCCCCACCGATGCGATACACCCACGACAGGCTGAGCGAATCGATGTTGGATGTGTTCACCTTGGCGAGAGTGCTGAAGCGGCGTCCCGAATAATCGCCGTTGTACATGGGCCAACTGTCCGGCGACGGATGCACCAGCCATGCCGGATTCGGAACCTGAGCCTCCAGGCCGCCAACCAACAAAACAGCAGGCGCGAGATCGCGCATCCACCTGACCATCGCCGCCCTCATTTCAAGGTCTCCAGGTAAGCCAGCAGGTCGTGAATGTTCTTGTCCGTGTACACTTCCAGCAACTCGATATGAGCGGCATAGGGATCTCCCAGCTCTACTTTCAGGTCAGAGGTTCTTTTCCAGGAGTGATACTCGCCTGTTTCATCCCGCAAGGAAACATTGAAATCGTCAATGTGCAGAAGCACGCCGGTGACAGACGGCGCCGAGGGCGGAGTCACCGTAATCGAGAGTGGTTTAGAAGGCGTCAGGCGGCCGCCGCGGCGCAGGTTCGCCGTGCGCGGGAAGACCAGTTTTTGTTGAAGCGCAACGGCATCGTAACGCGCGGCAATCCGCGCCAGATCGCCCGTGGGCGAATGGCAGGTGTGGCAGCGGCCCGCGCCGTCAAAGAACGCCTGCCCGGCTGCGGCATTGCCCGTCAGGATGTTGATGGGCTGCGAATAGGGGCCGCCGCGCAGAGTCTCCTCCACCATGGCATGCAGGAAGTGCGAGAGATCGCCGATTTGATCGGCGCTTAGCGATGCGCTCGGCTGGCCACTCTGCAGGGGATGGCCTTTGGCCAGAAACGGGCCGATGGTGCCGCCGTAACGATCGTGCAGTACGGTAACCGATCGGACAAGATCGGGGCCGCGCTGGTTTTCTGGCGCATCATCGCGGGCACCGCGCGCTCTTGACCCGTGGCACGTTACACATTCCGCGATGTAGATGGTGCGGCCGCGCGACTCCGCCGCCGGATCTACCACTTGCGTATCATCCGGGCCCGCACCCATGCCGCGGTGCTCCCGCCCTCCCAAAGCACGCGGGCCACTACTGGAAGCGGCCGGAATGCCGGGCGGAAAGCTCTGCGCCAGGTAGTCGACGATCACCGGGAAGTCGGTGTCGCTGATCTTGGCGCCCTTCGCGATCATGTTCGCCACCTCAGCACTCCATTGATCGCGGTTCATGGCGCGCCCGACCACCATGGTGGCGGCATGGCAACTTCCGCACGCCTTTTGAAACACGGCCTTGCCGGCTGCCTCGGGCAAAGCCTGTCCGCGGCAGACTACCGCCGCGGCGCAAAACGCCAGGGGGGACCAGAGAGGTGTTCGCATGGCTCCTCTCTTCACACCTGCATAATTTCCATCGCCTGCCGCAGACTCACCAGAGGATCGTGGCCCTGCGTCGGCGAATACTCGTGCGCCACATATCCCGTGTATCCTAGATCCGCGATCACCTGGGCGATGAAGCGGTAGTTCAACTCCTGCGTACCATCGATCTCGTGGCGCCCGGGATTGCCGCCGGTGTGAAAATGGCCGATCCACTGAAAGTGATCGCGGATGTTTCGCGCAATATCGCCATCCATGATCTGGGCGTGATAGATATCGTATAGAATCTTGACCCGCGGCGAATTGATGCGCTTCATAACGTCCACCCCCCAGGCGATGTGATCGAACATGTAGTCTTTGTGATTCACCTTGCTATTCAGATACTCCATGCAAATCGTGACGCCCTTGTCCTCCGCATGCGCCTTCATGCGGTCGAGGAAGGCCACACAGTTGTCGGAGCCCTCCGCGTCTCCCATTCCGTGCCGGTTACCGGAGAAGGTGATGATGTTGAAGACGCTGTTGGCCACGGCTTCATCAATGGCGGCGTGCATCGACTTTTCCAGGGTCTCATGGTAATCCTTTCGATTGAGCGCATCGGGGATGGTTCCGCCCGGACCGGGAGGATACATAGTGGGAATGAGGCCGTACTTCTTGAGTGTCGGCCAGTCTGCAGGACCCATCAGGTCGTACCCATAGCATCCCGCCTTTGCGGCTTCGCGGCACGTATCTTCGAATCTCATTCCCTCTCGGCCGAACACGCCGCGCGTCACGCACTGCTTCAATCTTCCCGTGTGCTCGACCGGACCGGAGGTCTGACCGGCGGGCCGCCGTACAGGCGAGCGCCGGCAAAAAATCCCTTCTGCGCATTCTTTCCCCTCGTCGCTAGCATATCGCAGTGTCGCGGCACGCATCGTGGGGAGAGTTTGCCCGCCGGTTTCGACCCCCCGCCAATCGGTCGAGAGAGGCGCCGGGCCCGTAACCGCCGGGCGGTCTTGCATCCAAAACGCCCACCTCGATGTCCAAAAGCGCGCAACGTGACGCAAGCGTAGACTGGGCTCCTGTCTTCGCTGCGGACGAGTTCGTGCTCACACCGCCCATTGAAGCCAAGACGTACACGAGAACCCCTCCAAGCTGTAGTAGTAGGAGTAGGTCCGGTTGGTGGGCCGTGAGCTCGACTCGTCCCTTCCGGCCCGGCAGGGAGTGTGTCCGATATTAGTAATTAAGGCCGTAGCTGGCCACTCCACGGGTTGAAATCCTATTCGCATCTAAGAGCCGCCATTGGATCGACCCGCATCGCACGGCGCGCCGGGAGGTAACAGGCGACCAATGCAACTA
>JBEKTJ010000345.1:0-4375 GCA_049516155.1 Bryobacteraceae bacterium
CCGGCATGCGCGGTCAGCCGTAGCCCCGCACTCTTCGCAAAGCTATATACTTCGCCGAACCAAGCCGCTGGCCCGCGTTCTTCGTCGCCGCCGATTCCAAATGCCACCACGCCATCGGTTACGCGCTGCGCGGCCAGTTCCGCCACCCGCATGGCATGTGCGACGCCGAAGTGGCGGACTGCATCCAGAATCCAATGCACCTCAATCCCGTACCCAGCCGCGGCTTGCCGCACAGCCGCATAAATGGGTCCGAACTCCTGCCCCTTCCACAGCACCACGCCGGCGGACAGTGTGATTTCGGTGTACTGCACGGTCTCATTCGCCAAACGTTGCATCAAGGCCCGCGTGATGCGCGCGTAATCCTCCGGCGTGCGTAGGCGCTCCACCACCGCTTTGTACGACTGAATGAATCCTTGAAAATCGCGCATCCGATACAGGGCCCGTACCGCCTCCGGAGTGAGGGAAGGGTCCAGTTCCTGCATGGTTTCCGGCTCGACGGAGCCTTCCAGATGCAGATGCAACTCCGCCTTAGGCCAGGCGCGATAGCCTGTTGCTGGGTCCATTAAGATTAGGTTGGCACAAGCCACCACCCTGGGGGTGAAATGGATTATCGTTATCCACGAGGTATTTGCGATGATCGAAACCAAAGACAGCACGTCGCGCCGCGCGTTCCTAAATGAAGCTGGACGCGTCGCTGGGGTTTCGGCGCTGGCCGGAATCGCCCTGCCGCACGTACACGCCGCCGAAGATAATACGATTCGCCTGGCGCTGGTGGGCTGCGGCGGCCGCGGCACGGGCGCCGCCGAGAACGCATTGGGCATCAAGAACGGGCCGATCAGGCTAACGGCAATGGCCGACGTCTTTCCCCAAAAGTTGAGCGACAGCCATGGACACCTGCGCGGCCGCTTCGCCTCCCAGATGGACGTGCCCATGGAGCGCCAGTTCATCGGTTTCGACGCTTTCCGCAAGGCCATGGATTGCCTGAAACCGGGCGACGTGGCCATCCTGGCAACCCCGCCCGCGTTTCGCTGGGTGCATTTCCGCTACGCCATCGACAGAGGCTTGAACGTATTCATGGAGAAGCCGGTCACCGTGGACGGTCCCACCACACGGCGCATGATCGCCTTGGGCGAAGAGGCTGGGCGCAAGAACCTGAAGGTCGGCGTGGGCTTAATGATCCGGCACTGCCGGGCGCGCCAGGAACTGCTCAACCGCGTGCGCGACGGGCAGATCGGAGACATCGTGGCGATGCGCGGCTACCGTATGGGAGGGAGCGGCGGCACTGCGCCAGTGAAGCCCGAGGGCACGTCCGAACTGATGTACCAGATCCGCTTGTTCCACTCGTTTCTGTGGGCCAGCGGCGGTGTTTTCAGCGACTACTACATCCACCAGATCGACGAGCTCTCGTGGATGAAGGGCGCCTGGCCGGTGGAGGCGATGGCTCTGGGAGGCCGCCAATACCGAGGCGATTCGGTGGACCAGAACTTCGATGTGTATGCGGTGCAGTATGCCTACCCGGACGGTACGCGCCTATTCTTCGATGGCCGCAACATGCCCGGAGTACACAACGAGTTTGCCAGCTATCTGCACGGGTCGAAAGGATCGGCCGTGGTTTCCACCAACGCGCACACGCCGGGACACACGCGCATTTACACCGGGCAGAACATCCCGCGCTGGCAGAGCGGCCAGAAGGAACCGGCGCCGGAGAATTTGGTCTGGGCGTTTCCGCAGCCGGAGCGCTCGCCATACGATTGGGAGTGGGACGACCTCATCGCCGCCATTCGCGACGATAAGCCGTACAACGAGGTCAAGCGCGGCGCGGAAGCCAGCCTGGTCGCATCGATGGGGCGCTTTGCGGCGCACACCGGCCAGCTTGTAACGTTCGATCAGATGATGAATCACGACCATGAGTTCGCACCCGATGTCGATAAGCTGACCATGGACGGACCTGCGCCGTTGCGCGCCGACGCATCGGGTAAGTATCCGCTCCCGGAGCCGGGGATTAAGAAGACGCGCGAGTACTAAGCCCAGTGCGTTTCCTCAGTTGGGCGCGTCCGGATGAATGATGTACTTGTCGAAATAGGCACGCAACTCAACATGGTGCGCCGCGCGGTAGGCGGCATAGTCCTGCGCGACACCGGCGTCGGCGCCGCCGCTCAGAAGTATGCAGGCTTCCAGCAGCCCGTCGCGCTTCAGCGCCAGGACATTCGCCAGTTCCGGGTCGAGGTGCGCGGCCTTCAGCGGATCGATCGCATTAGCCACCGCATCCAGAGCGGCGGCCTCTTCCGCCAGCGAATGCCGATTGCGCCTCCATCGGATACGTCTTGGCGAAGAGCGCCTGCCGCCAGGCGGCGCGGGTGATCGAGTAGCCGATCCCGGCGGACCGCCCCGTCCCCTCTGCGTCCTCAACGTCGTTCGGATTGATCGCCATTGTCTGCGGATTCTCGCCGAGGTTCGGCCGGTCGATCTTGGGCGCCGTCAACCGGCAGTTGTTCCTCTTGGCCCAATTCTGTAGCGCCGCCCATGGTTTCGGACCGGGCTGCGCGATGACGGCCTCGATGAATTTATCGCGCGCTTCCATCGTCTTGCCGGCGGCCATCAGCGCATCGCCCCAGTAGCGGTATGCGGTTTCGCGCGCCGGATCGATGGCCACCGCTTTGCCGAACCATTCCGACGCGCACGCCACATCCTTTTTGCGGAAGCACACGTCGCCCGCGAACAGGGCCGCGTGGTAGAGTTGCGGGCCCAGCTTCAGCGCCGCCGAGTAAGCCGCTAGTGCGCCTGCTTAATCGCCTTTCGCAAAAGCCTGCTCGCCGTCTTTCATCTTGTCGTTGGCTTCCGCGTTAAGGGTGAACGGTTGGGCTGAAGGACTGTCGAGCGCCGTAAAGAGATCGTTCAGCAGCGGCCACTTGCTCCCCAATTGACGCGCACGCAAACCCGCCACCCGCGCGCGTTTGCGCAGCGCCTCCGCCTCCTAGGGGGTCGCACTGTTGCGTGATTTGATCCACAGGCAATAACCCAGCCAGCCCTCGACCGCGGCGTCGTCGGGGTTGGCCGCGGCTAGATCTTCCAGCAGTGGCAGAGCCGAAGCGGACTGCCCTTGGCTCATGAGCTGGGTTGCCTGCTGCCGCTCCGCGGCCAAGTCGCGGACGGGTTGGGCGAAGGCCGCTCCGGCGGCAAGCAGTATCATAAGTACGCGCCCTACTGGTGAACCCATTTGTCGCTATGTTATCAGCAGCCGCCTGGGGCCTCCAACGACCCGATTCTGCTGGTAAGCATTCCCGTATATTGGTACTGTAGTGAGACACAGACATTCCGATTACATGCATTGGGCGAAGACCCAGAGCCGGGCGCGCTTCAACCTGGCCACCAGCGGCGTGGGCTCGTTTCCCTTGGCGGAGCTGCCGCGCCAGCCCGCGCTCGAGATCAACGGCGACAGCACTTATGGCTACGGTCCGTTGCAGCAAGCGATTGCCCGCAAATGCGGCGTCGATCCGGATTGCGTGGTGGTCGCGGCCGGCACGTCCATGGCGAATCATCTGGCGATGGCGGCGCTCGTCGATCCCGGCGATGAAGTGTTGATCGAGCATCCGGCGTATGAGTTGCTGGTTTCGGCGGCGCTGTTTCTGGGGGCCGAGGTGAAGCGGTTCGCACGCGCCGCGCAGAACGGCTATGCGCTCGATCCCGCGGCCATTCGCTCCGTGCTGACGAGTAAGACGAAGTTGATCGTAGTCACGAATCTGCACAATCCAACGAGCGTTCTCGCTCCAGATGCGGTGTTGCGCGAAATCGGCGATCTGGCGCGCAGCGTGGGGGCGCACGTGCTGGTCGATGAAGTGTACCTGGATGCGGTCTACGAGAACACGCCGCGCACCGCGTACCATCTCGGTCCCGAGTTCATCGTGACGAACAGCCTGACGAAGGTGTACGGGCTGAGCGGGCTGCGTTGCGGATGGATTCTGGCGCAGCCGGATCTGGCGCGAGCGATGTGGCGCCTCAACGATCTGTTCGGATCGATTCCCGCGCACCCGGCGGAATTGCTCAGCGTGGCGGCGCTCGAACAATTGGATTATATCCGCGAGCGGGCGCGCAGAGTGGTGGAAGCGGATCGGGTTGTGCTCGCCGATTTCCTGGCGCGGCAGAGTGCAGTCTCCGCGCCACGCACCGCGTGGGGCACGACGGCCTTCTTGCGATTGCATAATGGCGACGTGGAGGCGCTTCTCGCGCGCCTGCGGACGGAATACGAGACCACCGCTGTGCCGGGCCGTTTTTTTGAAATGCCCGATCGCTTCCGCATTGGCATGGGCGTCAACAACGAAATGTTCGGCGAAGGTCTGCGCCGCCTCGATCTGGCGCTGGCCGGCTAACCGCGCCG
>JBEKTJ010000346.1:0-4357 GCA_049516155.1 Bryobacteraceae bacterium
TAATCGGTGGCCGCCTCGCCTACTTCCAGCAGAGCCCCGGCGCACAACTGCTGTTCGAGATCGGGAAACATCGGATATCGGTATTCATCTTCCAAAACCGCGCCGAACTGAGCCGGCTGAATTCGGGATACTCGCTGCGCCGGAAGCTGGACTTCAACAGCGAGATATGGACGGAAGGCGGGCTCGTGTATTTCGTGCTCGGCGATGCCGGCCCCGCCGACATTCACGGTCTGAGTGAACTGCTGAAGAGCGCCGCACGATCATAAGCGACGGCGCTCACATTCTTGCCGGTTACTAGAACACGTACTCCATCTGCATGTAAGGATATGTGTACGCCACCCCCTGTGTGGTCTTTTTCAGAAACTCGCCCGGAATGACGTGGCCTAGCCCGAAATCGAGCTGCGTCTGGCGAGTGGGCGTGTAGATAGCCTGAACGTCCAACTCCACGCCGACGTGGGTGCCGTCCGTACCGGCGACATCCTGTGCAATGTTCGAGCCGCGCGTCGGGTACAAAGCATCATGCGCGTTGGCCAGCCACAAGTCGTGGATGCTGGTGGCCGCGGTCCATTTGCGCGCGATATGGTATTCCTGGCCGAATCGCAAATCCCGAATATTCCGCCACCCGAACTGATCCGCCAGGCCGAGTTTGTCGTGCGTGCTGGGATAGATGGGGTCGAACGTGTTGTCGTAGCCGTCCTTGGTGTTCCCGCTCCCCGAGCCGTAATCGTATTCGACGAAGAAGCGCGGCCGGAGCGGCGCTTGCTGAGCGGTGTAACCCATCACCCAGTGGCCCATCCAGGCTCGGATTTTATCCACCGAAAGCGTGCCGAGCTGATATGCCATCTCGGTGCGGTAATCGAAGCTGTGGGGAAGGGCGCCCACCCAGCGGAAGCCGGTGGTCCACTCGTCCAGGTGTCCGGCTTTTTCCTGCACCAGCGCGAAGCTGGGCCGCAGGTTCCAGAATTCGTAGAGGTCCAAGGTGGCGTGGGGAATCACATTTTTCGCGGTGGCGTACGCGCCGTATAAGTTATTGCCCGCGAGCTGATGATCGATCACACCTTGGCGCATGATCACAACGGAGGCGCCGAAGACATCCACCCGGAACCGGCCCTGCTGGTACGCGGCGCGGACGCCGTCAAAGCTGCGCGAGACGTTCGTCCACCAGGAATCGCCGACCAACCGGTTGTTGCCATAGGTGATATCCATACGTCCACCCTGCAAACTGAAGCCGTTTCCTTCCGAGGGGCCAAACTGAATGTAGGCTTGCCGCGGTTGCATGGTGTCGTTGTACGGCGGTAGCGCCGGAGTGATACCAAAAACGCGCGCGTCCTGCATCTCGATGTAGAATTTCACCCAGCTCGTAGGCTTGATTTCCATGCCCAACCGGATTCGCTGCAAGTCGTAATCGTTGGTTGAATCATGCTTGAAGCTACCACCGCTGTAGCCTTCGAAGCGCTCGCGGAATTCACCCGAGAACTGGAGCCACTTGGGCAGCAGTTGGTTGAATTTCTCCGACAGCGACGGCGATGGCGTGGTCCCGGCCCAGGTTCCAGTCAGCCTGGGATACAACAGGGGCACCGTGGAAATAGGTGTAGGCGGCTGGCCATTTTCGTCCACGGCGTAGCCGCCGCCGGCCGACTGGACATCGGGCTTGGTGGCCACCGGGTTCCCTGAGGCAGCCGCTTGTTGCCCGTAGGCCGCCCCCGTGAGTGCGCCAATCGCCGCCAGGAGCGCCAGCACGGGCTTAATAGAATTCGTCATTTTGCAATCTCCTCCAATGGATCCGTAACGGTCGGCAGGGAGGCTCTCCACGCCAACGTCGTCAAAAACCGTCAAAAATTATTCCGAAAACAAGAGTAACGTACCATTTACGATCTGGATAATTGACTTAGCGGCAATGCCCAGACAGCCCCAGAACAATCAAGGCGATCTTTCGCCTGCATGCTCTTTTCAAATCTTGCGCCGATTCAAACTGCGAGGCCTATTCCAGATAGAATTACTCAACTAGGCACACCTTGTCAAGTATTATCTATCGATTCGATAGAAATTCCTCCAAGGGCGTGAAACGCTTTAGTACTGGATGTTTGGTACTATACCGAAGTTGAAATCTTCAAGCTTCGCCTGGCCGGTATTCCGCACGCGTGGCGTACGCAAGAAGAAATCCGGCCGGTACGGAAAAGACGGTAAACAGCATGGAGACGCTTAGCCCGCCGATCAACGCGCGGGCCAGCGGCGCATACGATTCGCTGCCTTCGCCCAGCTTCAAAGCCATGGGCAGGAGGCCGATGATGGTGGCCAGCGAGGTCATCAGGATCGGGCGCAACCGGACGCGGCTGGCCGTCGCCACGGCCTCCCGCACCGCCATTCCCTCGCGGCGCAGGTGATGCGCGAATTCAACAATCAAGATGCTATCCGACATAGTGATTCCCGCCAGCATCACCACCCCCATCAACGACATTACGTTCAACGTGGTGCCGGTCAACCAGAGAGTCAGCAAGACACCCATCAGTCCGGGCGGAAAGGCCAGCAGAATGATGAACGGATCGATGAACGAGCGAAACTGGGCTACTAGAATGAGATATAGCAGGACTACGGACAGCGTCAGGCCGATGGCGAAGCTCTTGAACGAGGCGCGCATGCCTTCCACCATGCCCCGCATGGTGACGTTCACCCCCGCCGGCAACTTGGCGTGCGCGATTAGTCCGTCGATCTGTCCGGCAATCGATCCGATGCCCTCGCCCAGCGGACGCACGTAGATATCGAGCACCCGGCGGATCTGGTAATGATCGACTTCGGTGGGCGCCTCGAAGTGCGTGATGGTGCTCACCATGTCCAGCCGCGTGGGGCGCTTCAGGCCGCCGCCATGCAGCGGAATGGAACGTAGGTCGAGCAGGTTCCGAATTTGGTGTTCGGGGTACTGCACGTTCAGGAAGTAATTGTTGTTGTTCTTCGGATCGATCCAGATGTTGGGCGCCACCATCTGGTTGGAGGTCAGCGCGGTGATGACGTTTTGCACCACTTCCTTCTCGCTCAATCCCAGTTCGCCCGCACGTGTGCGATCCACCTCCAGCCGCAGCGCCGGATAATCGAGATCCTGCGGAATGTAAGTATCCGCCACGCCGCGGATCTGCCGGATCTGGCGGGCGAGGTCCAGCGTGGCCGCATAGCTGGCCTGCTGATTGCTGCCGCCCACTTGCACGTCGATGGGTGCGGCGAGCCCCAGGTTCAGCACCGCATCGATCAGGCTGCCGGACGAGAAGTACGCGGCCAGTTCGGGCATCTCTTGACGCATGCGTTCCTTCACGCGTGTCATGTACTCGTAGCTGTCCGTTTTGTGGCCGGGCTTGAGGCCCACCTGAACGAACGCGGTATGCATGGCCGAGTTCGATGTATAGATCGCGGAGAAGCCCGGATCGACGCCGATGTTCGACACGATCATCTGTAAGTCGCGTTCCGGAATGATGCGGCGCAGGAGCGCCTCGACCCTTGCCATCGCCTTCTCGGTTTCGTCCAACCGGGTGCCTGAAGGAGCTTTCACATTGATGACAAACTGTCCGGCGTCGGTGCGCGGGAAGAACGAAAGTCCCAGAAACGGGAACACCAGCAAGCTGGCCGCGAAGCCCAGCCCCAAAACGCCGAGGCAAAATGCCGGACGCCGCAGCACCTTGCTTACCAGCTTGTCGTATATGTCGAGGAACCGGTTGAAGCCCCGATTGAACCATGCATTGAATCGTTGCCCGAAGCTTACCGAGCCGCGCACGTCAGTAAGCCGCTTATGTCCCATAAATCGCGCACAGAAGAGAGGCACCACCGTCATAGCCACTACGTAGGAAGCAAATAACGAAAGCACAACTGCCAGCGCCATTGACGAAAAAAGGAACTTGCTGACGCCGTACAGCAAAGTCACGGGAAAGAAAACGACCACCAGCGTCAGCGTCGACGCCAACACGGGCAGAGCCACTTCGCGGCCGCCTTTTTCCGCGGCCACTGCCGCCGGATCGCCCATCTCCAAATGCCGGTAAATATTCTCTAGCACCACCACCGAGTTGTCGATCAGCCGCGATAGCGCCAACGCAAGGCCGCCGAGCACCATGGTATTGATCGAACTGCCTCCGATTTGCAGCGCAATGCATGCCGCCAGTGCCGAGAGCGGGATAGAGAAAAACACGGCGACCGTCGCGCGCAGGCTGCCAAGAAAGACCAAAATCATCAGCGACGTAAGCAGAAGGCCAATTCCGCCTTCATCGAGCAGCGTCCGGATGGCTGTCTTTACAAACTGCGACTGATCGAAAACCACGCGGCTCACCAGCGACGATGGAACGTCGAACAGCCCCTTCAGCCGTTCGCGCACGCCATC
>JBEKTJ010000347.1:0-4295 GCA_049516155.1 Bryobacteraceae bacterium
CCGCCCGTCTCTAAACCGGCGGGCCCTGCGGCGCATAAATGCTCTGGCATTGATCTCGTTGGTGATTCTCGTTGTTGTGGAAAGGAGCGCGCTGCGGTCCGCGATCAAGAGTCAACCGGAGGTCCTTCAGGCGGCCGCGGCGGCTCCATCGGCGCGGTTCGGTACTATGGCCATCGCATTCGATCATGACGACTGGCCTTTGGCGGTAGGCATTGCAAATTCCATGCAGAGAATTGGCAAGCCGTTCTGTGTGAGTCCAGGCTGGGGCTTCATGTTTTCGAGGGAAAATGTCTGCCCGGACATGCTGACGGCCGACAAGCTATGGGTGGCAAGACATGCGCCCGTTTGCAACTCCCCGTGCCGCTATATCTATCGGAGCGTGGACTTCTCCGTGACAGACAATCCGGCCGAGGGGACAACCGGGCCGCTAAATATTGGTCCCCACGAAGCGCCGGAAGTCGAAAGAACTGGTTTCTATGCAAGCGAGGGATCATTCTCATGGGCGCAGAAGCGGGCTTCACTCTCGTTTCTTCTGTCCGCGGAAGCCGCGTCCGCACCGTGTTTCCGCCTGGCGGTGACAGGCCACGCATTTCCCGGACGCCCCATGCGCCTGGGCATCAACGGACGAGCCCTGGGGACTCTATCCAAGACGGTGCCCGATACGGCCGTGTTCGTGGTCCCTGAGGATGCCCTTCGTCCCGGCGGAGTGAATCGCATCTCCCTGGATACGGAGAAGGCCGGTCCGGTGGGCGGCGATCCGCGCGAGATCGGCTTCGCTTTCACGGGCCTGGTTCTTCGCGCGGCGTCCCCCGGCGAGCCTTGCACGGTAGACCCCGCCTCCCAGCCCGACTATATCTCGATCGACGCAGAATGGGCTCCCAGTTGTTATGGCCTGGAGGGAACGCCCCCCAACCAATGGCGGTGGTGTGGTCCCGATAGCCTGGTGGTGATTCACAATTCATCGTCGAAACCCAGGCGCGTGACTCTGAGCACGGGTCTTTCAACCGACAACGAAAAAGCAGCGCCGCTCAAGATCCGGTCTCCGTTTTTCAGCGACACGCTTGCCGTGAGCAACCGTCAGGCGCCATACACGCGGACGTTTACGGTGCCACCAGGAGACCATACGATTGTGTTTACCTGTATGGCCCCACGATCCACCGCACCGGATCCCAGAAATCTCGTCCTCCGTTTCGACAACTTCCGCCTGGCGCCTGCTAGCGGCCTTTTGCCCTAATGCTTCGCTGCTCCTGCCCAAGGTTGCGGATCTGGAAGAATTGGATGTTCCCGCGGAATCGGCGCTGGTGCTCCATCCAGGAACCTATCGTGATCGGAGCGGGCGAGTCCAGCATGCGTTTTGGAAGCTGCATTTCGAATCGCTTAACGCCGTTGCAGACCACCGTGACCGCAACCCCATTGAATTCGACCGCCAGATAGACCGGTTTTCTCTGTGGCAGCCAAATCTCTTCCGAAAGGCGCCCTTCCGGTCCCCATCCGACCCCTAAGCGGTAGCGGTCGTTTTCCATATGCAGAAATTGAAAGCCCTCGTGCACGGTCACGCTGCCTTCATTGCTGAAGACGGTTGCCAGACGATCCTGTTGGCCTTCGGGAGTGAACGTCGCCTCTACCAGGGAATGTTCCGGCATTTGGACCGGCGGCAGATCCGCCGGTATCTCTACTCCGGCGCTCGCTTCGAAACACCGGGTTGCCTGGGCGTCGCACTTCCTCGCATCGCCAATTCCGGCGACGCTGCGGGCTAAATCGCGCCGGATATAAAATCGCTCCTTATACGCATCCAGAACGTGCACGTAATTTGATTGGATAAATGAATTGATTTCCGGAATTACTTCGAAGCGGTTTCTGGGATCGAACGGTCCCCGTCCATTCTCTACCGCATCTATGAATAACTCTGGACGGTGAAGCCGTAGGCCGTGAAGGTAGCTCTCGCGATAGTAGGCTCGCACTTCCGGGTTATCCAAGAACAACTGACCGGCGATAAACTCTTTCAACGCCGAAACCCGGCCAGTTCCTACGTACGGCCCTCCATTCCACCCCCATACCGAGATGGTGCCTTCGGGTTGGGTTAGGGAATCGATCAAATCGCTTTCAGGAGCACGAACAGTGGAAGATATTGATGCGAAAGTCCTCAAGTCTTGTGAGCCTCCGGCCTCAACGGCCGATCCGACCTCCACAAGTTGGCAAGCCAGAGTCAGAGCAGCAAATACGAGCAGGAAGGGCGCCCGCGCACGGCGCTGTTCGGAAAGATCTTCCTGGTCGCCAACCACGGGCTCTGCGGAGACCGCCACAACCGGCCATGCAGTGGCAATCGTAAGAGGCAACACCAGCAATAGAAGATAGTGCCGGTATTGACGGTGTGGCACATAGGCGGCCGTCACCGCCGCACCTAGAACCGCCGCCATCAGAAAACCGAACCATTTTACGGATCCTCCTTCCCATCTGGACTTACGGCACAGAAGAACAAAAGAGCCTGGCAAAATTAGCAGTGCTATCATCGTGGCATAGCTCACCATGGTCCCGCCGGCGGTGAGCAACAGCCAGTTGGCAGCAACGGCCGCCGTACCACCCACCACAGCCGTTTCCAGAAAGACTGCCTGCTCGCCGGCGCCGGGTCGCCGGTGCTTCTGATAAGCATATGCAGCCAGTACGGCAAGCAAGCCCGTAACCAGCAGCCTAATCTCCGTACTTCCCGAAGCAAACTCTGCAAATCGCGCCATCTCCGATGTCAGCGTGCCATGAGATTCTGCATAGTAGTAGTTACCGACGATATACTCCATCCAAAAATCGTGCCACACTCCCGCCACTGCGCATACGATTGCGTTCGCCAGCAGCAATGGCGCCGCACCCAACCCAAATAGCAACGCCGGCCGCCACCACCGTCCAGCATGCCCACAGACCTGTACATAAGCGATCGCTACTATCCCGACACAACCGACAATGGGCACTGCCTGCATTTTCGCCAGAAACGCGGCCGCCGTCAGCAAGCCCAGCCCCGCGACCTTTCGGGCGTACGATTGAGGGTGCTGAAAGGTCCTGACGCAAATATATAGACCCAACGAGAGCAACACAAACGAGACATGCTCGGAAGTGTAATGCAAGAACTGGCCCTGCCTAAAAACGGCGAATGCGCCTGCCGCAGGGAGCACCGCGATGCGTGCCGTAGCGTCGTCCGTGAGCAGCGCTAGGAAGCGGTAGATGATGTAGACGCTCGCGAAAATAATTACAAGCGCAAGCAGGCGGGTCGAAGCATAATCCGGCGAAAACCCGAATAAGGCTGGAAGCATTACGGGATAGACGTTAAGCGGCCCGCTGGTGGCGAAGTCGACTGCGCGAAAGAAGACCGGATCTTTGAATAACTTCTCCGCCGCGGCGATGAAAAACGTTTCATCGGGGTTTATTTCGTTGGCTAGCAAAAAAGGAAACCGGCAAACGAATAGGCACAATGCAATGCTTACGAATAGCACCAGACGTGAACCAAACACCTTGCGTAGGCGTAATGACAACGGACCGCGGACATCGCGGTAAAAGTAATTCCAAAACGCTAAGATCGCAGGAATGAGGACGGCGACGATACAGTATGTCCCCCAGGCCTGTTGCGCCTCATCCGGGCTTGAATAGAGCTGGGTTAAGCTCACGAACCACGCGTACAGGATCGGACGAAGTGTCCCAGTGGAGTCTAATGGCTGAGGAACGAACGTCCGAAGCCGATGCGCACAAAGGATCGGGAGAAGCACAAAAAGTAAGCCGATCACGGCGTGTTTCCGGGTCGGGAACCACGCCTGACCCTTATGCAATAGACCCTTAGCTCGCTGAGCAGGAGAGCCGTGCTTGGCGGCTTCCGTAATGCGGGTCTTTGCCATGGGTAGATTTTAGCCTTAACCGGACTATCGCGTGTAGGCCAGACAATTCGCAGCGTCGCCTTGCCGAACCAGACCGGGCCACGTTACGATGAGGTCGAATGGCGTTGAATGATTTTGCGGTACAACACGCTGAACTCTGCGCCGGCGACCCTCAGATGGGGCTGGTGGGCCTGCTGCCATGGGATGGGCGGATCTTTGGCTTTCCCGTGGGCGAGTACCGCTGCGGGGATTGTAATCGCGTGGCGGCCGACACCGGGAAGGTGTGCGCTGCGTTGGATCGGTGGGCGCGGAGCAGCCACGTGGAAGTATGTGCCGCCAGCGTACCAGCCGCCCATCGCGATTGGATTGCCTTGCTGCCCGGCCTAGGGTTTCAGTTTGTCGATTTCACTGTTTGCATGACGTTGGCCGGCCTGCCGTCCA
>JBEKTJ010000348.1:0-8498 GCA_049516155.1 Bryobacteraceae bacterium
CTGCACGTGGCCGCGTGGCATTTCTACGACTCCGATCCCGAGCGCGATGCCTACCTCAAGCGCCTGATCGCCGCCTGCCACGCCAACGGCATCCTGATCTACGCCTGGCTCGAACTGCCCCACGTCAGCGAGAAGTTCTGGGACGACCATCCCAAATGGCGTGAAAAAACAGGCGTGTTGCAAGATGCCCAGCTCGACTGGCGCAAGCTCATGAACCTGTCGAACCCCGATTGCTTCCGCGCCGTGGCCACCGGTGTTCAGGATCTGGTTGGGCGCTTCGACTGGGATGGCGTCAACCTCGCTGAGTTGTATTTTGAATCGCTCGAAGGCCTCGGCAATCCCTCCCGCTTCACGCCCATGAACGACAACGTGCGCGCCCAGTTCCGCGCCACCGCCGGCGGCTTCGACCCCATCGAATTATTCCAGACCCGTAAGGATGCCGCCTCGCAACGCGCCTTCCTGGACTATCGGGCTAAGCTGGCGCGCGACATGCAGCAGCGGTGGCTGGCCGAAATCGAGGGCATTCGCCGCACGCGCAACAATCTGGATATCGTCCTGACGCACGTGGACGACCGCCTGGATACTTCCATGCGCGACGCTATCGGCGCCGACTCCGCGCAGCTTCTGCCGCTGCTCGACCGCTATAATTTCACCTTCCTGGTGGAGGACCCGGCCACGGTCTGGAACGAAGCGCCGCAGCGTTATGAGGAGATCGCGCGCCGGTACCGCCCGCTGACTCCGCGGCAGGATCGGCTGGCCATCGATCTGAATATTGTGGATCGCTACCAGAACGTCTACCCCACCAAGCAGCAGACCGGCGCTGAACTTTTCGAAGTGGTGCACTCGGCGGCGGGCGCCTTTGCCCAGGTCGCGCTCTATTTCGAAAACTCCATTCTGGCGCCGGACCTGTCCTTGCTGCCGGCGTCCGCCGCGGTTGTGAGCCGCGCCGAAACCGCTGGGCCTCAGCTTATAATCGATTCTCCGCAAGGTGTAGCTCTGCGCTGGGCGGGACCGGCGATGGTAGACGGCCTGCCCTGGGCGGTACGCAACAGTTCGCTGTTATTCCTTCCCGCGGGCGCGCATTCCGTGGAGGCGGGCGGCCAGTCGCCCGAGTTGCAAGTCACCAGCTTCACCGGCGACCTGACTTCCGCGCAGTCGGTGGACCCGCACTCGGTCGAGCTGGCTTACAAGAGTTCCGCTCGGGCGATTGCGGTGCTGAATCGCAAGCCGGTCGGCGTGGAGATCGATGGAGCCGAAACGCCGCCCGATCCCGCGGGCCCCAATGCGATCTTCTTACCGCGCGGCCAGCACCTCGCCACCATTCACACCGAGCCGCTCACATCTGCCCACTGATTGCAACCAACTCTTTCCCACTGATCCGGCGGCGATCCGATCAGCTAATACTGTTCACTTTGGTGGGGCAGACCATCGCCTTTCGTGGTATGCCTCCTTGCCGAGCGCTGGCAGACGACATAAAACGATCGTCTGCCCCACCTACGCTACTCATCCCGCAACGCAGCCATAGGGTCCAGATTCGATGCACGGCGCGCCGGCACGAAACTGGCCGCGGTCGCAATCCCCGCCAGCAGCACAGCCGCCCCCACGAGCGTCAGCGGATCGTACGGCTTCAATCCGAACAGCAGCGATCCCGCACTGCGGCCGGCAACCAGCGACAGCGCCGCTCCTGCTACGATACCGATCGCGAGCATCCGCCCAGCTTCGCGCATCACCATAGCTACCACTTGCCCGCGTTCCGCACCCAGCGCCAGGCGAATGCCGATTTCATTACGCCGCCGCGCCACCAGGAACGAGATCACGCCGTAGAGTCCGATCATCGCCAACACCGCGGCCAGCACGCCGAAGAATCCCGAGACACTCCGGCGTTAGCCCGTCGCGGATCTGCTTCTGAAAATCGCTGAACTCTGTGATGACATCGGGATGTTTGGCGGCGAGCCGGCGTTTGATGGTGGCGCCGATCGCCGCCGGCGGCGCGTTCGAATGAATCATCACCACCATCCACGGGCCTTGTGAGGGGAATTGCGCGGCCGGCGCGAACGTCATTGGCGGCGTCTCGCCGCGCAGGTCGTTGTACTGGGTGTCCGGGATCACCCCGACGATCTGGTAGACCGTGGACGGATAGTTGGGCTCTTGACCGGTGCGCAGCGTCTGCCCGATGGGGTCGGCGCCGCGCAGAAACCTGCGCACGAACGTTTTGTTAACCACCGCGACCCGCGGGGAGGCGGTGGTATCGGTCTGGCTGAAGCCGCGGCCCCGAACCACCGGGATGCCCATGGCGTCGAAATACTCCGGACTGACCCAGGTAAATTTCGAGTTGCCTTCGACCCCTCCGATGCGAATCCCGTGCTCCCAACTGCCTCCAGTCAGCGGGGTGTTGGTGGTGGTGGCGGCGTCCAGTACGCCGGGAGTCTCGCGCACTTCGTCCAACAATTCGCGCTCGAACTCCGCCCAGCGCTGGGGCGGCAAATTGGACTGCCAGTATCCCAGGAATCCGGTCACGATGCCGCTTTCCCGCATCCCCGGATCGAACGTCATCAAGTTCCGGAAGCTGCGCACAAACAACAGCGCGGCCACCAGCAGCACCAGGGAAACGGAGATTTGGGTGACCACCATCAGGCGCTGCACAGAGAAGCGTTCGTGGGCGGCGGTCGTGCCGCGTCCACCGGTCTTCATGGCGGCGGCCGGCTGTGCGTTGGCGGCGCGGAGCGCGGGTATCACGCCGAATACGACGCACGTCAGGATAGCGACGCCGGCGGCGAACAGAAGCACGCGCCAGTCGATCGCGGTATCCAGATTCACGGATGAACCTTCCGTGGAAATCGCCCAGACCAGCACACCGCTCAAGGTGTGCGCGAGGGCGATTCCTAGCGCGGTCCCAGCGGCGGCCAGCAGTGCGCTCTCCGCGAGCAACTGCCGCACCAAGCGGGTGCGCGACGCGCCCAATGCCAGCCGCACCGCGAACTCGCGCTCGCGGGCGCTGGCACGCGCCAACATCAAGTTGGCCAGATTGGTGCACGCGATCAGCAGCACCAGGCCGGTGATTCCCAGCAGCAGCCACAGCGAGCGATCGTAGGATTCGCGGAGCCAACTCACGCCCTGCGCGGCCGGATAGGCGGCTAACCGAAAGTCCTTGTAAGTCGCGCTCCACCGGGCGTCGCGGCCTGGCGGAACGGTCGCTTCGAAAATGCCGGGGCTAAGCGTCTGCATTTCCGCGGAAGCGCGGGCGAGCGTCCAGCCCGGCTTCAGGCGGCCCATCACCGAGACCTCGAAGACATCGCGGCGCAGTTCTTCCTTCGGCTGGCAAAAGGGCAGGGCGATGTCGAAGTTGTCCCCCACGGACATGCCAAAGAACTCCGGCGGCGTCACGCCGATGATTTCCACCAGGTCGTTATCCACTACCAGCTTCGTGCCGGGGCCAACGTCGCGCCCAGCCATCTGGCTTTGCCAATACGAGTAACTGACCACTGCGTGTGTAGCCGGGCACGCGCCGGCATCCTCGGGCATGAGCAGGCGCCCGCGCCAAGGCCGCACACCCAGCACGCGGAAGAAGTCGCCGCTCACCCATAGCCCGCGGAAGTTGCGCATTTGGCTGCCCCGGCCCACGTAGCGTTGATTCGCGCTCCACGCAAACGTCCCTGAAAAGGCCTGTTGCGTATCGTGGATCGCCTGCCAGATTGGCCGCGTCAGTTCGCCATACTGTTGATTCATGCCCATTCCGTGGTTGCCGCCCACGATTTTCACTTCGGCGAGTTCCTGCGGATTTTGCACCGGCAGGCTGCGCAGGCGGACCGCGTCCAGCAATTGAAAAATGGCCGTGTTGGCGCCGATTCCGAGCGCCAGCGAGACGGTCGCCACCGCCGCAAATCCGGGACTCAGGCGGAGCGCCCGTGCGCAATAGCGCAGATCCTGCCAGGTGCTCTCCAGCCAGCCGATGGTGTTCATACGGTAAATCTCCTCTCGCACTAATCCGGGATTGCCAAACTTGCGATGGGCGGCGGCGGCTGCTTCCGCCGGTGGCATGCCGCGCGCGATGTTGTCGGCGGTCTCGGTGTCGAGATACTCCGCGATCTCCCGTGCGCGTTCCTCGTCCCACCAACGCCTCTTCAGGAACCGACGCCAGCTCATATGTGCGTCACTCCGCCGCCGGCCGCAGGACCTGGTTGACGGCGCGCACCACCCGTTCCCAGCGGCTCATTTCCGCGCTCAACTGCTTGCGCCCGGTAGCCGTGAGGCGGTAGTAACGCGCCTTGCGGTTGTTCTCCGACGTGCCCCAGAAAGAGGCGATCCAGCCGCGGTCCTCCAGTCGGTGCAGAGCGGGATAGAGCGATCCGTGCTCTACCAGTAGAACTTCTTCCGAACGCCGCTCGATGGCATAGGCGATGGCAATATCGGTTTGTGCGGGCTTCTTCCCCATGAGGCTTGTTATACTCCGGCAGATGTTCTACCGGAGACGTTCCAAAGTATATACGTTGGAAGTTGGGGAAGGTTAGGAAATGTTTCTTAAGGTAGGGCCGGAAGATCGCGTCCGCAATATCGGCAGACCATCGCTTCGCATTTGATGGTCTCGGCGCAGAATGGGCAATAGGAAAAGGAGGGTAGTGGGGTCATAGCGTGGATACAAATCGAAAACCACTCCCGCTGCTGCTGCTGCGGACGGTTGATGTCCGCAGCGGCAGGAGGTAAGCTAGTGTGTAGCGGCTTTCTCGCCGCCACGTATAGTGTTTTTTTCTGGGGGAAGGCCCCCGCTTCGGAAGAAGCAGGGGCCGGTCCGCTATATCCAGATAACGAGGATCGCAAAACAGTCCTCGCGCTGGACGACCACCACGATGAGGACTCCCCTCATAATGGCTCCCCCTTTCTCCGGGGTTAAATTTCAGGTCCGGTACAAGCGTCCTGAGTCAGCCCCGGAATCCAGGGAGGCCCTGCGGTCGGATTTTCCGATCCGGGGCCTTTCTGATTAGAACGCATCCTCAGCGGGGCTTAATACCCGTCGCAGTTTTTTTATCCCGCTTCGCCCATCTTGCCGCTATCGCATTCCGGCCTATTTCCTTACGGCGCTCGGGGCTTAGCTTCTCGGCCCTGACCCTTCCGCCGATCAGCCCGCCTTGCTCTCCCATCTTGACGAAGTAAGCGCGTATATTGTCGGGAAACTTTGGTTTTCTCACGCCTCAATTATATTTGACCCCGTTATGAAAAGCAAGCGGTTCCCCATTGACATAACTGAGGGGGTTAAGTATAATTGAAGAGTGAAAGCAAAAGCCCCGACCAACGCTCTAACGCTGATCGGGGCCACTATCCACACAGCCGAAGCCGAGCGGACTCGCAACCCCATTATCGGCTTTTGCTGTGCGGACTTCAAGGGGTCCACACATGACGTGCCACAATTGCAAGACCGATATGGTGAAAGCCGGTTTCTACGGACGGAACCGGGTACAGCGCTGGAAATGCCAACAGTGCGGCAAGCGCTTCGCTGAGCCGCAACAGCAGCCTTTTGGCCAGGATTCGCGCCTGCCCGTCGAAACCGTCGAGCGGATCGTCCATTGTCTCGTCGAGGGCAACAGCGTGCGCTCCACGTCGCGTCTGTGCGATGTTGAGAAAAGAACAGTGCTCAATACTCTGAAACTCGTGGGCGAGAAATGCGAACGCCTATTAGCCGAACGCGTCCGCAATGTCCCGGTGGGCCAGCTCCAAATGGATGAGATCTGGACTTTCGTGCGGAAGAAAGAAGCGCATAAATTTCCGTTCGAGGCCAAGGACGATAAAATCGGCGACGCCTATACCTTCATCGCAGTGGAGCGCACCACAAAGCTCGTACTGGCTTGGCATCTGGGACGGCGGGACCGCATCAACACCGAAGACTTCATTTCAAAGGTTCGCTCAGCCACGGCGCCGGGCCGCTTCGAGGTCTGTACGGATGGCTTCGAGCCTTATGTTGGGGCCATTAATGCGGGGCTTCATGACCGCGCGGACTACAGCCAAATAATCAAGGTCTACTCCAAACAGGAGGAAGGCCGTGAGCGCTACAGCCCCGGCGAATTCGTCACCCTGGAAAAGAAGGTGATAATAGGCAACCCCGATTTGAAGCGCGCCTGCACGTCGCACGTCGAGCGGCAGAATGGGACTTTGCGCCAGTGGTGCAAGCGGCTCACGCGCCTGACGTATGCATTCTCGAAGAACTGGGACAATCTCAAGGCCGCGCTGGCCCTTCACTTCGCCTACTATAACTTCTGCCGGGTCCACGGCTCGCTCCGCGTTACGCCCGCGATGGAAGCGAACGTAACCGATCACGTTTGGAGGCTGGAGGAGCTTCTCTGCGCATGACAACCCTGCGCATTATCCTTGAACTCACAACGGAGCGCGATATGGAAGATTGGATTGACAAACTAAAACGCGACGAAGAGGTAAAGGCTCAACGGGCGGAGACCAACGCGAAAACTGAGAACCGCCATGCGGATGTGGTTGCCGCGAAGGCTCCGGCCCTGTGGGATGAATTTGTTAGCCAGGTCAAGACACAGGTTGAGAAACTCCGAAAGACCTTCCATGGAGACCCCGCGAAGGACGTAGAATATTCCGTGCTTGACGAGGGCTTTTCGGTGGTTCGCAATGGGTTCCCGCACATTCGCATCGAGGTGCTATGGGGTAAGGTATCTCCGACCGCAGCAGTCTGGGTGCATACCCGATCCTACGAAGGAGCGGACGAGGAGTCTAGCCGAAAAGAAATCGGCTTCTGTTGGGCTGCCGCAGATAGCGTCAGGATGGTATTTGAAGGGCGGAGCCATATGGACGGCGCAACCCTGGCCGAACAGATTCTCCGGAAACTCTTGGATCACCGCTGAGAACTACTGGGGTCCTTTACCGAAGATTCGGCGGCAAGCGCCTCTTCATAGTGAATGGGGGAGTGTCCGGGACGAAGCCAAGGTACCTTGATAACTTAAACCCAAAAATCCCTTCAAAACCCTCGCCGGTATCCGATGTTACCGTCACCCGCGCTGTCCAATGCTCCTCGTTTTGAAATATCGCCAATGCCGATCCGCGCTGCCCGTGTACCCAAATTCTACGCTCTTCGTCAGTACAAAAAAGAACGAAGGATTGAGCTTCGCCACCCTCAAGGTCAGGGTGCGTTGCCCATGAGCAAGTCTCGGTCTTTTCTACTTTTCTAATGACGTACCAGTCCGCCTCTGGAACCTCAAACCTCTTACTCTTGTTATCGTTCAACCATACGATCCGGACCCGTACCGCCTCGCATGTTTCGGATAATGTGTTTCTTAACGCCACCCAAGTGGGGCACATTTTCTCTTGCACAAATGTTGGTAGACGGGTATTAAAGCCACCGGCATGCCAAGTCTCATAATCAACCCTGGCCCGACAACGTGGCCGCACGAGATCGGGTATTCGGACGATTTGGACCAAAAGAACATAGGCCGCAAGTGCGATCACCACCAACAAGGGCCACGGGTAGGCGTGGACGGCACCCCATCGCGCCGCAATAGCTGGGAGAACTATCACGGCGACCGCCTTGCAGAAGCCCGACCACGCTCCTTTGAGGAAGAGTAATTCAAGGACGGCCCGCAGCCGAAGTATATGCCCGAGTGGAGTCCAGACATAACGATTGAACCATTTCCATATGCCCGCCATGCGCCTCCCGCAAGTATGCGCCAGATCCAGACGGGAGGCTCATGGGCTATAATTCTCCATAGCCGCCCGCTGAGCGTGACTCGCATTCATCCAGAGCGGGGTGGCCTTGCACGGAACGCCCCGCTTTGCGTTTAACTCTACAGTTTAACGCTCAAGAGAGCGAACGCAGGCGTGGCCTTGGACAAGGGAGGCAGTCAAATGACCCTTTGGGTGGCATTGGCAGCGCTCGCGGCGTGCGCGGTTGGTGGAATTCTTAGACAACTGATTTTCTTGCGATGGCCGCTCATCCGCCTATATACGCAGAGCGCCGTTTTTCCAACGATGTGTCCGGTCTGCGGGTCGCCCGAAGCCACCGTCCGTGTCGAGGAGAAAACGACGACGCGTCAAACTGGATACTACGTCGTCGCTCAAAGGCTGGCATGGTGGAAGGTCCCAGTCCCGTACTGTGCGGATTGTGCGCGTGCCCTATCGAGAAATCAGATTATCGGTCTGGTGCTTGGCGGTGCGTGCATAGTCGGTGTTTTCTTGATCGCGCCGCCTGCGGAATACACGTATGCAACCCTTTGCTACATTCTATTCGGCTACCCCGCCTATGCGGTCGCCACAACCATTCAGAAGGGCATCGTCTTTGGCCGGGCGACTGCCACGGCGATGACCGTTCACGTCAAGCTGCCCGCGTATTTCTGGATGCTGGAAGAACTGAACAAAGCTCGACCCGCTAAGCTCTAAAAACGCCGTATCCACGCTATGACCCCACTACCGAAATGCGTCCGCCTGTCTGGCTCTGGCGGCGGTCGCCTTATTCGCGGGCTGCTTGCCGGCGCTCCGCGCTTCGCGAGCGGACC
>JBEKTJ010000349.1:0-4845 GCA_049516155.1 Bryobacteraceae bacterium
GGATTCGCCGGCGGTACTTCTATTCCGGAAACGGGCGACGATACATGGGACCTGATGATGAACCTGAACCTGCGCGCGGCGTTTAACGTTTTGCGCGTCGTGATTCCGCCCATGCGGCAGGCACGGCGCGGGCGCATTGTGGCGATCTCCAGCAGGCAGGCCGTCGAGCCCGCGGCGAATCTGAGCGCCTACAATACCTCCAAAGCCGGTCTGGTGGCGCTGATCCGCACGGCCGCGCTTGAAAATCAAGACGCGGGGATCACCGCCAACACCATCCTGCCCGGCACGATGAACACTGAAGCCAACCGCAAAGCCAGCCCCAACGCGGACCCGTCGAAGTGGGTACAAACCGAGCACGTCGCCAGTATTGCGGCCTTCCTGGTTTCCGAAGCGGGACGGGAGATCACCGGAGCCGCCATCCCCGTTTACGGGTCCGACTTCTGACTTCCGGCATTTTCCAAAAATAAGGCTTGTTTTACGGTGAGAACTTTGCTACCGTTTCTTAACCATTTAAAGTGCTTACGGTCTGAAACGACCAGTTTAGCCAGGGAGGGGCCGGGTCATGAACAAACGGGCAACCAGCGAAGTGCTAGCAAATTCAACGGAAACGTATCGTCAAATGCTGATCGAGAAACGGGAACAGGTGGTTTCCGGTATGGGGGTGAAGTTCGATACGATCGCCAAAATGGGACGTGTAGCCGAGGAAGACCAAGCGCAACTCTCGCACGATGAATTCGTCTCACTGCGCTTGAACAGTTTAGATTACGGACAGCTACGGCTGGTGGATGAAGCTTTGGACCGCGTGCAGTCGGGGGATTATGGAGTATGCCTTGCTTGCGAGCAGCCCATCCCGCCCAAACGCTTGCAGGCGCTGCCATGGGCCCGTTATTGCGTGCCGTGCCAGGAAGCCCTTGGAATCACTCGACCGGACGATCAGCCTGAGGCGCGGCCGCGACTATAGGCTTTTGCCGGGGCCGCACTTCCCGGGCTATGAAACCTTTACGGCGCTGACGTGCGCTTCAACCATCCGCACCACTTCCGATTTGCCGACGGCGCCCACGCGCTGTTCGACTACCTTGCCGTCCTTAAACAGCAGCAGGGTCGGAATACCGCGGATGTTGTAGCGCCCCGCCGTGTTGATGTTGGAGTCCACGTCCAGTTTTCCAACTTTCAATTTGCCGGCGTACTCCTGGGCTACCAAGTCGATGGTCGGTCCCATCTGCCGGCACGGGCCGCACCACTCGGCCCAAAAGTCTACCAGAACCGGCACCTCCGACCGCAAAACGTCCTGGTCGAAGCCTCCGTCGGTGAAGGTGAGGGTATTTTGACCCGCCATTATTCTTTTACGCTCCTATAAGATTTAGATCCATTTGCAGCGCGCCGGATTCAAATCCGGAGGCCCAAACGCTCGTAAAGCCGTGCATACTCGGCCGCCGACACGCGCCACGAAAAGTCCTTGGCCATGCCGGCCAGCATCGTTGCCCGCCAACCTTCCGCATCGGCGAACGCCTCGCGCGCAGCCCGCAAAGCGCCCATCAATGCGCTTCCAGAGTAGTTCCAAAACTTGAAACCCGTCCCACCTTCGATGGTATCATCAAGGCCGCCGGTCGCGCGCACCACCGGCACCGTCCCATATTTCAAGCTGTATATCTGGTTCAAGCCGCAAGGTTCATAGCGGCTGGGCATCAGGAACAGGTCCGCGCCCGCCTCGACCTTGTGCGCCAATGCGTTATCGTATCCGATGCGCACGGCGATGCGCGCGGGATGCCGCGCCGCGATGCCGCGGAACAGCTCCTCGTATTGCGGCTCGCCCGCGCCGAGCGCCACCATGTAATAACCTTCGTTAACCAGGCCATCGGCGGCCTCCGCCACCAGATCGGCGCCCTTCTGGCTGGTGAACCGGGAGACGATTCCGATCAAGGGCGCTTCCATGGCCTCCGCCGGTAGTCCAAACGCATCCACCAGATCCTGTTTGCAGATGCGTTTGCCGCTCAAATCGCCAGTCGAATAATGTGCGGCGATCAGTGGGTCGGACTCCGGATTCCACTCCGTGTAATCCACGCCGTTCAGAATGCCGGAAAGCACCTGGCTGCGCGCCCGCAGTACTCCATCCAGTCCGAAACCATATTCCGGAGTCTGAATTTCGCGCGCGTAAGTGGGGCTGACCGTATTCAGCGCATCGGCATAGTTCAACCCGCCCTTCAGGTAACAGACTTTGCCGAAGAACTCCAGGCCGCCTGGCTCGAACTCCTCGGTTCCGGCAAGCCCGATATCCGCCAGTGCGGCGGCTGGAAAGAGCCCGTGATACCCCAGGTTATGAATCGTGAATAGCGAATGCACGCCTAGGAAGGTGGGGTCGTTGGCATAGAGGGTACGCAGATAGGCCGGCGCCAGCCCGGCCTGCCAATCGTGGCCGTGCAGGATATCCGGCCGCCATACGCGCCGGCAGAACGCCAGCGCCGCTTGCGCCAGGACCGCGAAACGGATGTGATTGTCGGGATAGTCCACGCCATCTTCACCATAGAGGCCGGGGCGGTCGTAGAGGGGCGGGTAATCCACGAAATAGAAGGGCGTCTCGCCTTCGATCAGATAAAGGGAGGTGTCGTAGCGCGCGGGCGGAAGCCAGACGGGCAGCGAGTCATACACGCGCCGCGCACTCTTGAGGTCCACCGCGGCGTAACGCGGCAACAAAACCGCGACTTCGTGGCCCAGGGCTTTCAACGCGGCGGGCAGCGACCCGACGACGTCGGCCAGTCCGCCGGTCTTGGCGAAAGGCGCCGCCTCCGAAGCCACCATCAGAATTTTCATGCGCGCAAGATTCAGTCTAGCAGCCTGGTGGGGCGGACCTCCAGGTCTTCGCGGGTCCTCCAGGACCCGCTCTCCGGCGGTAAAATCGTAGCAGGAGGTTGTCTGCACTCACATTCCCATTCCCATGGCGCCGGGACCGGCCGCATCCTTTGGTGGTCTCAGGTCGCCACTTTTGCATTCGTGGGAGTGGAGATATTCGCCGGCATCCAGGCGCACAGCCTGGCGCTGCTTTCCGACGCCGGCCACAACTTCACCGACGGATTGGCGCTGCTGCTTGCCTGGTTCGGCGTCTATCTGCAATCCAGGCCGGCCAACGAAATCAAAACCTACGGCTATCACCGCGCCGGTGTGCTCACGGCATTCGTAAACGCTTCAACGCTGGTGGCGCTGGCCGTCTGGATCTTCTACGAAGGCTGGCAGCGGCTACGGCATCCCGCCCCCGTGGGCGAAACCGTGATGATGCTGGTCGCCGCGGGGGGCTTGGCGCTTAATGGCGGCATCATGTGGGGACTGCGCGCCGCGCGCCAAAGCGACATTAATATCCGCAGCGCTTTCGTGCATATGCTGGGCGACCTGCTGGGGTCCGCCGCCATAATCGCGGGCGCGCTCGTCATTCGCTACACCGGCTGGATCCAGGTGGACCCCATACTCTCCATCCTTATTGGCGTGCTGATCGTGTGGACGGCTTGGGACATCATTAAGGAGTCGCTCAATATTCTGCTGGAAGGCCTGCCGCGCGGCATCGAGTTGCAATCGGTGACCGCCTGCATGTGCCGCGTCGAAGGCGTGCTAGATGTACACGACCTGCACATCTGGAGCCTGGGGTCGAGCATTCATGCACTAAGCTGTCACGTGCTCATTGAGGACGTGCCCCCATCCGCCAGCAACTGCATCCTTGCACGCATCAACGATATGCTGGCGCACGATTTTCATATTCGCCACTCTACGGTGCAGTTCGAGCATGTGGGTTGCGCGGTGGCGGAGAGCGGCTGCGTGATCCCCGCCGAAGAGCCGCATTCGCACTCCCACCCCCACTGACATTTCTTCGTGGGGCAGGGTCGGCTGACTCACTCCGACGGTTAGTCATGCAACTCCCTCACCGGGGCGACAAATCGGAGACGATCGGAATGCCATTTGAAAACGGTGTTTTTCGAGGGTCGTTTTCCCCGTCCGCTGCCGTGACGGTGATCGACCCAGTCTGAACGCTAAGCAGGTAGATGCCAGGAGTGCAATAGGATGCGACCTCTCCAAGGCGCCGCCTCATCAACGAATAACGGCGGGGCGAGACGGGCCGTCAACTGGTCATGGTCAACCTAGGGTGCGGAGAAGCGGCAAGTGCTTCACGCGGCCATTCTCTTGGAGTCCGCCAATGGCGTCAGTGACAATGCGGTCGCTGTTGCCAACGGCGTAAATCGTCACACCGTCGCGTTGTGTGTTCGGAAGCGATCGCCTTTGTGTTGCATGGTGCCTGCCAGAAGCCCAAGGAACTCGGCTACTCTTATGAACTCTGGACGTACGCTCTGCTGCAGAGCCACGTGCGGAAGCACTGCGTGGTGGCGGCCATCCCAGTTTGCGAAAACTGAGCCGATCTAAACTGCATCGTATCCTGACGCAGGGCGAGGTTCGGCCGCACAGGATCCGCTACTACGTGGAGCGGCGGGACCCGGAGTTTGAAAGGAAGATGATCGAAGTTTTGCACGTCTACAAGGACGTTGAAATCGTAAACGCAGGTTTGCCGGAAGGCACGTTGAAGGAACCATCCACTGTGACGATCTCTTACGATGAGAAGCCCGCCATTCAGGCGCTGGCGACGACTGCGCCCGACCGCCCCCCCGCGCCGAATCAGTACCCGAGCCATTTGCGAGATGGCGAGTACAAACGACTGGGTACAGTATCGCTATTGGCTGGCCTGGATCTGCATACGGGCCGGGTTACGGAGATCGTCAGCGATCGCCACGCCAGCGCGGACTTCATCGCTCTGTTGGGGAAACTCGATGCCGAATATCCGGCCCAAGCCACGATTCGCGTGTTGCTCGA
>JBEKTJ010000350.1:0-4186 GCA_049516155.1 Bryobacteraceae bacterium
GGTCGGAGCACGAGATGACCACGGTATCCAAGTGCATCATCGCGGCTTTCTACGGCGATGCGCCGCGTTTTTCGTACTGGAACGGCTGCTCGGCCGGCGGCAAGCAAGGTCTGAAAGAGGCGCAGCGCTACCCAGGAGATTTCGACGGCATCGTCGCTGGATCGCCGGCCGCCAACTGGACGGGCCGCGCAGCGCAAGCCATTTGGGTTGCACAGGCGGTGCACAAGGACGATGCTAAACATAGCGTCTTAAATTATTGCGCATAGACGACGGAGGGTTTCATTCCCATCCGACCATTGGTGGAACTGGTACTCAACGGCCTCGACGACGCTCTCGATGAACCCGAAATAGCGGTTGTGCAGACAGAGGCGGCGCGTCAATTTCCAGACCCGTTCGATCGGATTAAGTTCCGGGCTGTTGGCCGGAAGGAAGTCGAGCTCAAAAGCAGGGATCTGTTCCTCCCGCCAAATCGCATGCAATCGCGCATGGTGATATTTGGCGTTGTCGCTGATGACCACCACGCGTCGGCCTTCAGTCCGGCTCGCCTCGTGGAGATCTTTCAGAAAGTCCCAGAACGTCTGGCCGTTAAACCGCCCATCTTCGCGGCGCTGGAAGAAGCGGCCGTCGCGCAAACGGACGGCTCCGAAGTATCCGACACTGCGGCGGGTCGGATGATGGTAGAGGACCGGGTCTTTGGTTTCCGGCGGAATCCACATCCGACCGCGAGAGCCATGCTGCTGAAAGTGCACTTCGTCGAGGGCCCACAGATCGACGCTAGCATCCCGCATCAGCGCTTGGAGTTTTTTTATGTTAGCGGCGGCGGGGGAGGGCGCCATTTCGGCGGACCGGCGGGGACCACGCCGCCAATGTTCGGTGGCGGCGACCGGACACCGGCTGCGGTGGAACTGGTTTCAAAGAGAAGATACTGACTGACCGGCAGTAGGAAAAAAGAACTGGTTCGGGAAAAGAGAGGTCCCAGGGAAGACTGACATCCGCGCCGCTGTAGGCGGAGAAAAAGAGGCGGCGGGAAAACGACGAGTCGCGGGGACCATCTTTGCGATAGAGTTGTGGATCGCGTATTGATCCGAAGACCTGCTGCGCCCCGGAGAGGAGTGCCATCCCCTCCGGAGCAGGAGCTTCTGGGAGCAATCACCTCCCATGGGCCTTCCCGAGAATCCAACAAGCCATCCCGAAAATCAAGAGGGCAGCCCGCCAAGACGGGTGACGCGCCGGCAGCGGGGTGTCCCGCGTTCGCGGCGGTGCCTGCTCAAAGGATGTGAGCGGTGGTTTCATCCGCGACAAGCGCGGCAGCGGTATTGCGGCGAGCCGTGCCGGAAGGCGGCGCGGGCCTGGTCGCAGTGGAAGGCCCAGGAGATCTATCGGGCCAGGGCGACAGGCAAACAGAGGCGCAACGGGCAAAGCCGCCGTTACCGGCAGCGCGTCAAGAACCGAAAACGACCAACAGGCGAAGCTGTACCAGAGGCCGCGAGGGTAATCACTAAGAAGTTTTTTCGATGCCTCTTGTGACCGGCCCGGCTGCTATGCGGAGTTCCTGCGCCAGCCGCGCTCGCCGTTGCAACACTTCTGCTCGCACGCGTGCCGGCGTGCGATGGAGCGCGTCTGGGAGCGCGAGCGGCATTGGCAAAGGACACGCGCCGGTTGAGCGGAATCCGGCGCGCGGCGTTGTGTCCAGGCGGTGGGAATGGCATCGCGAGTTAACCGTGACATATTGATCCAGCGCCGCCGCTGGCTTACATTCAACCTGTCCCGCAAGGAAGGGGATGCGAGTGCTGCGCTGGGCCGACGACCATCTGCTCGATCTGAAGTGGGAAGAGATCGGCGAACACTACGGACGCTATCGCTTACACGTGCCGGAAGCGGAACGCGCCATGGCACGGTCGCTAGAGCGCTACGGGCAGTTGTCGCCAGTGGTCGTGTGCCGGCGCCAAGAGCGCTACGAACTGATCGACGGATTCAAACGCTTGGGCGCCGTGCGCGGTCTGGCGCAGATCCCGCGTTTGTCTGCCCGGCTCATGGAGGCCGATGAGCGCACGGCGAAAGCCGCCATCTACGGGCTGAATCGCGCCGGCGGCCGCACGCGGGAACTGGAAGAAGCCTGGATTATCCAGGCACTGGTGCGGGAAGACGGATTGAGCCAGGTGGAAGTGGCGGAGTTGTTGGGACGCCACAAGAGCTGGGTGTGCCGGCGATTGGCGCTGATCGAGCGGCTGGGATCCAAGGCTCGGGACGAACTGCGCGTGGGCTTGTTGACGCCCACTGCCGCGCGGCAGATCGTCCGGTTGCCGGAGGGCAACCAGACGGAAGTGCTGGAAGCGATCCGGCGCGAGGCGCTGTCGAGCGCGGAACTGGGCGGCGTAGTGGACCTGTGGTTAAAGTGCGCCGAACGTCGGCAGCAAGAGTATCTCCTGGCGCATCCTCGTGAAGCGCTCTCGCAGGCCAAGGGAGTGCTCCCCGCGGTGCGCGATCCGCGGCTGAGCGAAGCCGGGAACCAGGTATGGAAGCGCGTCGGGTTGCTGCTGGATGTGCTGGGGCGCATGGAAGTGTGGCTGGCGCACCAAGGGCGCACGGGGCTGACGCCGGAGGATCGCGTGATCTTGTTGCCCCGTTTCCAAAGACTGGCGCGGGACGCCGCATCGGTAGCCGCGCTGAGCCAGGACTTTGTCGGCGAACTGGAGCGCACATGAAGGAATCGACGCGCAATGAGATCATCCGCTTGCACTACGGAGGCGCTTCGCAGCGCCGCATTGCCAAACTGCTGGGAGTCGCCCGTAAGAGCGTGGCCCGCGTGCTGGTGGGTCACGAACAGCACAGAGCGGAACCGGTGGAAGTGGAGCGCCCCCGGCGGCCAAGCGTGCTGGACCCATTCGCCGATCACATCGCACAGCTGCTGGAGCGCTATCCGAACATAACGGCGGTCCGCCTGCATGAGGAGTTGTGCCGACTGGGTTTCCAGGGTCGCTACACGATCGTGCGGGACCGGCTGCGTGTGCTCCGGCCGCACGCGCCGAAACTGCCGGTGCAGCGATTCGAGACCGGTCCAGGAGTGCAATCGCAGATGGATTATTCGCCGTACGATATCTCTTTCACGGCCGAAGGGCGTCGCCGGGTGCATGCCTTCAGCTACATTCTGGCTTACTCCCGCCGCCAGTATGTGCGGTTTGTGGAGACACAGGACTTTGTCACCACCGTCCGGGAACATGTGCGCGCCTTCGAATACTTCGGCGGTTTGTGCGCCACCTGTCTATACGACAACATGAAAGTGGTGGTGACCGGCTATGACGGCGACCAACCGATTTACAATACCCGGTTCCTGTCTTTCGCCACGCACTACGGTTATCAACCCTGGGCATGCCGCCCCCATCGGCCGCAAACGAAAGGTAAAGTGGAACGGCCATTTGCCTACCTCGAAACCAACCTGCTCAACGGCCGCACATTCACTTCGCTGGAGCACCTCAACGAGACCGCCGCGCTCTTGCTGGCCGACATCGCCGACGTGCACTTGCACCGGGAAACCAAACGCCGGCCCATCGATCTCTACCAGGAAGAGAAACCGCATCTGCTGAGTTTGCCGGCGCGCGCCTACGACACCGCCCAGGTCTTCTAACGGACGGTGAATCCGGAAGGTCATGTGGCGTACCTGCAGAACTTCTACTCCGTGCCGTGGCAGCGCATTGGAGAACTGCTGCCGGTGCGCATCACCGAGAAGGAATTGATCGTCTACGGCCCTGACGTGAAGGAGATCGCGCGCCATGAGTTGTACCCTTCCGGAATCAATGGGGAGAAGCGCACTGTTCCCGAACATTCTCCAGAGCGAGATCACCATCAGAAATACGAGTTACTGAAACAGCGTTTTGCAGAGTTCGGATCGGAGGGCGTCCTGTTCCTCGACGAACTGGTCCGCACCAGGCGCCGTGGCAAAGATGAAGCCGCACGCGTGCTGGGCCTGCTGGCCACATATCACCGCGAGGACTTGGCGCTGGCGCTCGCGCGTGCCACCCGTTACCGAGCTTTCTCCTGGTCCGCGGTGGAGCGCATCCTGGCGGCGCAAGCACGTCCCCGATCCGGATGGGAATCACTGCAGGCCGAGGCGCAGGGACAACTCCACGAGATCCTCCGGCAGTCTCCCGTATCGACTCGTTCGGCAGCGGAGTATCAGGCGCTGCTG
>JBEKTJ010000351.1:0-4148 GCA_049516155.1 Bryobacteraceae bacterium
TCGACCGGCCCAGCCACCACACATTGCAGGTCGGTCCGCCGGGCTACCTCTTTCGCCGGGATCCTAATCTGTGAAACGAACCGGCCCGCATCGGCAATCGTGGCACCGAAGACCAGTCGGTCTAGGCCCGACCAGAGAGCGCAGGCCATGCACATCGCACACGGCTCGCACGTCGTATACAGGGTGTAGCCCTTAAGGGATCCCGAGCCCAGCTTTGCGCAAGCGAGTCGAATTGTGAGGGTTTCGGCATGCGCGGTGGGATCGTGGTCGGGACCCACGCGATTCACCGCGCGCATCAGCCGCTCACCGGTAGCCGTGCTCACAATGTCTGCGCCGAACGGCATCGGATGATCCGTACTCAGCGTCTCCGCCGTGAAGGCAGCCACGGATCGCATCCGGGCGCGATCAATTGCGCTCACGCCATCCGCAGCTAACGCGTGCGTGGCCAGAATCCCTGTGCTGAAGGACGCCGCGCCAGCCTGCACCAGAAAACTCCGCCGATTTACATTCATGCGCTCGTCTCGATAGCGGCCATGCAGAAATCATACAGCCTGGGCATTTCCCTAACCAGAAACGACCGGCTCGCTTGTGATGAATCACTGACCACAAGACGACTTGTCGTTACCGATCTGGCGCGCTTCCCAGAAGCCCGTTTCGGGCCAACTTCCGAGTAGCCGACAACTCGGGAGTTATTTCACAGCATCCGCGGTTACTCCTTACATGATCATGCTGGGTTCCATGCGACCACGATAGAGCGCCCGTTCGTTGACTCCCGGATCGCGTCTCCGTAATATGAAGCGACCCAAAAACTATTCACCTTCCGAATGATCGGCCAAACCATTTCGCACTACCGCATTGTCGAAAAACTTGGCGGTGGCGGCATGGGCGTGGTTTACAAAGCCGAAGACACGCGGCTGCACCGTTTCGTCGCCCTCAAGTTTCTGCCGGAGGAAGTTGCCCGCGACCCGCAGTCGCTTGCCCGTTTTCAACGTGAAGCTCAGGCGGCATCTGCCTTGAACCATCCGAACATCTGCACGATTTACGACATTGGCGAACACGATGGCCAGGCTTTCATCGCCATGGAGTTTTTGGATGGCCTGACGCTGAAACACCGCATCGCCGGGCGGCCAATGGAGATCGAGATAGTCCTGTCTTTAGCCATTGAAATTGCCGACGCCCTCGACGCCGCGCACAGCGAGGGTATCGTGCATCGCGACATCAAGCCGGCCAACATCTTTATTACCAAGCGCGGACACGCCAAGATTCTCGATTTCGGCCTCGCCAAACTGACGCCGGCAACGGGGAAGACTGCAACGCCCGGAGAAATCGACGTAACCGCGGGCGTCAGTCTTGAATACCTCACCAGTCCGGGCACGGCCATTGGGACCGTGGCCTACATGTCGCCAGAACAGGCGAAGGGTAAAGAACTCGACTCGCGCACCGACCTGTTTTCCTTCGGCGCCGTGTTATATGAAATGGTCACCGGCACTGTTCCATTCCACGGTGATACCGCAGCCGTTATCTTTGACGCCATCCTCAATCGCGCTCCTTTACAACCCTTGCGCTTCAATCCCGATCTGCCGGCCCGGCTGGAAGAAATCATCAACAAGGCCCTTGAGAAAGACCGGGACATGCGCTATCAACATGCCTCGGAGATCCGCAGTGACTTAAAGCGTCTGCAGCGGGATAGCGGTTCTGGACACCGGTCCGCGGTCCAAACGCAGGAAGCAGCCGAGAGCCCGGAGCAGCAACGTGCGACATCCTGGCAGACTCCGGCGGGCGGGGCTAGCCCGGCCGCGCAGTCCTCAGCGGTGCTATCTTCTGCACCTCAGGTCACGTCCAGCGGTTCGAGTGTGAGCGCGGTTGCACGGGAGCACAAATTTGGCCTTGCAGCCGTCGTGGTAGTGGCCTTGGTTCTGCTCGCCGCTGGCGGTTTCGGCGTCTACTCCCTGTTCAGCCGCAGCGGACCAACTCCGTTTCAAAATTTCACCATCACGCAGATCACGAACACAGGCAAGGCACTACAAGCAGCCATGTCGCCCGACGGCAAATATGTTTTGAATGTGCAGAACGATAACGGCCTGCAGAGCTTGTGGTTGCGCAACGTGCCAACGGGCAGCGATACTCAGATCGTCCCTCCGGCAGCGGCGGTCTACCGGTCCCTGATTTTCTCGCCGGACGGAAACTACGTTTATTTCCGCAAGGCTGGCCTCGGCACGCAGAGCGAATGGGATCTTTATCGCACTCCGGTGCTGGGCGGCACGCCGCAGCTCATTCTCCGCGATCTCGATACCGGGATTACATTCTCGCCGGACAGCCATCGCATCGCCTACGCTCGCGCCAATGATCCAGAGGTAGGCAAGTACCGTCTGCTCACCGCCAATTCCGACGGCAGTGACGAAACCATCCTGCAAATCGCCGCCAACGGGGCAGGCGCTCTCCCTCGCAGCACGGCTTGGTCGCCGGACGGCAAAAAGATTACTTACACCCTCTTTACCCTCGGCGATGTGCTGGGTACCATCAAGTCGTTTGATGTTGCCGGGAAGCAAGAAGAGCCGTTAGCATCGTTCAAGAATGAACTTGTCTTCGACATTGCCTGGCTGCCAGGCGGCCAATGGCTTCTCGCCAGGTATAACCAAAAAGGTCCGAGTTACGTGCGCTCGCAAATCGGCATGGTTTCTCACAGCGGAGGGCAAATCCAACCCATCACTCGCGATACGAACGAGTATGACACGCTAACCCTGTCCGCTGACGGCAAGACCGCTGCCACGGTACAGGTGAGGACCGCGTACAGTCTCAGCCTGCTTCCCGGCGCCGGAGTTCAGGGAACTGCTACCGTCCAGCCCTTGACGCAGGCCCAGGATGTGCAGTCCGTCGCCTGGACGGCCGACGGCAAGTTGCTCGTTTCCGACGGACAGAGCGTGCAAACGATGAGTCTCGATGGCGGGCAGCGAACCACCATACTCAATGATCCGAACTCCTGGATCGCGGACATGGCGCGCTGCGGCGATCACTACATCGTTGTTGCTTGGGCGTTCCACGGAGGCACGAACCAGGTCCATCTCTGGCGAATCAACCCCGACGGCTCGAACCCGACGCAACTCACCAACGGAGTTTTTGATCGTTTTCCGGTTTGTTCCCCGGATGCAAAATGGCTCTACTACTCCGACGTGGTCCCACACTTTTCCAAGAAAGTGCCCCTTGAAGGAGGGAAACCGGAGCCAGTGCCCGCGAGCGACGTTCATGACATGTACGGATTTGGCGCAGGCGAAGCTATTTCTTCGGACGGAAAGCGGCTGATTTTCGATGCGGATATAAGCGGCCCGAATAGTGTAGCCCTCAGCAAATTGGCGTTGGTAACCTTGGACTCAAGCTCGCAGTCCGCTCCTATCTTGTTCCAACCCGATCCACGGATAGCTACAGGAGGCGGGACTGGCTTTACCAATGCTATGAGCTCCACTCCCGATGGAAAATCCGTGGCCTACATCGTGCGCGATCAGGGCGTGGATAACATTTTTGTGCAACCGCTCGACGGCTCGCCAGGACACCAGATCACCAACTTCACTTCTGAACACATCGCCGAATTTCAGTGGTCGCCGGATGGAAAAACCCTCGCCGTCGCCCGCGCCCAGAACACCTCCGACGTGATCCTGCTGCGAGAAAAGTAATCGATAGCGCAGCCACGAAGCACGCACCGTCGCCCCCGTTTCATCCTCAAGCCCAACAATTCCATGGACCCCCACCGATTCTGGGCGGATTTCGGGCAAGCCGGAAGTTATCCCGTTGAGACGCGAGTCGGCTCCCGTGCATCTGATTTTGAGGCAGAATATACCTGGAGCTCTGGGAGATACGTGATGAGGGCAGTGGTACTGCATGAGTATCGTGGTCCCGAGAAGCTGAAATTTGAAGACAACGTTCCCGAACCGCAGATTAGCGGAAGTACGGTACTGATCGCGGCAGCCGCTGCGAGCGTTAATCCGATCGACTGGAAACTGCGTTCAGGCATGCGCCAGAAGGATTCTCCGTTGTCGTTTCCGGCAATCCTAGGCCGCGATGTGAGTGGCATCGTACGAGCGGTGGGCGCAAATGTGAAGCACTTCAAGGCCGGCGACCGCGTTTTTGCACTATCCAACGCGACCTATGCCGAA
>JBEKTJ010000352.1:0-5896 GCA_049516155.1 Bryobacteraceae bacterium
GACTGGGAGATCTTCAACCGCCCCGATAAGGGCCGCTCACCCGAATACGCATTCGCTTCCATCTGGGCGCAGACCGGCAGCCGCAAGCCCGTCGCGCATGTCCTCGAAGCCCGCCTCATGCCGCCCTACGAAGGTCCCGATGGCCTCGGCTCCAAGAACGCGCCCGGCCTCACCCGCTTGGAAGGCGCGACGTTCACCGGCGAGTTCCCAATCGCCCAAATCGCCTTTCGCGATTCCCGCCTGCCGGTCAACGTCTCCCTCGAAGCGTTTAGCCCCTTCATCCCGCTCGATGCCGACGCGTCCGGCCTGCCGGTCGCCATCCTGCGCTATCGTGTGCACAATCCGGGTAAGGATGCCGCCCGCGTCTCCATCGCCTGGTCCATCGAAAACCCCATTGGCGCAGGCAACCAGGATGTGGCGAAACGCCACCCCGGCGAGCAGCGCGTCATCGAATACCGCGAAACTGAACACATCAAGGGTCTGCTGATGAGCAACCCCGGCATGCCCACCGACGACCCGCAAGCGGGCGATATCGCCGTCTGCCTGGTCAAGCCCGAAGGCAAGCTCACTTATCTCCGCGGCTGGATCAACGCCAAGTGGTGGACCAGCCCCCTGCTTTTCTGGGACGATTTCTCGGACGATGGCCAACTCGGCCCCGAAGCCGCGCAACGCAAGCCCATCGGCTCGCTCTGCCTGCAGCAGGAGATCGCGCCCGGCACCGAGGCCGCCTACACCTTCCTGCTCGCCTGGCGTTTCCCGAATCGCACGCCCGCGTGGTCCGGCTGGACCGCACCCAAAGGCGAAGAGCACACCATCATCGGCAATCACTACTGCACGCGCTTCGCCGGCGCCTGGCAGGCCGCCGAGTACGCCGCCGAAAACCTGCCCGATCTGGAAGCCCGCACACGCCGCTTCGTCGCCGCCATGCGCGACAGCACCCTGCCGCCCGCCGTGCGCGATGCTGCCATGTCCACCCTCTCCACGCTTGTCACTCAGACTTGCTTCCGTACCGCCGATGGCGAATTCCACGGCTTCGAAGGCAGCAACGATCACACCGGTTGCTGCTTCGGCAATTGCACGCACGTCTGGAACTACGAAACCGCCACCCAGCATCTCTTTCCCACGCTTGCCCGTTCGCTACGCAAAGCGGCTTTCGGATATTCCGAAGACGACCAGGGCGGCATGCGCTTCCGCCAGTTGCTCCCCGATGGCAAAGAGCGCTTCCACTACGCCGCCGCCGATGGCCAGATGGGCCAGATTATCAAGGCGTATCTGGATTGGCGCCTCTATGGCGACATCGCGTGGTTGCGCGATCTCTGGCCCCGCGTGCAGCGTGCCGTCTCCTTCGCCTGGGTCGCCGGCGGATGGGATTCCCAGCGCCGTGGCGTCATGGACGGCGTGCAGCACAACACCTACGACGTGGAGTTCTACGGCCCCAATCCCCTTTGCGGCATCTATTATCTAGGTGGCCTGCGGGCGGCCGAGGAGATGGCCCGCGCCGTGGGCGATACGCGGTCCGCCGAAGACTACCACAAGCTCTTCGAAACCGGCAGCCAGTGGATCGACGCCAACCTGTTCAACGACCGCTATTACATTCAGAAGGTGCGCGGCATCCCCAAGGACCAGATCGCGCCCGCCACGGTCGGCGACATGGGCGCTGAAAATCCCGAAAAGCCCGAGTTCCAGGTCGGCGATGGCTGCCTGCTCGATCAGTTGATGGGCCAGTATCTGGCCGACGTGGCCGGACTCGGCCCGCTGGTCGATCCGGCCCACATTCGCGAAACCGTGAAGTCTATCTGGCAGTTCAACTACAAGCGCAACCTTTACGATCACGATTCCGTGCAGCGCACCTACGTGTTGAACGACGAAGCCGCGATGGTAGTCTGCGATTACGGCACGGGCAAGCGCCCCGAGGTTCCGTTCCCCTATTTCGCGGAGGCCTGGACCGGTCTCGAATACCAGGGCGCCGCCACAATGATCTATGCGGGCATGGTCCGCGAGGGTGGCGCTAAGCGGCTTCCGCTATCACGCCGCGGAGAAGAGCGCCTCCATAATACCGCTCTTGGGTAGCGGCGTCGGCAGCAAGTTTGTATGCTTCTGGTCGGCCGCGCCCGCTTGGGGCACGTTCACGCATGCCGCCGACGGCGGACGCCGCCGCGTGACGCTGGCCGTGACCGAAGGCAACTTGCCGCTACGTAGCATCGCACTGACGCCCGGACCTGCGGCAACGCCGTCCGCAACACTGAACACACGTTTGATCGAGCTCGCGCCTGCCGCGCTAAACCACGACATCTTCACATTCACCGACGAACTTACTATCCACGCCGGCGAAGAGTTGGTGCTGCTTGCCTGATCGTCCCACCCTGGTCCTGGTTGGCGGTTTTCTCGGCGCGGGCAAGACCACGCTGCTGCTGCGCGCCGCGCGCCTGCTGCATGAACGTGGCATTCGAGCCGCGATCGTCACCAACGATCAAGGCGGCGCGCTGGTCGATACCCGCATGGCCACCGCAGCGGGCTTTGATGCCGGTGAAATTGCCGGCGCCTGCTTCTGCTGCCGCTTCGGAGACTTCGTGGCCGCTGCCCGGAGCCTCCTGGCCGTGAGGCCCGACGTGATCTTTGCCGAGCCTGTGGGAAGCTGCATGGATCTCTCCGCCACCGTGCTCCAGCCGTTGAAGCAGCTATATGCCGCGCAATTCCGGCTGGCGCCATATTCGGTGCTGGTCGACCCGCAACGCGCCGCCGAATTCGCAAAGCCGGATGCCGACCCCCAACTGGCTTATCTGTTCCAAAACCAAATCAACGAAGCCGACCTCGTCATCTACACGAAATCCGACCTCGATTCCAGCGCCAAAGCCAGTGGGGCAGCGCCATGCGCTGCCTCTGCCCGCCGCATCAGCGCCGTAACCGGAGAAGGTGTAGCCGCCTGGCTTGACGAAACTCTCAATGGCCGCCTATCCGCCGGAACCCGCCTCCTCGATATCGACTACGCCCGCTATGCCGCCGCGGAAGCTGCCCTCGGCTGGCTGAATTGGGAAGGCGAACTGCGCCTCGAAACCGCACTCGCGCCCGCCTCCGTCGTAGGACCGCTGCTCGAACGCCTCGACGCCGAACTCACCCGCGCCGGCGCGCCCATCGCACACCTGAAGATTTTCGACCGCGCCCCCAGCGGCTACATCCGCGCGGGCATCTGCCGCAATGGCGACGAGCCTTCCGTCGAAGGCGACCTGCTCGCCTCGCCCGCCCGCCGCCACGAGCTGGTCATCAATTTGCGCGCCTGCGCCGTGCCCAGCGTGCTCGAGGAGGCCGTCACGCGCGCCACCGCCGAACTTCCCGCCACGCTTCGCGTCATCCAGCAACAGTGCTTCCAGCCCTCGCCGCCGGTTCCTGAGCACCGCATCGCCAAGTTAGTAACGGCCGGCGATCTGCCCTCCTCTAGATGTTCGAAAAACCAAATCTCGTAGCCGCTACTTCGGCTTCCAGATCCCGATCGTATTGCCCTCTGGATCGCTGAACCAGGCGAAGATACCGGTGGGAATTTCCACCGGAGGCACCAGTGTTTTGCCGCCCAACTCCTGCACTCTGTCGAGAGTTGCCTGCGGATCGTCCACTGTTACATAGAAGTGCGTGAAATTGTGCGGCTCGTGTCCCAGCGCCGTGATGTGGCCTGGAATACCCCCGGCTCCGGTGTCGATCATGGTCGCCGGCCCCATTTCCGCCATCTTCCAATCAAACAGCTTCGCGTAGAACTGACCGGTAGCCGCCTTGTCGCGGCAGCCGATTTCAAAATGTACGACAGGATTGCTCATAGATTTCCGATGCTAACATGGCGCCGGCGCGTCAGCCCTATAACGGCACATGCAAGGTCCCCACCAAACCTGAAGGAATGTCCCGGAATCCCATGCTGAACCCTGTGGTTCCCGGCGGCGTCTTCACTCGCGCACCCAACACCAACCCCTTCTCCTGAACCTGGTGAAACGTCGCGTCGCTGAGATTCAACGGAATCGTAGTCAGTTGCTCCACCTTCCCCACCACCACCAGAAACTGCAGCGAACCGGTCCACTTGCCGTCCTTAGGTTGCAGCGTGATCGTGCGCGGGTCGATGGTCACAGAGGCCTTGTAACCACCCTCCACCGGATCCAGATGCACGCTGAAGCCGATGCCTACTAGCGCCACCGGATTCGCGATCGCTTCGGCCAGTGAAGGAGCTACGGCCGCGTCCCGCGCCGCCACGTAGCCGGGCCGGTACCGGAGCTTCACGTCCGGCCGCTTCACCGTCACGTCCAGCTTATGGTAGGAGTCGTCCAGGCTGGCGGCCGAGGGCGAGAAAGCCAGCGAGTAACTCACTCGCGCATCGCCGGCTGCCTCCTGCATCGCGGCGCTTAGGTCGTTGATGTGATGGAACGCCTGGCCGCCGGTCTCCACAGCCAGAGTCTCTAGCGTTTCGTAGTTGAAATCGGGTCCCCCGAACGCTTTGGGGGGCGATCCCCGCTTTCCAATCGAACTCCGGTCGGCCTGGAAAACCGGCGCCACGGTGAGACCCCGCGCGTCCACTGGATACACCGCCACATCCGCTTCATTCAAGGCTCGAATGGCGCGTCCTACGTCGCTTTCAAACGAAAGGGCAGTGCCTGGCAACTCCGTGGCCGCCAGACCCGGGCCCGACGATCTCGGGGTCGAACTTGAAGTCGAACTCGATGAGTTGCCGCCAGTCGCCCCCCCTGCTCCCCTTCCGCCGCGCCCGCCCGACCGCCCCGTGGAGTTGCTCTGTGGAATGCTGTCCACGCTGTTGTGTAAGCCCAGTTGAATCGGAAATCCGCCCGAAATCCAGATCAGCGTCTTGCGCCCGGGAATGCCTTCAAGATGTCCGGCGATCGTTTCGAGCGCCGCCGCCGTGCGCGCCGCGCGCACCATCTCGGAGTAACCGACGTAGGGCTGGTTGGACGCCTGCATGAAGCTATCCCACTGCGCTGTAGTTTTCTGGTCGCCAGTGAGCGAATTGGACGAGGCGGGCGGCGCTGTGGCGGCGTCCACTTCGGGATTCACGCGACTCTTGTGCTTCTCGATGGCTGCCAGCAGTAAGGCGGTATCCTCCGAAAAATCGTGCAGCAGCGACAGAGAGTCGCCCAGCACGAAAACGGCGACCCGGCTGGCGGCAGGCAATCCCCGCAAATAGCGCAGGAACTCTTTCTTGGCAAACTCCTGGTCAGTCAGCTTCGTATTCAATTCGTCGAACAGGAAAACGGTCACAGCCGCGACACCCGGGCCCGGCCGGTTGGTGAAGGTTAATCGGTCCGGCGAATTCGAAACTGCGGCGGCCGTCCCGCCGGACTCCTCCAGTGCAAAGAGCGCGATCTTCTGTTCCTGGCCGTTGTCCCGCAGCACAAAATCGTCGCGGGTGAGATCGGCAACCGGCTTGCCGCGCTTGTCCTTCGCTACCACGTTGACGAGAACGATATGCGTTCCGGCTTGAATCACGGCTGGATCGGGTGCGGCTTGCGGCGCCGCTGGCCACGGCGTTAGCAGAAGGAGGGCGATGAATCGGCAAATGCGCATACGGGCCTTTGCTGGAAGCTATCCTTTCCGCAGTTTATACCATATACAATACCGCTTGGAGGAACCATGTTCACCGCTACCGCCGATCTGATTCTCCCCAGCACCACCACAGGATCATTCCCCCGCCCGCGCTGGTTCGACGTCAGTATGTGGGGACGCCCGCTGGATACCTGCATGCTCGACGTGCGCTTCCGCGAAAAGTTTCAGGATGCCATGGCCGTGGTGATCAACGACCAGGAGCGCGCTGGCCTGGATATCCTTACGCATGGCGATCTGCACGTGGACGAAGACATGGCCGGGCGCGCCTGGCACCACTACCCGCTGCAGCGCTGGGCCGGCTTCG
>JBEKTJ010000353.1:0-4686 GCA_049516155.1 Bryobacteraceae bacterium
ATCGAATTCGGATTCCTGGCGGATCAGCGCCGCCACCATATATGGATCCAGGTTCCGCTCTTTGGCGCTACGTACCAGATCCTTCTCATAGGGCAACGGGAACAGCAGTTGCCAGAATGCGGCCGGCGCGTCTTCGAGCGACATCGCGAGATAGTCCGGCGCGGCGCTCTTGATATTGTGCAGCCGCTCGTGCGGCGTGTTGGCCGCGCGCGCCAATTCCATGGCCAACAGATAGGGCTGCCCACCATTGCGTGCGCCGAAGCGCAGTTCGGCTTGCGCTAAATCCGGCAATCCGGCGGATTCGAGCAGGCGGGCGCGCGCGATGCGGAGCGCAGTCTCGGCGTCCGGCTGTCTCGGAACCGCGGGCACTCGGGGCGGAAATGCGATGGACCGCAGGAATTGCCCAGTCTTCTCGGAAGAAACGGCGGCCACGACGGCGGGCTGCGCCATGCGATCGCGCGCCAGTATGCCGTAATAGTAATTCGGAAACTGCGCGGCAAGCCTTGTATAAAAGGCGCGCGCGTCGGGGTAGTCCTGATCGGCCTCGGCCAGCCTGCCCAGGAAATATAGCGCGGCGCTGGCGGAAGGGTGTCCGGGATATCGTTCCAGGTGTTCCCGGAGCAGCCCGCGCGCGTCATGCCGGCGGCGGATGTAAGCTGCCCAAGCAAGCTGCCCAAGCGACCCGCCAGTGGGAGGACGCGGCCAGCGGTTGATCCGGGAAGGATTCGTAGACGGCTTTGTAAAGCGGCGTGTATTTGTCGGGTTGGTTGGTAACCAGGAATCGATTGGCCGACGACAGCAGCGCCTTGTAGCGCCACGGCGACGCGTTGTGTTTGCCCAGCTTCTTAACGGCCTCCATCATCTGGTCTTCGTCATTCAGCTTGCGGGCGCATTCGGCTATGTAATAGAGGCGCTCGGCTTCCGCCTCGGCGTCGCTGTTGGAAATTTCCAGTGAGCGCAGGTGCGAATAGGCTGCCGCGACATCGCCCGCAAGGTACTCGGCGGCGCCAATTCCCACGCGGGCCTCATCGCGATCGGCGCCGCTGAGTTGCGGCACGAGCGCTTGAAATTCGGCTTGCGCGCGCGCGAATTCGCGTTGCGCGAGCAGCTTGTGTCCGCGCTCCACCAAGGCTTGCGGAGTAGGCGCAGGATAGGCGGGTCCCATGGCGTCGCGCAACGCGATCAGCGCGGCAGCAGCGCGCGTGGCTGGATCGCCCGTGGGGTATTCAAAGTAGACCCGCTGGTAATATTCCACGGCGTGCGGCAAGTCCCGCGCAGCCTCATAGGCGATGGCCAAGCCGAGGTCGCCATCCGGCTGCGGAAGATCCGCATAACGTTCCCGCAGCACGCGCACGGCTTCTTGAGCGGCGCCCGAAGCCGCCAGGCCGCGCGCTTGCAGCACCTTGGATTTCGCCGCGAATGGGGAACGCAAGGGCACGGTGGGCACGGCGGCGGCGTCCCGTGCGGCCGCGGTATAGTCCGCGGTTTCCAAGCGCGCCGCGGCGAGATAATACGCGGTGTAGTCGGAAAGATTGGGAAGGCGCGGGCGGGCCGCTTCCAAATGCGCGATGGCGTCCGGGAAGCGTTTTTGTTCGAACGACACCACGCCCAGGGTAAGGTGCGCCAGTGCGCCGTTGAAGTCTTTGCGGCTGGCCGCGAAGTGCTCCAGCGCCTTGCGGCGGGCTGGTGTCGGCGCGTCGCGATAGGCGCGGGCGAGCGATTCCGGGGTTTGGCCGAACGCCGCGGCGGCCACTAGTAGAAGGGCCGGCAGGCGGCGCATGGCGCCGCCCCACTTAGACCAAGCGCCCAGGATAATTGTCCCCCAACCACGCCGGATTATCGTTCGCCAGCGTGTGCACTAACTCCACATGAAAGTAATCGACCATACTCGGACTCGCCGTCATAAACGTTTGCCGAAAAGCTTCGCGGCTATCGTCGATAACATCGTGCAATGCGGTGTACAGATCGTGCTGCGCGCGTCCCTCTTTGACGGCATCGGGCCGGTATAGCCGCATCTCGGCGACCTTCACCCGCGCGAAGCGCTGCGCGCGCAGATGTAGTTGGCGGTCGGCCGCGCTGAGCTGATCCCAATCCGGCGCGGGAACAGCGGGCACTGTGGACGCTGGCTCGATGCGCACCAGATCCGACAGGCTACGCGACAGGCCCGGAGGCCTATCCCACTGGGGGCGCTGCCGCGCTTCCATGACCGCGGCTGTCGCTTGAGCCAGCAACTCCAGAGCCGCGCTGTCGACGGCGCCGGTTGCGTACAACATGCCCACCGTGGTGCGATCCACAGTCAGCGGGAAGAGGTAGCCTTTGTCGGCGGGCCCGTGTCCGAAAGCTTCAACCAGGGCGGGCGACACCTCCGTGGCGGAGCAAAGCGCCGTCACCGGCTCGCGCGACTCAATGGCGCCGGCAAAAGCGGCCGCTTCGGTTGCCGAAAAGCGGATGCCGCTAAAGCGCTCGGCGGCTTCGCCTGAGGCGCCGCGCAGACGCTCGCCGCACACTACATTCCCGGTAATGTAAAAGACGGCGCAAGCGTCGGCGAAAGGGACCGAGGCGTCGCAAAGGATGGCGGCAATCTCGGGGAATGTAGCGGCCTGGCGCAAGCGCCGCACAGACTGATTCAAATGCTCCGCCATAGCCCGCTCGGCGGCTTGCACGCTGGTGGAAACACGCGCTTCCGTTTCTGTTTGGAACAACTGTTCCAATTCGGAGAATAGGCTACGTAACGACGGAGAAGGCGCGGCGGTGGACATCCTGCATCGATTCTATCAAGCGCAGGGAGCGCGGCGAAGAATTTATCCCTGCATTCCGACACTACTGTACCCGGCCAGTTGATCGAGATCCATATTGCCTCCCGACAGGATGACTCCGACCTTCCCAAGACCGCCGGGCAGTTTTCCAAATAGCAGCGCGGCCGCGCCCACGGCGCCGCTGGGTTCCACCAGGATCTTGAGCCTGTTGAGCAGGAACATGACCGCCGCGCGGATTTCGTCGTCGGTAACCAGCAGGATCTGCTCGACCAATTGGCGGACGATGGGGAAAGTCAGTGCGCCCGGCTGCGGAGCGCGCAGGCCATCGGCGATGGTTTGGGGTAGCGGGATAGAACGGCGCTCGCCAGCCTGGAACGAGAGAAAAGTATCGTTGCCGTCGGCCGGTTCAACGCCGAAGAGACGGATAGCGGGGCGGATATCCTTGGCGACGATGGCGGAGCCCGCGAGCAGGCCGCCGCCGCCCACCGGCGCAATCAGAGCATCCAAGTCCGGTGCGTCTTCTAGCAACTCGAGTGCCGCGGTTCCCTGCCCCGCCACGATCATGGGATGATCGAAAGGCGGCACCAGCGTGGCGCCGGATTCTTCCAGAATGCGGGCGGCGATGGCCTCGCGGCTTTCCCGGAGGCGGTCGTACGGCACGATGCGGGCGCCGCACGCGCGCGCGGTTTCGAGCTTGGAGCGCGGCGCATCGGCGGGCATCACTATGGTGGCAGCGGCCCCGGCATGGCGGGCGGCGATGGCCACCGCAATGGCGTGATTACCCGATGAGAAGGCTGCCACGCCGCGCGGCAGGTCGGTCGATGGAATCGACAGGATCAGGTTGGAGGCTCCGCGGATCTTGAACGCGCCGCCAGTCTGCAGGTTCTCGCACTTGAAGAAGACCCGAGCGCCGGCGGCGGCGTCGAATTCGGCTGAGGCGAGTACCGGAGTGCGTTTGGCGAGCGGGCGTATGCGGACGGCGGCGGAGCGGATGCCGTCGGGAGTTATAGGGAACACGGTTCGATTGTAGCTTTTCCGGCGGGTCAATCGCCGTGCCCGTGGCTGGCGGGGCGTGCCTGCCGGGCTGAACCGGCTCGCCTCCTCCGCTGCGATACGCCAGTGCGCAACGCAATCAGCGAGCTTGCTTGGCGCCGCGTCTGCCGGGTGCGCTCCAGCAAACGCCGAATCCGGCTTACCTCCGCATGCAATTGCCTTTCAAGCGGACCATCCCTGCGCGGTATCTTCATTTTCAAAGTTCCTCCCAGTACTACAACCGCTAGACCCCTCAATGAGTAGTGAATTGAGAGCTAGGAACGTTTCGATCCGGACGCAGAAATCCAGGAAAAATATTGGGGTGGTTGCCGTGCAACGGGGATTAAGCTTGCTCTTCGTCTTGCTGGCACTTCAGTGTGCTCAAATATTCGTCCGAAGTGTAGAGCGAAAAGCCAAACGAGGCAGGTTCGAGCGGGGTAAACACCTGAAGGCCGCGATAGCAGGTGAACAGACTATCGGCGTAAGCGTAGTAGTCCTCCAGAAATTCGGCGGCAATCACCGAGGAATCCGGCGGATTGGGGAACACCGCGTTAATGCCGATGGACCGCGAAAGAACGCGGCGGTAGTCCGTGACACCCCAGCTTTCGAAGCGGGCTGCCACCAGCGGCGGCGTGCGATTCACCACGAAATCTGCGAAGCTCTGCGGACGGATTCCGGCATGCATCAGCACGCGGTCCCGGCCGGCAAAATCCACGCATTGCGCAATCCAGCGCATGACGTCCTTGCCCACCAGGGAAAGCATACGAAATTCGGTATACCGGCCACGCAATAGGGGTTCCTTGTCCACGCCAGGCTCGCCGATGCCGGCCAGATGCAAGGCTAGTTTGATGCTGTCGAAAGACGACGCGGCTTCGAGTCCGCGACCGAACGGATGCAG
>JBEKTJ010000354.1:0-4126 GCA_049516155.1 Bryobacteraceae bacterium
CGGCAACGTGATTCTGGGGCAGGCGCACTTTATCAAGTCCGTCGAAGACTTGTATGAGGCCCTGGTGAATACCGTGCCGTATCTGAAGTTCGGCATCGCCTTCAACGAGGCTTCCGGCCCCTGCCTGACGCGCGTGGACGGCAACGACGAGGAACTACAGGACTTGGCGGCGCGGAACGCTACCGCCATCGCGGCCGGCCACATCTTCGTGATCGCGCTGACGAACGGCTACCCCATCAACGTGCTCGGACGGATCAAGGACGTGCCCGAGGTCTGCTCGATTTTCTGCGCTACCGCCAATCCGGTGGAGGTGGTGGTGGCGCAGACTGAGCAGGGCTGCGGCGTGCTGGGTGTGATCGACGGTTTTCCACCTAAGGACGTGGAAACCGAGGCCGACGCGCACGCCCGCTACGATTTTCTACGCAAGATCGGCTACAAGCGGTGAACTGGCGGGAGCGGTTGCTGGAAGGCGTGGCGATCCCCGCGCACCCTTTGGCGCTGACCGCCGCGCGCAAGCTTGACGAGCGCCGCCAGCGGGCCCTCACGCGGTACTACCTGGCTGCGGGGGCGGGCGGCGTGGCGGTGGGCGTGCACACCACCCAATTCGAGATTCGGGAACCGCGCTTCGGCCTGTTCGAACCCGTGCTGGAACTGGCCATGGAGGAGTTGCGCGGTAGCGATGCGGTTAAAGTGGCGGGCATCGTGGGCCGCACACCGCAAGCCCTGCGCGAAGCGGAGTTCGCGGCGCGGTGCGGATACGACGTGGGCTTATTGAGCCTGGGCGCGTGGCGCGATGCGCCGGTACCCGAAGTGCTGGCGCATGCCCGAGCGGTGGCCGCAGTCATTCCGTTATTCGGATTCTATCTGCAGCCGGCGGTGGGCGGGCGCCACCTGCCCTATGCATTCTGGCGCGAGCTGGCCGAAATGCCGCGCGTGGCCGCCATCAAAATTGCGCCTTTCAATCGCTACCAGACGCTAGATGTAGTGCGCGCGGTGGCGGATTCCGGGCGCGCGGACGAGATTGCGCTGTATACCGGCAACGACGACAACATCGTCGCCGATCTCATCACTCCGTTCCGATTTGGCGCGGATGCACGGCGCCCTCTGCACATGGCGGGCGGTCTGTTGGGGCATTGGGCCGTTTGGACCCGGCGCGCGGTGGAGATGCTGAACCTAATTCGCGCCGAGGTGCGCGGCGCAAGCGACGTGGGTCCATCCTCACTTACCGGGTGGCTGACTCTGTCCGCGGAAACCACCGATGCGAACGCTGCGTTATTCGATGCCGCCAACCAGTTTCGCGGCTGCATCCCCGGCATTCACGAAGTCCTGCGGCGGCAGGGTCTGCTTGCCGGCAGGTGGTGCCTCAATCCGGACGAAGATCTTTCGCCTGGGCAGTCCGAAGAAATCGACCGGGTGTGCCGCGCTTATCCGCATCTTAACGACGACACTTTCGTGCGCGAACACTTAGACGAATGGCTGCGGTAAGCACAATTCAGCCAAGATTCGCCAGCGCCTTCACGGCCGCCCCGTGCGCGATCACCACGTCCGGATCGCGTTGCAAGGCGTCGAAATATTGTCCGCGGAATCCCTTACCCGATTCGACGGGCGATAGCAGCGTGCGCGCTTGCGCCAACAAACGGGCCGCGTCCGCCGCGGTGGCCGGCTCGTCGGCGTCCAGCGTCTCGTCGATCAGCACGATTAACTCCGACAACTCATGCAGCCAGGCGAAAAACGGATCGTGCAGCACTAAGTTCAAGAGTTGTCCGCTGGACGTGACGCGTTCGATGTCGTGATCGTAGCGCGCGCGCTCGGAATCCAGCAGCGCCTTGTGATGTGCCAACAGAACATGCCGTACTTCGGTGAGCAAGGTGCGCGCGGCATCGGCCATGCAGCCTATGGTAGCGCGGCTCGTTTGGCTAAGCGTGTATACTGAAACAGAGCCGCCACGATGACCCAGGAAGACCTCGAACAGATTCGCGCGATTGTCAACGCCTCCGTGAGTGCGGCTATCAGCGCCAACAACGAAGTGCTTTTTGCGGCCATGCGCGCCATTGAAGAGCACGTCGATCGCAAGTTCGACGAAGTCTATAAGCGCCTGGATCACATCGAACAACGCCTGGACCTGATCGGACGCCGCGTCGATCGGTTGGATTCCCGCTTCAGCGTTTTCGAATTTCAAATGGCTGGGATCATAAGTCAGTCGCCGCGGATAAGAAGCTCGATGGCAAATTGAGTGCCCGGTGACTCGGCTCAATCAGTAGCACCGGCGCCGCCGCCCGGCAGCAGCGCCCGTATCGTCTCGATAGTATCCGCCTCCTCCGCTTTCTTATCCGTCCTCCAGCGGGCCATGCGTGGAAAGCGCACGGCAATGCCCGACCGATGCCGCGGCGAACGCTGGATGCCCTCAAAAGCCAGCTCGAACACTAGCTCGGGCTTCACCGCGCGCACTGGCCCGAACTTCCCGATGGTGTTAGCGCGCACGAAAGCGTCCACCTGGCGAATCTCCTCGTCCGTAAGACCCGAGTAAGCCTTCGCAAACGGCACCAGTTTGCCGCCGTCCCACACACCGAAAGTGTAATCGGTGAACAGGCTGGCGCGGCGGCCGTTGCCGGGTTGCGCGTATATTAGCACCGCGTCCACCGAGTAAGGCTGAATTTTCCACTTCCACCAGTCGCCGCGGCGTCGGCCCACGCGATATGGCGAGCCCAGACGCTTCAACATGAAGCCTTCCACTTTGCGTGCGCGGGCTTCCTGGCGGCGCTCAGTCAATTCCTGCCACGAGTCCGCCCGCACCACGGGTGAGACGATCAGCGCGGAATCCTGCGGCGCGATCGCTTCCAAATTCGCGCGGCGGAATTCGAGTGGACTTTCGCGGATATCTTCGCCGTGCAGCTCCAGCAGATCGTAAGCTACGATAACCACCGGAACTTCGCTCAGGATTCGCGGACCCAACACCTTGCGTCCAATGCGCCGCTGCATCTGCGCGAAGGGCAGCGGCTCGCCGCTCTTCCAGGGCAGCACCTCGCCATCCACGACCGTGCCATCCGGCAACTGCGCGCCCAGCGTTTCCAGTTCCGGGAACCGGCCCGTCATCAACTCCTCACCCCGCGACCATACGAACGTGCGCCCGCCGCGCCGGATCAACTGCGCGCGGATGCCGTCCCACTTCCATTCCACCTGCCATTCGCCAACACCGCCAAGCTCCTCGATCGCGCCCTCTAGCGGATACGCCAGGAAGAAAGGATACGGACGGCTGACGTCCGCGTCGCCTGCATCGGTTCCCACCAATTGCGTCCAGAACGCGGCGGTAGGTTGCCAGTCGCCCATCAGCCGGTGCGACACCACTGCGGCGTCCAGGCCGCTGACCGCCGCCATCGCGCGCACCACCAGGCTTTGCGACACGCCCACCCGGAACTCGCCGGTGATGATCTTGTTCCAGGCGAAACGCTGGCGCTCATCCATCTCGCGCCATGCGGCAACCAGCGAGGCGCGTTTGGCATCGTCATCCGCGTCGCGCAGCGGCAGCAGCCGCTCTTCGATCCAGTAATGCAGCGGCAGGTCGCTCGAAAGCTGCGCCGGCGGCAGCAGCAGCGCGATGGTTTCCGCGAAATCGCCCACCGCCTGATAGCACTCGCCGAAGAGCCAATCCGGGATGCCGGATTCCTCAATGGCCCACTGCGCCAGCTTGCGCGATTCCAGCAGCCGCTTCGGACGGCGGCCGATCAGGAAGGTGGCCGCCCAAGCGGCGTCGGCCGGCGGCACGCGCGCGAAGTAGCGCGTCAGCGCCTCCACCTTTTCGTTGGTCTTGGTGGTCTCGTCGAGGGCCGCGTATAACTCGGCGAACGCTCTCATGGCTCGCCCTCGTCCTGCTCTCCTTCAAAGCGGGTTTCGATGGCTTGGGCCTCGATGCCCTGTTGCGTGAGCCACTGCACCAGCGGCGCGCGATATCCGTGCGTCACCCACACGCGCGACGCGCCCGATTCACGAATCGCGGTCATCAAACCCTGCCAATCGGCGTGATCGGACAATACGAAGCCGCGGTCCAGCGAGCGCCGCCGGCGTGCCCCGCGGATGCGCATCCAGCCCGAGGCGAAGCCGGTCGAAAACGGACTGAACCTCCGCATCC
>JBEKTJ010000355.1:0-4071 GCA_049516155.1 Bryobacteraceae bacterium
CAAGGGCGCTCTGCAACGCCTCGTCGATCGACTTGCCGGCACCTAGCCCTTCCAGGATCAGGAACTCTCCGCGATCGAGCCGGCGGTAGTAGACCTCATTTTCTTTGCGGTGTACGGCCAAGCGAACAGGCTCTGGCCGGGCGCGGCGGAAGCGGCGGGCCAACGTGCGCCGTTTGTGGCTTCCCACAGCGTTGCTTGCGGCTGCGTGGTCCTCGGACGAGAAGTCAGCGACCGCAATGCGAAAGTCGTCTACGGGGTAGCGAAGAGCAAGCAGCGTCATGTACGGCTGCAGCGCGAGTTTCAGTTCGGCGCCCCGCTCTAGTAGATCCTCGGGACCCAACGGCTTGCGCTCCGGGCCATCGAATGCCTCTATGTGGGCCCACTCCAGGCGCGCCATGTCGACAGCCAGATCGAGAACCGGCCCGCCGAATCTGGGATGCGCCTCCAGCCAGGCAGGGAGACGCGACCCCAGATTGCGCATCGTGTATGACTGCGACGGGCACTCGGTCAAGTAAGCCCGCGCCAACCGATGGAAAGCACGCTGCCCCACTACCGCGACCAGGCCAGGGAAATCGTCGTAGAGCCCGTCGAGAATGCGGAACCAGTAACTCCGGCTGTAGATTTCGAGGCGTTCGAACGATGTGAGCTGGGCGTTGGGCTTGATCAGTTCGTTTACTTCCGCGCGCATATTCTTGCCTCCGACGGTTCGAGGCGCGACGGAATCCAAGCCGGTTAAGGGGTTCATCACGGCGGCGGCCACGCGCGATTGCAACTCGGCCAGGTTCATCGGGCGCCCACCGTACAAGACGCCTCAAGGAATTTCTCCGCTTTGCGAGCCTCGGCATGCACCTCGTCGAACGACGGAATGCTGTCGTCCCATTCGAGTAGGGTCGCCGTTGCGCCGGTGCGGCGGATCGCGCGGTCATAGAGCTGCCAGACGGCGTCGATGACCGGATGGTCGTGAGTGTCCAGAATATAGCGTTCGAACTTGGAATGTCCCGCGATGTGGATCTGCGCCACGCGCCCCGCGGATACGGCGTCGATATATTCGCGCGGGTCGAAATCATGATTCTGTGACGAGACGTAGATATTATTCACGTCGAGCAGGATGCCGCAATCGGCGCGCTCCACCACTTCGTTGAGGAACTCCCACTCATTCATTTCAGACACGTGGAACTCGGCGTAGCTGCTCACGTTTTCCACGGCGATGGGCACTTCAAGGAAATCGCGGGCCTCGCGGATCTTGCGCGCCGTCACCTCGGCTGCCTCGAAGGTGTAAGGCATTGGAAGCAAATCGTGGGTGTAGCGTCCGTCAAGGCTGCCCCAGCAGAGATGGTCGCTGAGCCAGGGGGTCTTGGTGCGCTTGACGAGAGTCTTGAGGCGCCGCAGATGTTCGCGGTTAAGGGGTTCGGCCGAGCCGAAATACATGGACACGCCGTGCTGCACGACGCGGTACTGGTCGAGAATCCGGTCGAGCGTGGCGAGCGCGCGACCGCCGTCAACCATAAAGTTCTCGGATATGATCTCGAACCAGTCCACCACCGGTTTGTGTTCGAAGATGTGCCGGTAGTGAGGGACGCGGAGACCGATGCCGATCCCGTAGTCGCAGTGGCCGTTAAATCGGTTAGCAGGCATAAGGAAATTGGAAAGTGCGAAATCGGGGAGCGACCCGCCGAGGCTCGTCCCCGAATTTCGCGAAATCGTAGAAGCGGGCTTAGGACTTTTTCTTGGCTTTGGCGTCGGTGGCGCAACCGCCCTTACCGGCACAGGAATTCTTTCCGGCGCAAGAGTGTTTTTCGGTGGCTGTCGACACATCGGCCTTGTTCTTCTTGGAACCGTCGGTGGCGCAGCCGCCCTTTCCGGCACAGGAATTCTTTCCGGCGCAAGAATGCTTTTCAGGCTTAGCGGTGGAATCGCTCTGCGCGCCAGCTTGCGGTGCGCTGTTCGGCGCCGCGTTGGCTCGGGCCATCGCACCTCCGAGCAAACCGGTGAACGCCGCAGCTATTAGTAAAGGACTCTTCGAGGTTTTCATCGTTACTTCTCCTAAATTTAGAATCGAGCCCCACGCCTACCAGACAATCCGTCGAAGGCGGCGGGCATTCGTCGTCGTATAATTGTTCGCCACGGGCGGAAAAAAGGTTACGGCGTCGCAGTCAGGCGGTCATCGCAACAACTATGTTCAACGCCAACTTGTCGCGCAACGTGTTCATCATGATGCAACCGCGATCGGCGATTTCAATCAGGCGATCCAACTCTTCACGGTCCGGGGCGTCGGCGGTGATGGCAAGATCTACCGCCGAGAAGCGTGCCGGCAGGTCGGCGACCGCGCCCTTTACCTCTATATGGACGTTACGAACCGCCGACTGGCGGGTGCGGATGGCCGCCAGCAAGTTGCTCATGAAGCATCCGGCCACGGCTGCGAGGAAGAGTTCTCCCCCCATGGGTCCCATGCCCGATCCGCCCTTGCTGGAGGGCCGGTCGATGGTTACGCGATGCTCGCCGATCACCGCCTCCGCGGCCGAGGGAGAGATCTGGCTTAGCTGAATTTTCAACTCAACTGACATGGCTTACTTACCTCCGCTTTCTGGTTACCTTCTATTGTAGGTGGGTATTCGTATTCATATTCGTTTGCACGGGCCGGATGGTTACGCGTCGCCCTGGGAATTTCACGGTCAGGCCATAGCCGACGGAATCGTAGACAGTGCTTGTGAGCGACCGTAACAATCCGAGGGCCTTGGACGAAAGTTAAAGTGTGCAGGCTACCGAAGAGACGGTCGGCAGCGTATCTGCTCTGCCGCTTGCCCCGCTTGAGCATTGGATGTCGCGCTATCAGCAATCCGATCCCGCGGCGCCGGGCGCGCTGGTCGCATCGATCAGTCCGGCCCTGCTCCGTTTCTTCCGCTGCAACTGGGCCTCGCGCGACCTAGCGGAAGACCTGCTCCAAGAGACCTTCCTAAAGATCCATCGTATGCGTCGCTCGTACCGTCCAGGAGAAGCCGTCCTGCCGTGGGTCTATGCGATTGCGCGCAATGTACGCGTGGATAATTACCGCCGCGTCCGCCGGATTGTGGAGCACGAAACGGCCGCTGATGTCCTGCCTGAAGCCGCCGGGCGGAACGATGGCCTCGAATCGGCGTTGGAGTTCGACGCGCTGGTGGCTCAGTTGCCCGATGCACAGCGGGAGGTGATTGTGATGCTGAAGGCGACGGGCATGACTGTGGAGGAGGTGGCGCGTGCGACGTCGTCCACGGTTGGAGCGGTCAAGCTGAAAGCGCATCGCGCATATGAGAGCCTTCGGGCGCTTCTCACCTCGCGTGCGCCCCGGAGGATCGGAAAACAGGAGGACGCCAGATGAATCGAACAGACATCGATCGCGTTTTGGTGGAGAAATTGTCGGCACAATCCGCGGGCTGCGAACTGCGTCCCGAACTCACGCAGGCAATCGCAGAACGCATCGGGCGGAACCTGTCGGCGGTGCGCCCGCTAAGGCCCTTCGGCTATTACGCGGCTGGATTTCTGCTGATTTTCCTGGCGCCCATCGTGGCAGCGCTGGGAATGCTTAGAACGTATGGGATAGCCACAATGAGCCCAGCGGCGATCGTGCTTGCGTTCGGCGCGTTAGCCATTTGCGCTGCATTGCTCGCGGTTTCGCTCGCCGCCGACATGTCCCCCGGCAGCCGCCGTCCGGCGCCCTCTGTAGTGTTGACGGGCGGCATTCTGCTTAGTTTGGCGGCGATATTTTGCGTCCTGTTGCCGTATCGTACCGAAACCAGTTTCTGGGTACAAAGCGGCTTGTGTCTTCAACTGGGAGTTGTCTTCGCGGTTCCCACCGCGGCGCTCGCATGGGGCTTGCTGCGCCGTGGCGCCGTGCTATCGCCGGCGATGAGCGGAGCGGCTGCCGGCCTACTTGGCGGATTGGCGGGCTTGGCCGTTCTGGAAATCCATTGCCCCGATCAAAACGTCGCGCATGTTTTGGTAGCGCATTGGGGAGCGGCTTTGGTCTGCACGGCCATCGGATTGGTGGCCGGCGCCTCGATGGAAGAGCGGGCGCGCAGGGCATGAAGATATATT
>JBEKTJ010000356.1:0-4058 GCA_049516155.1 Bryobacteraceae bacterium
ACCCAGTTGCGGATCATGGTGAAGTGCATGTCGCGGTGGTACCGCACAGCCGCGTCGTATTCGCGCGCGCGATAGCGCAGCATCGATTCGCTGAAACCCCAGTTGCCGCCCAGCGGGATGAAGCGCCGTCCATTGATCCATATCTTCAGCGCGCCGCCGTCTTCGCGGTAAGTGAATTGGCGCACGCCGGCCTGGAAGGCTTTCGTATCCGAGACACCATGGTCCGCGGTTTCGAATTTCAGATCGACGGGATAGAGGTTCGGGTCGCCGTAGCCGTTCGGCCACCACAGCTTGGGATTAGCCAGATGTAATGTATGCTTGACAGTCTGGCTGCCGGAAGCTTCCAGAGTGACGGGCTCGTCGAATGCCATCTCGCCGAAGTGTCCATGCAGTGTTCCGGCGATGGCGTGTGACTCATGATTCCGCAGAGTCGCTTCGATTGTAACATCCGCGCCTTGGCCCACAGTGCTGGTGACGAACGGGTCTTCAACGGTGACCGGTCCCGTCGTTGTCAGATACACATTGTTCCAGAGACCCGTGTTGCGTCCCCGGATGGTGGGAATCCAGTCCCAGCCAATTGACGCGTGATAGGTCGGGTTGTCGGCGCCCAGTGCGCCGCCGTTCTTATCGGGATTGTCGAAGGTCTTTTCCTTGACGCTGCCGGGAGTAGCGTTCTTTTCAACCCGCACCGCCAGGGCGCTCTTCTGCCCGGCGCGCACGAAATTCGTGATATCGAACCGGCCGCGCATGAATCCGCCCTCAATGCGTCCGAGCTTCTCGCCGTTCAAAAAGACCTCGGCCTTCCAATTGACGCCGTCGAAGTTAAGCCATAGGTGCTTGCCGGGCGCAATAGGCGGGACGACAAACTCGTTGCGATACCAGAAATCCGCGTAGAAGAACGAGTCGGAAATGGCGAGCTGGTTATCGCCATAGTTCGGATCGGGCAAGGCGCCGGCGTTGTAGTAACTGGTCAGTACGGTGCCCGGCACGGTCGCGGCCAGCCAGTCGTCATCGCGAAATCCGGGCTTCGAGAGCGCGGCGCCATCCGCGCCAGCCAGCGAATCGCGCTGAATCCGCCACACGCCTCCGCCCATGCTTACCAAGCTGCGGCCTTGAGGTAGCGGTCCGCCGCGGCCGTAGACCTCCATCTCGCTCAGGATGTATCCTTCCGGCGCGGCTGCTTTGCTCAATAGCAGCCGCACGTAACGGCCTTTGGCCGCGGCCGCCAGTTTCATATCGTCGGCGATGGGTTGTAGCGTCCTCCAATTTGCCGCATCGTCGGACACCTGAAGCGCGCCCTCCATCGCGCGGCGAATCCAGGCGAGAGTCACTCGATCGAACGTACACACAGCGCCCAGATCGACGTAAACCCATTCCTCGCCCGTGCCCGCGCTCTTCCAGGCGCTGGTAAAGTCGTATGGCCCACCCGCTTCCACGCGGCGATTTTGATCGAACAAAGTTACTTCGCCGACCTGCCAGCCCATCGCACTGGGAGCATCCAGCGTTACGCGATAAAAGCGGTTATGCGACGGTGCCGTCAACGCGACCGACGGTTTGAATTCGCGCGCCGGACGGTCCGCACCGGTCGCCCTGCCTAACTCCACCCACGACTGGCCGTCGTCCGAACCGGAGACTATTGCGGTCCAGCCCGGGGACAGGCCGGAGGCCTGTCCTACTCGCACCCGTGCGTCGATGTCCACGCGATCTACCTCGCGCGGAACTTCGCCCCCCGCTAATTCGAGCTGGACCCATCCGCCCGTGCCCTTAAGGCTGACCGCAGTCACCCAGTTGTGATCCAACAGCCATTCGCGCTCGTTCTTCTTCAACTCGCCCTGGTCACTGGTAGAAACAGTTACCCAGCGCGGCAGCCTAGTGTCCTTGATACCGTCGGTGATTAACTGCGCAGTCAGATTGTAGTCGTAGCTGCTGGATTGGTAGACCGGCCGATGCGATGCCAGGTTGCGATAGGTTCGATCCGGATGCATGACCGGCGCGAAGTTCTCCTTGGGGTCGCCGGGGTATACTCCGACGCCCAATGTATACTGTTGTGCCTGTATCGCCGGCCATGCCATAAGAATCAGTAATATTGCGCGCCGCATATTTATGTCCTTCCGTCGATCGCTTTCAGCGCGAACGCGTACGCTCCGATAGCCGTCGCTTCACTCGTCCCCAACCGCGAGATACCTACTCCAGTGCGTTGCAATCCATCGAACCTCACCTTGCGCGTGCCACCGGGCACGGTTAGTTCCTTCGTTCCGCCTTCCAGAAACGCCTCCAATTGCCCGGGATCTTCCAGGTTGAACGCGCGTTGCGCGAGGCGCGGAAACCGGACCCCGTTAGGCGCTTGATACGTGCCGTTCATCTCATCCACGATGGCCGGCAGGAACTGCCGATGCGCGCCCGCGATGCCGCCCCCGACCACCACCAGACCGTCCATCAGCGTGATAGCTTGCGCGATGGCGTCGCCAGCCACCTCACCCATCCGTCGAAAGGCTTCCTGCGCGGCCGCGCGATTGCCTGCCGCGTTCCCTTCGGCGATTTCAAAAATCACCTTTGGCTCGGGCGCGTCCTCCAACCGCAGCCCGGATTGAGCCGCATAGACCCGCCGTACCGCGCGGATCGATGCACCCTCCTCGGCATTCGTGTCGCGCTCCAGTTTGTGGCGCGCCAGCCAGATCTCGCCGGCGACAGAGTTATCGCCCACGAACAACGCGCCGTCGCGCACGATGCCGCCGCCGAAGCCCGTGCCTAAGGTGACACCGAATAAGTTGCGATAGCGCTTCGGACTGCCCGCCTTTTCAAGCAACCCATTGACATAAGGCAGGAATCCGGCCGTAGCTTCGCCGTAAGCGAACAGGTCTCCGTCGTTGTTGATGAATGCAGGCAGGCCAAACTGATCCTCAAGCATCGGTCCCAGCGCCACATCGCGATAAGCCGGCAGATTTCCCGGACTCACGATGATGCCGTTAAAGTAATCCGCCGGGGCGGGGAAGGCAAAGCTGATGGCCACAGGCGGCGCCGGCAGTTCGCCTTGCACTCTGCGGAAGCCTGCCACGATATTGGCCAGCGAGCGCTCCAGATTGTCCGCATTCGCCGGCAACGCGAAGCTATCGACCACCGGATGGTTCGCTTGCATCGCGGAGAAAACGAAGTTAGTGCCGCCCGCATCCAGAGTCATGACGATGCGATTGTCGGTAGTAGGTGGCTGCATGGTTTTATGCCACTGCCGCGCGGCGGTTGGAAAGCGCGGTCCACGTAATATACAAAATGGCGGCCAGCGGCACCAGAAAACTCAGTTGTACGGTGCTATGATCGGCCACCAGCCCCATCAGCGGCGGCAGACAGGCCCCGCCCAGAATCGCAGTCACCATCAGTCCCGAAAGCTCGTTGGTGTGCTCCGGCATAGCCTCCACTGCAATCGCGAAAACCAACGGGAAAATGTTGGCAAAGCCCAGCCCCGCCACGAAGAAGCTGGCCACCGCCAGGGTGCGATCCGGAACAAACAAGCCCAATAGCGCAACCACTGAGACACCGCACGTAATCAGAAAGAATTTCCGTGGCGCGATCCAATTCAAAATCACTCCGCCGGAGAAGCGTCCTATGGTAAGCGCGGTGAAGAACAACCCGGTGCCCAGGAGCCCCACCTTATTAATGTCGATATCGAAGCGCTCCTTCAAGTAAAGCGGAATGCCCGCGCTGACGCTCACCTCGGCGCCCACATAGAAGAAGATAGCGGCCACCATCATCAGCACGTAGCCGTTCGATAGCAGCGCCAGGCAGGATCGCAGCGTTGCGGCATGATGCTCGCTCTTTTTCTCCTCAACGCGCAAACCCGCGACGGCCACCACCGCCACCACCAGCGCCACGGCATAAATGGGGAAAATCACCTTCCAACTCGCGCCGAAATACTTGGCCGCTATCACCGGGATCATGGGTCCCGATAGCGACCCGATCGCCTTCACAAATTGCGCGAGCGATAGGTTGCGCGCGTATTTCCCAGGATCGGATACATCCCGCATGATCGGATTGCCGGAGACTTGCAGAATCGCCGCGCCCGC
>JBEKTJ010000357.1:0-4691 GCA_049516155.1 Bryobacteraceae bacterium
CGTGCTGCCGGAGGCGGAATTGGATGCGGAAGTTTGAAGACTGGACTGTTAGGCAATGGCCCAGAGTACTTCTCCATGCGGGCTGGATCGTGTTCGGCGTCGCGTGCCTGAATAGCGCGCGCCTTCCGGTGGAAGCTTTGTTTGTCGGGCCGGGAATGATGGTCGCCGGGGTTGCCATGATCGAGCGGAATGATCGGGAGTCGCGCGGGCAGCGGGGCGACGGCTCGGGGGACACTGCCTCGCACTGGAACGCGCGCTAGCGATACCGGCAAAGATGCGATTGTCTCACGGCAAGTCCACATGGAGGCAACCCAGCGTGAAGGCAAACGGGAACGGGCCTGGATCGCTGGTTCGATATAGCCCGTCGAAGAATACTATCGCACGGTTCGGAATCTGCTCGTCAAACTGAAAAGATGGCTTCCACGGCCCTGAGTGCCACCCGCGATCGTCGGCAGTCATGATTTGCATGGGCGAACTCCATTCGGAAAGCATTTGCGATGGACGTTCCGCTCTGCACCACCACAAACCAGTCTCCGGCGATGGCGCCCCGCTCCCGACCCAAACGCGCGCGAAGATAGCGTCGAACCCTGTTCGATCCGGCCACGTACCACATTCTCCATTTACCATCGTGATAGATTAGGTTTGGTTCGTATACGCTTCCGTGCTCCCAGTCTTCCTTTGCGGCAAAAGCTGGTTCGGATTGATCGATCCACTTCTCCCCATCCCATTCCAGGAAGCCGATTGTGTACGGGCCCCAGAGGTTGTCCGCCGCGCCGGCGTAGTAAATCCGTTCGACCCATTTCCCTTGGGCGGGGTCCCATCCCCTCGCATACGATGGGCAGTGCCGTCCCCCGTTGCCATCCCATGCCGCGCTACGCTGCCGTCCGGAAACTGGCGCTAACTCCCCCGTCGGGTGGCGAGTGAGCTTCCAACCGGTCGCTGACAGCGCTGCTCCAGTGGCGAGCGACGCGCTGTAGATGTCCGTGGCTCCGAATCCTCGGGGCTGGCCCGCCAAATACATCCACCATCGCTGGTTTCGCTGGACAATGCCTGAGTCGACCAACTCCACCCCGTCCGACCCAGTCGAGGCATCGCGCGGGTCGAAAATCTTCAGTTCAGCTCCCGACACAGGTTTTCCGGAAGGATTCATAGTTCCGATTAGGCAAACCATTGTATCCAAGAGTGTGCGTCCACGGATGGCCGGTGCGGCTAGGTGGGCAAGCTAGTTTCCAATCCAAGCGACAGCGGAGCTGGGTCACCCCAAGTGCTTCGCCAGGAATGGCAGCCCTTGTATCCTATAGAACGAGGGGATGTCATTGAAGACTTGCGGCCGGCATTGCGTACCTGCGTTTGTCAGGACGAATCGGATACGATCATTAGAGGTGGATTACCCGCCTAATGGTTCGCGGCTCAAAAGCTGACAAAATCCTCTTCATCGGAGAAATATAATGCGGAAGAACAATATCGGGATCACAGCACTAGCATTCGTTATTCCGATTCTTTTTCTCTGGCCGGCCCGTGCGCGAGCACAAGCCCCGAAGGCCGCCTATCTGGCCATGGCTCCCCTCGAACAGTATTTGATTACGGACGAGAAGGCTGAGATCGTGCTGGCCCGGAGTGCCGCTCCGGCATCGATTTCGGATGCAGCCGAAGTGATGGTGCTGCGGCGGGATGGTTACGCAACTGCCGTGAAGGGCTCGAATGGCTTCGTCTGCATCGTCGAGCGATCCTGGGCGAAGGCTACCGGCGACCCGGAATTCTGGAGCCCTAAGGTCCGCGCCCCGCATTGCTTCAATCCGGCCGCCGCAAAGACGTTTCTGCCCATCTTTCTGAAGAAGACCAAACTTGTGCTGGCGGGAAAATCGAAAGCACAGATCCTCGCGGCTACTACGTCCGCATTAGAAAAGAGAGAGCTACCAGCGCTGGCTCCGGGAGCGATGTGCTACATGATGGCGAAGCAGCAGTACCTGAGCGACAACGACATGAGCTGGCATCCCCATCTCATGTTTTTCGTTTCGGGCGATGCCGTGAAAAGCTGGGGAGCCAATCTGCCTGGCTCACCGGTGATCGCGGCGGCCGATCCGGAAGAACGGGTGACCGTCTTCATGGTTTTGGCCGGCACTTGGTCCGATGGGACGCCGGGACCATCCATGATGCACTGACGGAAATAAACGCGCCATGCGATCATGGTCTGGCCGCGGCCGTAAGGATTCCAGTGAGTCCCTTCGCAAAACGCCATAAGCTCTCGGCGGTTTCGTAACTCTTTACGCCTTGCCGCGTCGGTGAGGCGGTCATTAAGCCCAGAAGTGGACCTACCGAGACACCTATCGAGGCGATGCCCAATCCATTACTTTGAAATCGTTCCAGAAGAAATCGAGCGCTTGGCTCATCGGCGCACTCAGCCAAAGTAACATTGAGGCTCTGCAGTTCGTGAGCTGGATGGTGGCCAGGGCGTAGTTTCCCAAATACGCTTGCGCTCGCCCGATTACCGCGCAGGGCATCCGCAAGGGCGGTTCCGCGCTCTAAATAGGTAATGTGGCTGGGGCTGGCGGAGTGTCGTTGCACGAGACGCTCAGGCAACCAGCCTCCGATCGATACTGCCACCGGCTCATACCGGTCCGACGCGACCATGCGACGAGCCGCCAAGACTCCCTTCTTGAGATCATAGCTCGGATCGTATCTACCGCCACGCCACATCACAAAGCCAGTACCCGTTTCGGTCCGGACTTCTTCTTCACCGGCGCTGCGGAGTTGTTTGCGTTCAGCGGGACACTGCATGAACGCCAGGATGCCTTCCGCCATTACCCCATCCGATAATGATGCCGCTCGAAGAAATTGTTCCTCAACCGCCGGACAAACAAGTTTCCCAGCGTGGTACAGCAGCGCGAAACTGGCAGCCATCCAAACGGTTAGGAATCTGGCTGAATCCGTGGCGGCAACCGCGGCCAGCCCCGACTGCACCCACTCAGGGTCGGCGTTCCGTATCGCGAACACGGCGGACCGCATCGCGTGCCATTTGAGCTCGCCGAACTGCTCGCTCCGGATCCTTGCTCGGATGGCGGCTCGCTCCGCTTCGGGACTTGCGGCAAAACCGGTGAAGAAGGTTCGCAGTTCGCGGTCGACGCCATTTTCGACCGGATCAGTCAGATCCCAATCTCCATTCCAGAAGTCGTACCGAACACTGGGCATTGGGGATGGAAAATCCTCGCTTGGTGTCCTCGCGGTTATCGCACTCCACAGTTTGCGCAGGTCCACGCCAATTCGCCGATATAGAAAAAAGTTGAGATCACCCCAAGTGCTTCGCCAGGAACGGCAGCCCCTGCACGCCATAGAACGAGTGGATGTCGTTGAAGACTTCCTGCTGGCATAGCGTACCGGCGCCAAAAACCTCATACACTTTCCGCACGCGCGCGAAGCTCGCCTTGCTGGCTTCCACCGGGAATATATCGTCCTTCATGCCCGACTCGACAAACAGCGGGCGCGGCGCGATCAGACCCGCCACATCGTACATCTCGGCCCAATTGAGAATTCCGGGAACGTAATTGTCGATGCAGTGCGACAGGCTCATGACGCTGTCGCGGAAAGTATTGAGATAGCCGCTGATCATGGCGGCGCGAATGCGCGGTTCCAGCGCCGCGGCGAACATGGTCACTTCGCCGCCTCCGGAGATACCCATGCATCCCACGCGGCTCGCGTCCAACTCCTTGCGGGTTTCGATCCAATCGATGGCGCGCATCACGTCATAGACACGCCATCCAACCATCGTCTGGCCGAGCAAAAGCGCCGCGCCGGCGGAGGGCTGGCACGCGGTCGCCTCCGCGCCCTTCTTTCGCGTGATCGCATCGCGCCGGCATCCGAAGGCCAACGGTTCAATAGCTACCGCGGCCATGCCGTGTTCGACCGCCTGGATTGCGAAATCGTGCTGATAGCCAGGTTTATCCGTGCGGTCGCGGCCTTGCGCATCGATGCCCACGATGTCGTCAACGCCGCGTCCATGGCCCGGCACGCAGATCACGGCAGGATGCGGCGGCGCCGAAGCGCGCGGCGTCAGCAGGTAGCCGAGCACCAGCATGCCCGGGCGGCTTTCAAAGACGAACTTCTCGCGGCGGTAGGCGGGGAAGTCGCGCGTCTCCAGCGTTTGGGGTTGCAGCGCGGCGGGTTGCGCTGGAAATCCGCCCACCAGTTCGGTGAGCTTGGCGTGCAGGCGCTTCTGCCACGCTTCCGCTTGCTTGCGATTTTCCGCGCGAAAGGTCAGCCGCAAGGGCGCCGACTCGTAGAGTTTGCGCGTGTAAAGAACGGGATCGAACGCGGCGGCGTCCACCTTGTCCGCGAACCCGTCCAGCGCCCCGCCGTACTTGTCTTGGGCTCTCTACGTGTCATTAACGATAGGTCCCCGCTTGCCGCTACCGATTGGGGGCGGCGTTTGCGGACTTCTGTTGCGCAACCCAGGCGTGAACCCGCTTGCCGAGCACGTCCATGGGCAACGCGCCCGCGTCCAGCACCTCGTCGTGAAACGCCTTCAGACTGAATTTATCGCTGAGTTCATCCTTGGCGTATTGGCGAAGCCTCAGTATTTCCAACTGGCCGATCTTATAGCTCAAAGCCTGGCCAGGCCAAACCATGTACCGGTCGGTCTCTGACTGCACCGTGGGCTCGTCCAGGCCGGCATGCTCATGGAAAAAATCCACCAC
>JBEKTJ010000358.1:0-4005 GCA_049516155.1 Bryobacteraceae bacterium
TCTTTGTTGCCATATAGTTAGCCTTAATTGAACGAATGAAGCCAAATGGGCGGGCTGCGCCCGCCAACATCGACAAAAGGCGTCGATGTTACGAGGGGGCGACGGGGCGATGGGGCGATGGGGCGAAGAATGACGCGAGCCTGGTTCGTCCCGCGGCTTCAGTTTAGCAGTGCGACGAATCGGATTCCCAGATTGCCGGGTGAGGGGGAACGTCGTAAGTGGTTGGAATATTGGGATATAGTCGGGGCGGAGAACTCCTTTCAGATAGGTGACCGAAAAAGGTTCCTCAATTTCGCGGCCTGCGAGATCCGTCCCCTGGATGGCGACGCTGGCTCCCACTTTGCCGAAGAGCGGGAGCCTTTTCAGGAATTGGCCGAGACCGACGTCGAGGCGGTAAGCAGTGCCGCGATCGTTGGGCCCGCCTGACGAGCTTCTCCCGTAAAAACCCCGTCGGTCTTGCTACCATTATCCTTGACATGCGCCACATGGCGCGTTACGGCTCGGGATGATAAAGACTATCCGCCACAAGGGACTGAAACGGCTGTTTGAACAGGACGACGCAAGCGGCGTCAACGGGGAGCATGTCGGCAAGCTGCGGAACATTCTGGCAACCCTTCACGCCGCCACAATCATCGCGCATATGGACTTGCCGGGGTTTAGGCTGCATCCGCTGAAAGGCGCGTTGAAAGGTTTCTGGGCCATAACTGTCCGGGCCAACTGGCGGGTGATTTTTCGTTTTGACGGCGACGCGGAGGACGTTGATTATGTCGATTACCACTGAAAGGAACAAACCCATGACCATGAAAAACCCGCCGCACCCCGGCATCGTCGTATTGCAGGAATGTATTGAACCGTTAGGCTTGACGATCACCGACGCTGCCCGCGCTCTCGGCGTGACGCGCAACACTCTTTCGGAACTCGTCAACGCGAAGCGCGGCATATCGCCTGAAATGGCCGTCAGGCTGTCCAAGGTTTTCGGCGGGAGCGAAGAAGGCTGGCTTGTGCAACAGGCCCAGTACGACCTTGCGCAAGTGCGCCGCGACCGGATGAAGCTGAAAAAGCTGGAAGTGGCTTAAGCGCCCGCCCCGTTTCACATGCGAGGAGTTCAGGGCAGCACTTGGTAGGCCGTATTGCTCGACAGCGTACCGCTGGGCGTAGCCACTTGGACCGTGCCGGTGGTGGCTCCCGCGGGCACGATGGCGGTGATTTCGTACGAGGTGAGGACAGTGAATACCGCCGCGCTGCCGTTGAACGTCACGCTGGTAACGCCCGTCAGATTCGACCCCATAATGGTGACGGTCGTGCCGACTTTGCCGAAGGTGGGGAGCGTTTTCACGAATGGGTGAAGACTGGCGATCAGCCGGTAGACGGTTCCGTCTCCGCTGGATCCGCCGGAAGACGTTGTCCCGTAAAATGCACCGTTTGTATGTTGAACCAACCCACCGTAGGGTTGGGCGCCGTCGGCGTTTTCGAATATGTGAAGGGTAGTAAGCGTACCGGTTGGAGTGATTTTAAAGATCGTGCCCCAGCCGCCGGCGCCGCCGCTGGATGTCGTCCCGTAGAAGTCCCCGTCAGTGCCCTGGACTAACGCGGCGAGCGGCTCGGAGCCATCGGTATTGTCGAAGCTATGCAGGGTGGTCAGCGCGCCGGCAGGGGTAATTTGGAAGACCGTGCCGTAGTCCAGACCTCCGAACCCGCCGCGTTGGGTTGTCCCGTAAAGATTCCCGTCGTTGCCTTGACTCAACGCGCCGCGCGGCGCGCAGCCGTCCGTGCCGCTGAAGCTGTACAGTATCGTAAAGGCGCCGGCAAGGCTGATCGTATAGATTGCGCCACATCCGTGCGCGCCGGCGGCGGACGTCGTTCCGTAAAGCAGCCCATCGGATGCCTGAACCGGCGCGGCGAGAGGGCTGGCGCCGGTGACCCAACTGAACTCGTGCATCGTCGTCAGTGTTCCGCCAGGCGTAATTTTGAAAATGGCGCCGTTGAGGTACTGGGTTCCGCCTTCGCTCGTCGTGCCATAAAGCATGCCGTTGAAGGCTGGGGCCAGCCCGCCTATGGGCAAACCGCCGCCGGTGGAACCGAAGCTGTGCAGGGTAGTCAGCGTTCCAGTGGGGGTGGTTTGGAATACAGTGCCGGCACGGCTTGGACCGCCTTCGTAGGCTGTTCCGTAAAGCAGCCGATTGGGTACCAGCACGAGAGCGGCGAGAGGGTAACCGCCGTTGGAACCGCTTAAGCTGAGCACGCTTCCAAGGTCGCCCTCCGGGGACACGGCGAATATTGTGCCAACGTTGGAGGTCCCGCCGTACTGCGTGGTCCCGTACAGTTGTCCGCCAATGCCCTCCACGAGGGCCGCTGCGGCACCCGAGCCATTGACTCCGTTGAAATCCACCAGGGTGGTTAACACTTGCGATGGCGAGATGGTCGCAATCGCGCTCAGAAAGAAGATCCAACGGGAGAAGCGCAATACGCTTTTGCATTGTTTATTCATGCCGACCCTCCATCGATTGGCTTATACGGTTCGCAGGAACCGGCTCCGATTATACAGCCGGACGCCCTCCGGCTAACCGTTTCATGGAATGGGCGGTACTGGTACCCCTTTCTCGAGTCCGGTGTCACGATCCTGGCGTATGTGTCCAAGTGTTCAAACACGCTACCATCGGGCGTGGAGTTAGCGCGGCGGCAGATCCGCATTCGCGGCGTGGTGCAGGGCGTGGGATTCCGGCCGTTTGTTTACAGTCTCGCGCGGCGGCTTGGGCTGGCCGGGTTTGTCCTGAATTCGTCGGCCGGGGTGGTTGCTGAAGTGGAAGGGCCACCCGCCGAACTCGACAGCTTCGTCGAGAGCCTGCGCCGCGAAGCGCCGCCGCTCGCGCGCATCGAAGAGATGCTGGTGGCGGAAATCGACCTGCTGGGGGAGCGCGACTTTGCGATCCGCGAGAGCCAGGCACAGGCGGGCGAGTTCGCGCTGGTGTCGCCCGATGTGGCCACCTGTCCCGATTGCTACCGCGATTTCACCGATCCGGCCAACCGGCGGTTTGGGTACCCATTTACCAATTGCACGAATTGCGGGCCGCGTTACACGATCATCCGCGATATCCCCTACGACCGGCCAAATACGACCATGGCAGATTTTCGGATGTGCGCGGCTTGCCGGGCGGAATACGACGATCCGGGCGACCGGCGTTTTCACGCGCAGCCCAATGCGTGCACGGAATGCGGGCCGCAGTTGTCGGCGCCGATTGCGGAAGCGCAGGGGCGGCTCAGCGCGGGCCAGATCCTGGCGATCCGCGGGTTGGGCGGGTTCCACCTGGCGTGCGATCCGCGCAACGATGCGGCGGTGCGGCTGCTTCGCGAACGCAAACGGCGCAGCGATAAGCCTTTTGCGCTGATGGCGCGCGATCTGAAGGCGGTGGAAAGGCTGTGCACGGTGTCGGATGACGACCGCAGGGCGCTGGGCGGCGCGCGATGTCCGATCGTGATCCTGCCGCGGAGAGTGGACGCCGGAATTTCCGAGGCGGTTGCACCTGGCAACAATACCATCGGCGTGATGCTGCCCTACACGCCGCTGCATCATCTGCTATTCGCAGGCGCGCCTTACGATGCGCTGGTGATGACCAGCGGAAATCTGAGCGAGGAACCCATCGTGACCTCAAACGAAGAGGCGCTGGATCGCCTGCGTCCGCTGGCCGACTGGTTTCTTCTGCATAACCGCGACATCTACATGCGCGCGGACGATTCGGTGGTGCGCACGTTTGAAGGTGTGGAACGCGTGCTGCGCCGGTCGCGCGGATTCGTGCCGCAGGCCATCGATCTGGGCATGGACGTCGCCGAAATTCTGGCTTGCGGCGGTGAGCTTAAGAACACCTTTTGCCTCAGCAAGGGACGCTACGCAGTGCTTAGCCAACACATCGGCGACATGGAGAATTACGAGACGCTGGTGTTCTTCGAAGAGACGCTGGCCAATCTGAAGAAGCTCTTCCGCGTGGAGCCGCGCGCGGTGGCGCACGA
>JBEKTJ010000359.1:0-3974 GCA_049516155.1 Bryobacteraceae bacterium
CCGCTGCGCAGGTTCCGCATCTTGGCCTGCACGAAGCCTCGCAGGTTGCCAGGCGTCCGGTGGTTCACGCTGAACACGGAGAACAAGTCGTTGTTGAACTTGACCACCATGCCCGGACGCATTTGTGTCGACGAAATCATAGAAGTGTAAATGCCAGTATAACACCGGACTGCGGGTCACTACCCGGTGTACTCGATGCCGTGCTGTTCGCACCACTCGATGGCGATGTCGCGCAGGGCCGCGGTGCGATAGGCGAACCATTCCTGCTCTCGGCGATAGCGCCACAGCGTGTCTTTGAAATACCGGAACGCGCCGCCGCCGTGAATGGCGTTTTGCAGTTCGTCGCTAAACCGCTCGGGTTCGACGGATTCGGCAAACTCGCGCATGATCTCCCAGTCGTTGACATCCCGCTTCGTGGGCAGCTTTTCGAAACGATCCCAATCCGCGAAAATGGCCTCGGCCACCTCGAACTGGTCCTCCTGCCATCCGAGCACGTCGTCGATAGTGCCTCTCTCTTCGGCAATCCCCAACACTTCGCGGGACACAAACTCGACTTTTCCGGTCCGGCGATCCAGAAAGTAAAAGTCGTCCTCGGACAGCATCTCCAGGGCGTCGACGATATCTTTCAGCGCAACCTTCATCGGATTTCGCGGCCACGCCGCGATCAGAACGGTAGGATTTCCTCCCTCACCGGATCGAAATCAATCCGCCGCTTCTGCATATACGAAATATTGCCCAAGTGCGAAGCCTGCGCCGACCGGTGCCCGATCAGCACATCGCCGTTGGGCCGCTGGCGCGAACGTACGCATTCCAGGAAATTATTCACGTGGTCCGCGTCGATATTGCTGAATGACTTAACAATCACCGGTTGCGCGCCGCGGCCCACCGGGTGGAATTCGTAGTGCCCGCGATCGATATACAAGCGCCCGTCGGTGCCGGCGATCTCCACCGCCGCGCCCGTGATCCCCGGCACCAGCGTCGCTTCAAACGTGGCGGTGAACTCCGCCGGATACTGCAGCAGCACGTTGATCGTGTCGGGCGCCGTGCGCCCATCCTTATACTTGTAAACGCCGCCCGCCGCCGAAGCCGAAAACGGCACGTCCTGCCCCATGAACATATGCACCACATCGATCCAGTGCGTGAACAAATCCGTCACCTGGCCGCCGCCGAAATCCAGGTAGGCGCGCCAGTTGAAATACTGTTGCGGATCGTAATCGCGCCATTTCAACGGTCCCAGGAAATGCGCCCAATCCAGATTGGAAGGCAGCGTTTTCAGCGATTCCGGCGCCGTGCGCAGGTGATAGCCGTTGCCGTGCCACCAGGTGCGCGCCAGCGTGATCTTGCCCAGCTTTCCCGTATCGAAATACTCGCGCTTGGCTTGCAAATAGTGCTGCCCGGAGCGCTGCTGCATGCCCACCTGGCAAATACGCTCGTTGACCCGCGCCGCTTTGACGATGAGCGGGCCTTCTTCAATGGTGCGCGTCAAGGGTTTCTCCACGTAGACGTCCTTGCCGGCGTTCAGCGCGTCAATGGTGGTCTGCGCGTGCCAATGATCGGGCGTGGCGATCAGTGCGACCTCCACTTCCTTCATTTCGAGCAGCGCGCGATGGTCTTTGAAACCCTTGGCGTTGGGAGCTTTCCCGCGAGCCGCATCGATCTTCTCGCCATAAATATCGCAGACCGCCACCACATCGGCATTGGCCTTCTGGAAGTTACCCATGTCGTACTGGCCGCGATCGCCGCAGCCGATCACACCCAGTTGGATGCGGTCGTTGGCGCCCTTCACGCGGGAGTAGGAAAGCGCCGTAAGCGCGGAAGCGCCGCGAAGAAAATTGCGGCGGTCGAAAGCTATTTCAGACATAAGATTCATTATACGGCGCGCCGCGCGCCCGCGATGCGGTAGAGTTCGGATCCCGCCTCCCTCCGCTGCATTGGCGCGCAGTACAATTTGGCCGCCTCCGCCGTGGAAAGGTCGCTCATCAACGCGAAGCCGCGGGCTTGCAGGTAATCCGCCAGTTCAGCCGGATCGAAACCGAAGATGAACGGTTCGCCGGTCGACCGCACCGACGATTTCCACCGCTGCGCTTCGCGGAACTCCATCGAACCGTCCAACGCACCCTTGTGTACATACGTGAAAATCAATTGGCTCCCCTGCGCCCCGTTACAAGCAAGCATCCGCGCGAGCATGCGGAAGTTCTGGTCCACGGCGGCGGGCGTCAGGTAGCTGACCACTCCTTCCCAGACGGCCACCGCCACCACGCGTGTGTCGAAGCCCGCGCGCAGCAAGGCCGTTTCAAGGTCGTCCCGCTCGAAGTCAACGGGCACGAAATGAACGTTGCCGGGCAGGCGGCCCAGACGCGCTTCCAATCGCTGCCGCTTGGCCTGCTGCGTGGCGGGGTGGTCCACTTCGAATAAAGGCACATCCCGCATCTCCTCCAGACGATACGGGCGGCTGTCGAAACCTGCGCCCAGCAGCAGCGCTTGGCGCGCGCCGCCGCGAACCGCTTGCCGCACCAGGTCGTCGATCAGCCGCGTGCGCACCACAGCCGAGCTGCGAGTGCGCGGCCATCCGGCGTCCAGAAACCAAGTTGCCAGGCGCCCCGCTACCGGCAACCGCGCGAATCCCGCCAACGCCTTGAGCCGTCCGGTGAGCAGCGCCGCCGCGTACCGATCCTCGAATAATCGGCGATCCGCCCGTTCCGCCGTCTCCACCGCGCGAAACAAAGCCATGTATTCGGCGGTGCGGCTGGGACGGTCGCCGCTTCTAAATCCGTTTGGCGTATCACCCAATGTTGCAAGACCTCACTTCCGCATCTCGCGATCCCCGGAGCGCACTGAAAACAAAAGCTCAAAGGCATTCCATCAACCGGATTCCGGTCTTAACCGTGCTACTCTCACATTGGTGCCTCGATCTTTGAAATCCGAATCCTAGCCGCGACGGGTCTGTCGCTCATATTCGTCGACCCCACGGTAAGTGTTTTGGATTCAATAATATTTTGGCTTTATTCGTTCAGTTTTTGTTGGTCGGCTTTGTTGTGGCCAATGCACAACATAGCCCAATCATGCACAACGCTGCACAACGCTGCACAACCAGGCTACGTACCTGGTCAATTCACTGTATAGGGAGCTTTTAGGGCGAAAGGCGCGATCTCAATATCGAACCGGCTTCCATCCGTGCGCACCATCTGATAGGTGCCGTACATCATCCCCACCGGAGTCTTAAGCGGGCACCACGAAGAATATTTGAACGATTCGCCCGGCGCCAGCACCGGCTGCTCGCCGATCACGCCCGGACCCTTGACTTCTTCGATGTGCTCCAGGGCATCCGTAATGATCCAGTGGCGGCTGAGCAGCCGCACCGTTTCGGTCCCCTGATTCGTGATGCGCACCGTGTATTGGAATACCCATTCGTCCTGTAGCGGCCGTGAGTTTTCCGCCGAGTATCTCGACAGAACTTCCACTCGGATATTCTGGGTGACGGCTTCGGATATGGGAGCGGACACCGAACTTAGATCGGGCATGATGCAACTCATGATAGCAAGCCCTGGAGAAGAAGGCGCTCCTGGAATGACGGGTCGTTTTCCCGAGGTCGCCAAACAGTCGAAAATATTGGTCGGGGCGGTCAGATTTGAACTGACGACCCCCTGCGCCCAAGGCAGGTGCGCTACCGGGCTGCGCTACGCCCCGACTCTTTATGCTCTTCTGATTTTAAACCACTTTCTGAATTTCCGATACCGTCCGGCCTGCCCGAATCGACCCAAAAACCCGCCGACCGTGGCAAAACCGTGACAAAACCCCATCAGTTGACCTTCTCCGTGTCAAAACCCGGCCGGTCCTCATTCGCGCTCCGGTTCAGCTTCCGCAGCGCCTCCCGCTTCATCTGCAGTTTCATCTGCGAGTACTTCTTAAACACCTTAGCATCCCCCTGTCGAAGCAATTGCGTAACCCACTCGTCTGCCACGCCGCCCGCGCTC
>JBEKTJ010000360.1:0-3970 GCA_049516155.1 Bryobacteraceae bacterium
TTGGGCGAAGAAGAATTGCGGCCTGCTCCCTTGCTGACTGGGCGCGACCTCATTGAAAGTGGGTATCAGCCAGGGCCGTCGTTTGGGAAGATGCTGGCGGCGGTGGAAGATGCCCAGCTTGAAGGGCGACTCCGCAACAAGGACGACGCCCTGGCGCTGGTACGCGCGGAGTTTGGAGGGCCCTTGAGTGCTAGCGTAACGCTTGCAAGGCAGGCTTCACCCACGAGAAGAGGAAATTGTTGATGGTCGGGAACTGCGAAGCCAACACGGTAAGCAGCGGCAAGCTGCCATACTGGACTACGCGGAAAAAGAATGTTTTGTCCAACTCGTTCGCGTTCGTGTCCGTAATCCGGCTCATGATGGCATCCCGATCCATCTCGGCAAACACGATTCCGATGCCAGCGCTCAGCGCGATGAACCCTACAACCGAGCCGAGGCCGAGGGCTCGATGCCCCTGGAATGGATACGAGTTCACCGAAATGACTGAAATAATGAAGCCTGCGACAATGAATCCCAACAGATTTCGTAGCTGACGAAAGACATACCGGAGATACATGAGATGCCGAAGTGCGATAAACTCCTCTTCCAGAATAGTTAGCCGTTCCTCGGCGGTGACACGTTTCTTCGGCGCCCGTAATTCAGTCTCGGCGCGCAGGCTATCGGAGTCTCCACGCCGCCACTCCCGGGCTGACAGTCTCCGCCTGATCGATTGAGCGGCAGATTCCAAGTGCTCCTGCAGGTTCTTATATGTGCCGGCTTTAATAGGCCCGTCACTTGACAATTGCCCGTTTAGTTGCCTCATACAAACGCGGATCCGGCGGCCTGATGGTGAGAGTTCCTGCTTCAGCCCCAGCAGATCGCCGCGGCGCTCTGCCGTAAGCGATGTTTCATCGAACTCCAAAATGGCCTTCAAACAATCCTGCGTGCGCGTCGATATCAGCAGGGGATGGTTGCCCGGCTTGGTAACCAGTGGCACCCATGAGATTTCCTTCCTAAGACGCGAGAACGCATTTCGTACCGGCTGCCTCTCAAGCCACTGCAGGTAACGCTTGAACTCGTTCCAGCACAGGAGAAATTGCATCCACGAGGCGGCCATCGCCCAGTAAAGAACTCCCAGCAGGAAACCATATAACGAATCGTAAAGCCAGTACTCAAGGGAGCGCAAGCTGAGCCACGGCTCGAACAGGAGTAGCCAGAGCAGGATAAACAGAATCGCCGGCACCAGGATCCGGGCCGAGAATATTTTCTCCAGTACGCCATCGACGGTGGCGATGCGGCTGTCAAGAGACAGGTTGGACGGCAACTTCCTCTCCCGGTCTACGATCGATACCTCTCTTCTTAGGTGAACCCAAGACCAACCATAGTAAGCGATCGCAAGCAGGAGGATGGGCGCGAGCGGAGAGATCCCGTTGCCTACATGCAGGCAGCGATAAGCAAAAAAGATCCCGCTTGAAAAGCTGGGATTGGCGTTCAGAAAGTGCCACACGCCGCACAAGACCAATGCCAGCAGCCAGCTTGGCGCCACCAGCGGGTAATAGCCCGTTACTCCAACGCTGAGCCATCCGGCGAGCGCCAACAGCGCCAGGAACGTCAACCCGGCGATCACGCAATAGCACCATGCCCATTGCATTTGCCCACTGAGGAATTGGGTCAACGGTACGGCCAGTACGAAGACAACGCATGCCACGGAGAGCGTGCCGACGGCCAGAAACGGCCGCTCCCGGTAGTCCGGCTCGCCCTCCGGGTATGCGGTGAACAAACTGGAAAGGAGGCGGACCCGATCCCGTACAAACCCTAGTATTCGGCCAGCCACGCTCGCTTGTCGTTTTTTCCCGGTCAGCAAGCTCCAGATATACACGCAGTCCAGCCAAGCGAAAATGATCACCAGCCAGAAGCACAAGTACCAAGCCTTTGAGGGATACTCGGGATGCAAGCGGGACTCGATCGCCGGGCTGGAACAGGACGCCAGCAAACTGGAAGGCAGAATGCTTGGATCATTAGAATCCCGAACACTATCGTCCAACAGCGCGATGGGCCAATAACCGTCGCGCCCGACCGCCGTGAGCCATAGGGGCGGATGCTTCTGGGCGGGCGGATAAGGACGCCAATATTCCATTAGCGACTCCTCGTCCGCTGGGTCGACGAGTCGCCTGCATGCGTTGTACGTGCCTTCCGCCGCCATGCTTGAGAATTCGATCCGTCGCGGCACGCCGCTAGGTAGCTTGGCGTTGGTCCAATGCTGGTTGCGGCCGATCAATGGGTAGGTGGTCACGCTGAGAACACCCAGCAGCGGAGCATTCGCATCTTCTTCCCAGGGAAAAAGCAGGTCCGCGTTCAATGCGAAAAGGCGAACATCCGGCGAGTTCACCCGAAGGAAGCGGCTCAGAAAAAGCTCATCCAGGATATCGGTCGCGATGATGCCGGCGAAATCGAAGTGATCGCGCCGCAGAGTGGTGCTGATACCCGACAAGACGGCCTGCTGCGATGCCGGACTCTGCCGCGCTGAGAACGTCGGCGTCGTATCTCGTTCTCCAGCGCCCTCGGTCTCTCCAACATCCTTCAACGTGCGCTGTACGCCTTCGGCCGGACTGGTTTCGGACCTACCGTCGGACGCTGGCAGCGGGCCCTCCTCCTGGTATGCGTTACGCAGACGCGCGACCTCCCGCGGGTATCGAATGGCCAACTTATGATGGCTCGGATCCCCCTTCAGTAGCGCGACGAAGTTGCCGTACACCGTCTCGTCTTCGGAGAGCAGTGCGATCCGCGGCGAGGTGCGGCACTGCCAGTCCAAGTATTTGATGAAAAGTCGGCTGGCTCGCTCGTCGTTCTCGATCACGGACTCAAACTGGGCTCTATCCCCGAGCGTTTTTTGAAAATCGAGAGCCGCCGTTCCGTTGGTGGCGAAACCGGAAACAAACAGGAATTTCAGACCCTTGTATTCGACCGGGAGATTTAGAAGGTCGGCAGCCAGTGGACGCATGGAGCCCGAGAAATTGGGACCCACGACCCGGATGCTGCTTTCACTCTTGCGAATTCCGCGAATGTATCGGATCGCATTCGCGAACTCGGCCTTATTGATCCCAGAAGTAGGCGTCTCTCCAACCAAAAAAACCAACAACGCTGTATCTTTGTCTTGGCCCTCGGCGGCATGCCGAAATACCAACAAACCTGGCTGGTCTCTTACGCCTTCCAGCCGATGCTTTTGGCAGTCCCGGTCCGCCAGCAAAAGCAGGTTTCTATCCGGCGCCGCTGTCCAGGGCAGCCACGAGTTCTGAAAGACGAAGTTGGAGTCGCCGATCGCCCAAGCCAGGCTCTCCAGCGTGCGATCAAAATACAAGGACAGGTGGGTGGTTTGGGGATCGGGGATGGTTGCTATCAGGAATTCGAGCTTCGCTTGGCGGGGAACACAGGACCAACCCGATATTTTGGAGTCGGATAGACTCTTCTTCTTCCAACCATCCGCGTTCTGCAGCTCGAAATAGCTGCAGGCAGCATTCCAAGGGCCATCCAGCGGCTGTCGACACCCTACGGGGGCGCCTGCTCTTTCCGGACCGGAAATTCCAGCGGTTGGCTGTGCCGGCTTCGGCAAAGCCGTCTGCGCGGTCCCGGACGAATTCGTATTCAGGCTACGCGGAACGGCGCCAAGTATAAACAGCACGCCCACAACGCCAAAGCTCTTGCCGCCCACTATTCCCCCTTGTGGAATAGTGCGTTTGATCTCTTTATCGTTTCACATTCCAGGAAAAAAGATTAGTCACTTCCCTCATTTCCCCTTCAACTGCGCGTCGAAGAACTGCGCCGCCGCATGGTAAGCCGCCCGCCAATGCGCGTGCATCAGGAAATCGTGGATCTCATCCGGGAAGATCAACTGCTCCACATGTACGCGTCCGCGCAACGCTTCCACCAGTTCCACGGTTTGGCGAAAATTGACGTTGCGGTCGTCGTCGCCGTGGATCAGCAGCACCGGCGA
>JBEKTJ010000361.1:0-3908 GCA_049516155.1 Bryobacteraceae bacterium
TTTCTGAAGGGCAAGCGGGTCCGGGTAATCGAGGTGCAGCCCGACCTTTCGCAATTCGGGCCGCGCATGGCCGCCGCCGGCCAAAGCGATAAGCTGTTCCGGGATACGGTCGTGTATCTGACCTGTCTGCACGAGATCGGACACGTGCTGGCTTTGCCGCACACAGACGACTTTGCGGACATCATGTACAGCTTCCAATACGGCGGCGATGTGGTGGAATACTTCAACCAGTATCGCCGGGCGATTCGCGAGCGGCCGGATATCCGCGCGCATTCGGGAATTTCCGAAGCCGACCGGAAGCGCGTGGCGGAGTTGTATGCAGGCCGCTGACGGGCATGCTAGTATGGAAGAGTTCACGCCCTAGCGGGGACGTAGCTCAGTTGGTTAGAGCGCCGGCCTGTCACGTCGGAGGTCGCGGGTTCGAGCCCCGTCGTCCCCGCCAGTCCTTTTGCAATCTTGCGTGAAGTGCCCTCAGCTCCGGCAATTCACGGCAGCAGCTCCAGCACAGCCTCGCCAGGCTCCAACTCTTCCGCGCCCTCTGGCACTACCGCACCCGCCGCCAGTAGTGCCTGGACCGTCCCGACAAAATCTCCTGTATCCCGGCGAAAACCGTTCCCCGATCCAAATATGGCCCAACTTAGCGCCGTCCCCGCATACTCTCGCGATTTCAATTCCAGCGCCGGGTGGAACCTTAGAATCTCGCGCGCCATCTCCGCATTGCCGTTGAAACCCGCCCAGTGCAGCGCCGTGGCGCCCATCTCTCCTGCCGTATCCACCGGCCAACCCGCCTCCAACATCAGCCGGACCGCATTTGTGTTGTTGCTTTGCGCCGCGTTCGGCAGCTTCCGCCGGTCCGCCTCCGATAGCGTCTGTGCCGTATCCGGATGCTTGGACAGGAATTCGTGAAACACCGCCTCGTCGCCCAGCTCGCACGCCATCGCCAGCTTCAGATCCTGAGGACTCCGCTCCATCAGCAACTGAAAGATCTCTTCGTGACCGAAATCGCGCGCCACCGCGTGCGCGGTGCGGTGCGCCCCCAGCTTCCAGATGTAAATCGTGCCGCCCGCGCGCGGATCCCGCTTCGGAAACCACTCTTCCGACACACTCATGCGGATGCATCCCGCGTCGGTATCCAGGTGCTGCCGCACCAGATCCGCATCGCCTAACGCAGCGGCCATCAGGATGTCCGTACGGCACCCCCGCGATACCAGGTAGCGCGCCACGTCCTGCCTGTCCAACGGGTAATGCCGCTTCTGCTCCACGCGCAGCATGTACTGGGCCGGCGTCGACTCGTGATCCACATCGCGCGCATCGATTTCGGCGCCTTTCGCCAGCAAGAACTCCGCGACCTCCACCGTGGAGGCGAAGTGCAGCGGCGTCTGCCCGTCTCCGCCGCGCGCGTGGACCGCGCCCGGATCGGCGGCCACCAGCTCTCGCAGCTTGTCCATCATGCCCAGCCGCGCCGCCGAATGCGCGTCCAAAACCGCGCCCCGCTCCGTCAGAAACTCCACCATGCCCGGATCGCAATCGTCCAGCACGCCAAACCCGCCGGCCCACCACTCGGTTCGCTTGCGGATATTCGCGCCCGCTTGCAGCAGCACATCGATGGTTGCCCGATCGCTGCGCTGGACCGCCGCGAATAACGCGTGTTGACCGAAGCCGTAGCCGGGCATTGGATCGTCGATTGTGGCTCGCAGCTCCGGGTATCGATCGAGGGCCGCTCTTACGCGCGCCGCATCGTTATCGCACACCGCCGCCTTCAGCGTCTCCGCCGGACTTAGCCCCAGCGCTTCCACGTGCGACTTCAGCTTCGCCCAAGTGGCGAAACCGTACTCGTTGGCCAGCGTATGTTGCGCATCCGCCAGTTTGCCCTGCCGCATGTTGCGCAGCAATTCTTTAGCTTGCTTCTTGAGATATTCGAGATTCGGCTTTTCAGGTAGTTGACGAGACATCACTTCTCCTTTTTGTGGCCCGGTGTCCGCTATGACGGGCAGAAGAGAAGTCAATGTTCGTGCTGAAGACTCACTCAGGCGGGATCATCCCTTTCCGCGGACGGGTTGCAACCTGAATTGCGACTCCCACTATATCAAATTTTTTGTCAGTTGAACGGAAAATGAGATCGGCGCGACCACCAGGCTGGCGTTTGACACCGAACCCAGTCCCAGAGCGGCGAGTTAAGGAGGACAAGCTTACGAGCCTGCACAGCCCGCCTGTCCGGGATGTTGCGCGTGGTTGCTATAATGACGATACATGTTCACGAAGACTCTGACTGCATTCGCCGTGGCCGCCCTCTCGATCGCCGGCGCGGCTACATTCCCCGTGTCCCTCATCGAACCCGCCGTCGTGAACGGCAAGGAACTGAAAGCCGGAGACTACCTATTGGATGTGAAGGAAAGCTCCGTAGTCATTGTGAAAGGCAAGAAGCCACAGGTGGAAGTCCACGCCAAGATCGAAAACACCAACCAGAAGTACGACCGCACCCAAGTCCTGTATAACCAGGACAAGGGCAAATTTTCGATTAAGCAGATCGAATTGGGCGGTACCAGCACCCGGCTGACTTTCGAATAGGTTGTGGCCCCTATGGAACCAGCGTCAACACGTCCCTAGCTTCCACCTTTCGAAACTGCATTGGAAAGCTTTCAGCGTCGTAGTACCGTTCCCACTGGTCCTTGTAGTGCCGCGACAGAACCTGGCCCGACTGCCCCGTAGTCCCCTCCAATAGAGACCGATCCCAGTCCGCAAGATCCGCATCCAGGCGCATCGAAGGGCCCAGTTCACCGTCGTACTGCTTCACGGTCGTTGGCGACCCGCTCATGGCCACAGGGCCGATGTCGAACAATCCCGCCACCAGCGGCAAATGCCGCCCCACCGCGTTCGCCAGCAGCAACGGCTCGTACTTGCCGTAGATCCAATGGCCTGGATCGCTGCCCTGTTTGCTCCTGCCGTCTTCCAACCCCTGCGCAACGGCGAGCAGGAGAGTTTCGTCCCAATCGCGGAACCAACCTGGCGGCCGCGTGCGCAACAGTGTTTCGATCGCCGCGGGCGCCATCTGATATTTATATTTGGCCCCCACGGCCGGCGACGCGCTTTGCGCCACCAGCACCTTCAAGCGCTCATAGGCCAGCGTCACGATTAGCGGCGCGGCCGCGTCCTTTTCCATCTGGCCATTCCACTCGCGCAACAATTGCAGCGCTGTGCCAGCCTTGGCCAGTTCGCCGGGCTGCGCTTTGTGCCGGCCGTGGGTAGCCTGCACAATGGCCTGCGCGAGGTAGTGAAAGAAGCCGGAGTACACGTCCTTCTGCACCGTGAGCATGTCCTGGGCGCGCCAGCCATTCCTGGCCGTGAGCAGGTTTCGGATCTGCCTGGACCGGTAATGCGACGCAAAGTTTCCGTTTACCGGATAAGGATAGTCCGGCGGAAACGGATTCTGGTTCGCCGTCACGATCAGTCCCGCCGGCGGATTATAGAACGCAGGCAACTGATCGAACGGAATGAAGCCCTGCCATTCAAAATCGCCCGACGATCCATCCACCGGCACGTCTCCGGTGTACCCCTTGCGGATCGGCAAACGTCCGGTAGCCTGATATCCGATGTTGCCGTCCACATCCGCATAAACGAAATTCTGTGCTGGGCCGGGGTACCGCGCCAGCGCCCGCTGAAATTCCTCCCAGTTTCCCGCCTTGTTCAGTTCCGGAAACGGAAACTGAAACGATCCCGGTTCCGCGGCAGCCCAGCGCAATGCCAAGTGCTCCTTCGCGTCGTTTACAAGAATTGGACCATGCCGGGTGACCCATACCGGCATCTCCACCGGCGCCGCGCCCTTTACCGGGATGATTTCGCGTTCCTCGCGCGCCTGCTCCCATTGCCCGCGATACAGGTAGCGGCCCGTACCCGCGTCGAAGTTCTCG
>JBEKTJ010000362.1:0-7826 GCA_049516155.1 Bryobacteraceae bacterium
GACGATCTGGCAGTGCGCATCCGCCAGGAGTTGCACGTACGCGCGGTCACGCACCGCCTGCTGCGCGGGCAGAAGCCCGAGCATGTGCGGGTGGTGTTCGATGTGCGCGGGAATCCCGCGAAGTTCGAGGCGTCGGTTCCGAAACTCGTTTACCGCTCCGATGGGGGCTTTTCCGGATTGGCGCAAGGTACCGCCACCGTGGGAGCGCAGGCGTTTACATTTGGCGGGGTGAGCGACGGCGACATTCTGGCCGAGCGCTACACCGGCATTGTTGCCAGTTATGAGGACAAGCGCCTGATCGGCGATCGGGTACGCTTCCGTCTGGATTTCGAGAGCTATCGCGAACAGTGGGACCAAGCCACGGTAAATGCCCTGGACCAGCCGGGCGCGGAAAGCGACACCTCCGGGATCTACCGGACCCGCCAGAATATCGAACCGCTAGTGACTTTCGTGCTTGCCAGAAGCGGCTCGGGGCTCGTGAACCTCACCGTAGGTACCAGTTTTGAACGGTTTCAATCGCAGTTTCCGGCCGCGCGAACGGAGTCCGCCAACGCGATGGTGACTACTCTGCGCTATCATCGGCGCGTAGAGGGTTCCGGCGCCAACCAGCAGGAATGGGACGCAGGTTACAGCCTGCGCGCGGCCACCAATCTTCTAGGCAGCGATTTCGGGTACGCCCGTCACCAGGGCGACGCGCATTACGTCTACTCCTGGGGCCATAACCAGTTCGAGGAGGACCTCACGGCTGGCGAAATCAGCGGTCGAGCGCCGCTGTTCGAACGTTTTATACTAGGTAACAGCACCATGCTCCGCGGGTGGAACAGATTCGAACTGGATCCGCTGGGGGGGAGCCGCATGGTGGCCAACACGGCGGAGTACCGGTACCGGCTCCTCGACGTTTTCTACGATAGTGGCGCAATATGGGATCAGGGAGAGACGGCGGTGTTGCGGCATTCGGTGGGTGTGGGCATCCGCCAGAACGGCATGTACGCGGCATTGGCGTTCCCGATCAAAGAAGGCCACATTGAACCGGTTTTCATGGTGGGCATGAACTATTGAATGGCGCGAGCCAAACGCGACCTTGAGGCAACTCTAACGATCGGCCGCAGGCGCTGGCTTCTGGCCGGTGTAGCGATATCTGCGTCTTGCCTCTGGGCCGGTGAGCGCCTGAGCGTTGCCTGGGATGGCGACGATCTGCGTGTGGCCGCCCCTCAATTGCACTTCCTGGCAGGCAAACCGCTGGATCGCCTGAAGGATGGCGCGGCGGTGGTGTTCCTGACGCAGTTGACCCTCACCACCGATAACTTTACGACCAGCTTGCGCCGCGCACCTGAGCGTTTCATATTCAGCTACGACTTGTGGGAAGAGAAGTTCTCAGTCACGAAGCTCGGCGAGGGCCAGCGCACCGCCTCGCACCTGTCGGCGACCGCGGCGGAGGCCTGGTGCCTGGACAACGTAGCCATCAGTTCCACGGGACTGCCACAGGATCGTCCCTTTTGGTTGCGGTTCGAGCTGCGCGCGGCCGAGCCCAGGGACGAAGCCGCGGTGATCGGCGAGTCCGGCCTCAACCTGACGCGGCTCATCGAGATCTTCAGCCGGCGCCCGCGCGACCAACAGCCGCAGTGGACCGCGGACGCGGGTCCGTTGCGCTTGGGCGAACTGAAGCGGCTGGTGGGCCGCGCCGCGCGAGCGCTGTGAACCGGCTGCGCAACAGGCTGATTGGAATCTTTCTAGCAGCCACTCTGGTTCCCCTGGCCGCCACCCTGTGGATTACAACATCGCTGCTGGATCGCAGTCTCAGCTATGCCTCCACGGGCGAACTCGACCGGCTCTCGCGATCCTTGCAAAAGACCGGCAAAGAGTTGTACCAGCGCGCTTGCGACGCTCTGAGGAGCGACGCGATCGGCGGTCGTATGGCGCCGCTGCGTTACGTCGCGGCCGGTCGATCCGAGTGGCCCGCGCCGGTAAAGAGCTTCTACGAGAGCGGCGATTCCGAGCGTTTCCTCAGATCCGGAAACGATGGCGACCACATCGAGTACATGGCGCGGCGGGGCGAGGATGTGTGGCAGTGGTCGACCGCCTTGGGAGGCGTAGGCCTGGAGGAGCTTTCGCGCGAATATCGCGACGCCCGGGAAATCGTGGAAAAGCGCCAATCGCGCGATCTGCTGCGCGGCTTCACATACACCTATGTGCTGCTGGCGGCTTCCGTCTGGCTGGCTTCCCTGGTGCTGCTGGTGTATCTGGCGCACCGCATCAGCCAGCCGATTCAGCAGCTCACCGCCGGGCTCTCGCAACTCGCGGCCGGAGACTTGGCGACGCGTGTGGAAGCCCGCCGCGACGACGAGGTCGGTCGCGCGATGCGCGCCTTCAACGACATGGCCGAGCGCCTGCAACGCTCCACTGAGCGCCTGGTATACCTGACGCAACTGGCAAGCTGGCGGACTCTGGCGCGCAAGATGGCGCACGAGGTGAAGAATTCGCTTACGCCTATTCGGCTCACCGTGGAGGAGATGCTGGCACGTTATGGCGACCGGGACCGCATGTTCATGGAGCAGGCCGCCCAGATCGTGGTGGAAGAAGTGGAGAGCCTGGAACGCCGCGTGCGCGCGTTCTCGCAGTTCGCCGCCGAGCCTCCCGTGCTGCCCGTGCCGCTGGATCTGAACGCGCTACTGGAAGAGCGCATCGCATTTCTGAAGAGCGGCCACCCGGAGTTGACCTACGATCTGCGCCTGGATGCCTGCCACCCCACGGCGCTGGCAGACCAGGATCTGGTGAAGGGAATCCTCACGAACCTGCTGGAAAACGCCGCGGAAGCCGCCGGAGAGGGCGGGCGCATCCTGGGGATTACCGCGGTAAACAACGGCAACGCATTGGTGGAAGTGCACGACTCGGGGCCGGGGCTGAGCGAACAGATTCGGCAGTCTTTGTTTCAGCCCGCCATTTCGTTCAAGAAGGGCGGCATGGGGCTGGGGCTTTCCATCTCCCGCAAGGGCGCCCTGCTGACGGGCGGCGACATCGTGCTGGTGAAAGGAGAACTGGGCGGCGCCGCTTTCCGCGTGTTGCTGCCCGTGGCGTCCAATGGCATTGAAGCGCATCCTGATCGTGGACGATGAAGAGAATATCGGCCGTTCGCTGCGTCTGATTCTGGAGCGCGAAGGCTATGGCATCGCCGTGTGCCGCTCCATCCGCGAGTTCCGCGCGCATCCCGACGCGGAGCGCGCCGACGCGTTCCTGTTCGACGTGCGCCTGCCGGACGGCAGCGGCATCGACCTGCTGCGCTCCGTGCGCCAGAACGGCAATCCCGCGCCCGCCGTGATGATTTCCGGGCACGGCACCATCGCGGACGCGGTCGAGGCCACCCGCGCCGGCGCTTTCGATTTTCTGGAAAAGCCGCTTAGCCGCGACAAAGTGCTGCTGGCCGTGAAGAATGCGTTGGAGCACTCCAGCCTGCGCGCGGAGAACGAGCGCCTGCGCGAACTCGTCGGCATCAGCCCCAAAATGATCGGCTCCAGCCCAGCCTTCCAGCGCGCCGTGGACCGGCACGGGAAAGGAGTTGCTCGCGGCGCACATCCATCAGAACAGCCCTTTCGCCGCGGGGCCGTTTGTGAAGGTGAATTGCGCGGCCATCCCGACGGAATTGATCGAAACCGAACTGTTCGGCCACGAGAAGGGAGCGTTCACCGGCGCGGCCGGCGCGCGCCGCGGCAAGTTCGAACTGGCCGATAGCGGGACGATTTTCCTGGACGAAGTGGGAGACCTGCACGGCGCCTCGCAGGCCAAGCTGCTGCGCGTGCTATCTCGGCTACCAACCGCGACCTGAGCGCGCTGGTGGCGCAGTCCAAGTTCCGCGAAGATTTGTATTACCGGCTCAGCGTGGTGCCGATCCGGGTGCCGTCGCTGCGCGAGCGGCCGCAGGACATCAAGCTGCTCGCCGAGTATTTCCTGGACGATTTCTGCGCGCGCAACAATTTCAAGCACAAGACCCTGGAGGATTCGGTCTACCCGATCCTGGAGGCCCACACCTGGCCGGGCAATGCGCGCGAGGCTGCGCAACGCCATTGAGCGCATGGCCATACTGACCGCGGGCGAGCGGCTGACGCGCGACGCAATTCCAGTGGAGATTCGGTTGCAGCGGGACCCGGGGCCGCGATCGAGTGTGCAGGAGGCGCGTGAATCGGCCGAGCGCGATCATATTTTGCGGGCGCTGGAGGAGGCTGGTTGGAATGTGTCGGGGGCGGCGCGGGCGTTGGGGATGGAGCGGACGAATTTGCATAAGCGGATTCGGGCGCTGGGGATCAGCAGGGGGAAATAATGCCGCGTGTCGGGAAATCGTCGTCCAGTGTGACAAGGGGACGCGAACTCTGTTGAACGCGGACCATGAAGGGCCACGCCTCCCCGGGGGACTACCGGTGCAGTGGATGACTTCCGTGTACCCGAGTCGATGTTGAGTCCTGACCAATGGCAAGTGCCAGCGATTTTGCGAGACGCGGGAATTGTTCGCCCTCGTATTTATTCTCCGAGGCAGGCACCCCTGCCTGGCGTTATGATCATCTCCTAGGACCTAGGGGCTCCTGTCAGCGGGAGGTCCTCGGCGAAAGACGGACATGACTTGCGAGTATTCGTTCCGACACTCGGATAGAACCCGTGATCGGTGTGGATTACCCGTTGCGGAGGGCTGCCTCTGCCGGTGGCATTGCGGATCGGTTGAAAACTGGTCAGATGACACGCGCGCCGAGCTACGGGAATGTTTAGCCTACAAAGATCATTGGCTCGAGGGCGCCATGCTCGCGAACGCCGATCTTCACGACCTCGACCTCTCAGGAGCGAGGCTGCCTTTCGCGGATCTCACCAAGGCGCGGTTGTCCGATAGCTGCCTTAAGGATGCGTGGCTCATGGACTCCTTGATGACGGGAGCAGACTTGGATAGCGCCGATCTGCGTCAAGCTGTTCTCAGCGGGGCGGACTTGAGGACGGCAGTTCTCAGATCCTCAAAGCTCGATGGATCGTTTCTTGGCCGCGCGCGTCTCCACGGGGCGGTCCTCGACGGTACGTGGGCGCGGCAGTGTGATTTGAAATTCGCCGACTTCTCAGAGGCAAGTCTCTCGGGAGCACACCTGGACGGTGCCGAGCTCTACGGCGCCTTATTCCGTGAATGCGTGATCTCCGACGTTGATTGGGGGCTCCCGGCCGAATTCTTGAAGCATCACTACCGCCGCGCTGCTGCCGTCTTTCGTAGCCTCAGCTCGGCATACGCGACCAGTTCCGACTTCAAGCGCAGCGATTACTTCTACTATATGGCGATGACCTCATTACACCTCGACGCGATTGACCCACCTTTGCGCGAAGGAGGCATGGCACCGCGTGGATTAAGCATGTGGGGAGCAGCCTTCTTCTCGCCACGGATTTGGAACGCGCTGGGCTGGGGGTTTCACAGGTGGTTCTGGGGATACGGAGTTCGTCCCGTTCGAGTCATTCTGTGGATGCTCTCCACCATCTGTGGATGCTCTCCACCATCCTTTTCTTTGGAGTCGTCGTCTACCCCGCCGTTGGGATTAGCGACGGACACGTAACCGTTTTCGGCGACTACGGGCGGGGAATGGCGCTGAGTTTTGTTACATTCGCGACACTGGGGTACGGGAATTTCACCCCCGCTGGACGCGTCGGGGAATTGATGGGCGGGGCGCAGGCGTTGCTCGGCGCGCTGCTGATGAGTGCTTTTCTCGTGTCGCTTGCTACGAAGTACGTTCGCCGCTGAGGTCTAGTCGTGCCTGTGTATGAATTGAGGCTTGTGACCATGTATCATGCGGATCACCTCACTGCTAGAGCGGGCCTTAACAGCCTTCGGGAACTGCCGTACAGGGTGGAGCTTCGCAAGGTTCGAAACCAGAGACAGCGCCGGTTTATCGAGGAGAAAGGCGTTCCAGCGGCCAAACGCGTCAATGACGGCGTGCCGATCCTCGATACCGGCCAGAACATTACTCTGTTCGACGGGCATCTGCTTTCCGGTCTTCGGCTGGAGCCGTATCTATGGGCCCCACGGATCGTGCACATTCCAGATGAGCCTCAACCCTTGCGGAAATGGCGCGCCGAGTTTCGCCAGGGGTGGACGGACTCTGGCGGTCAGCTAAGTTGGGAGCAGGAGGCCAGCCTCCGCCAAGCAATCCGCGAAATGCAATTTCGTTGTAAAGGCGGTATGGTTGAACCCACCTTCGAATCCGCCCTCCCCGAGTTGGATCAACCTCGTGCTGTACGTACCTCATGCAGCTCTGCTTGGAAATCAAGCACGGTTGGATTTTCAGTTCAAGGGTTACTTGCCATTTGTTCGATGGTAGCGGCGATGGGTCCGAGCAATCCGAAGCTGGACAGCGTTGGTTCAGTGAAGTTCGCATATCCAATGTCCAAGGCCGTGCTTTGAAAAGCCCATTCAGCGCTCCGCCTCCGTCGCTTCGAAGCCAGCCGCCACCAATTCCGGAACGCCGAAAATGCGTCGCGCGAACCGGCCGCTGATCTCAACCTCGCCGCCATCTTCCAAGCTCTTGCGGATAACGGAGATTTGGGGCTCCGCGAGATTCAGAGCTTTCATTGTCTTCACAAACCCCGCAGCTTTGAAGGCCTTTGTGGAAAGGACAGATCCCTCATGCTGAAACGGATACGCAAGCACCCGGTAGACACCGTCGTTCTCCGCTTTGGCCTTGAGAACGTACATCCGATCCTCGTAATCTCCGAAACGGCTGATGACGACTGCTCCTCCATCGGGAAAGACAGCCTGAATGTGGAGTACGCCGCCCATCGCGTGAATGTAATTCCGTAGCGTGCTGAGATACATGTCCGCGCGCTGTTCAATGCGGGAGATCGAACTTTGCGGTACGTCCAACATCCCGGCCAAATCGGCCTGCGTGAGTTTCTTGGCGGTGCGCAGTTCGTCCAGGGCCATCCGCTGTAGCTCCTCGCGCACGCGCTGCTCGTTTTCCGCGCGACCCGCGGGATCCATCTTTGCCTGAAGCTCCCTGAAATTCCGTGCCATTCGTTTATCCTCCCCGGTTGACAGCCGCCCCGCGTGACAAGGCCTGTCAAACCTATTCATTCTCCAATTCCCGCAAATGCCGGTCGTAGATTGCGTCAGCCACCGGTACGTATTCCCCATACCAGCGATTGTTGCCGGTCTTATCCCCGCCAATCAGCAGCATGGCCGCTCGCCGCGGGTCGAAAGCATAAAGCACGCGATACGGCCGCCCCTGATGCTGAATACGCAACTCGCGCATGTGCCTGTGACGCGAGGTCTCAACACCGGACGAGTGCGGCATCTTCAACGCGGGTCCGGCCCGTTGCAACGGGCTCACAGTGAAGTCAACGCTCTTCTGTTCGGCGGCGGAGAGTGCGTCCCACCACCACTCAAACTCATCGGAGAACTCGACTTCCCATGCCAAGTTTCATTATGCCATGGCAGACATTATGTCGTCAACGGCATAGGGAATGCGCGAGCACTCCAGCCCAGCCTTCCAGCGGGCCGTGGAGCAGGCCAGCATGGCTGCGCGATCGGACGCGCGCGTCTTGCTGATCGGCGAATCCGGCACGGGCAAGGAACTGCTTGCGGCGCACATCCATCAGAACAGCCCGTTCGCCGCGGGGCCGTTTGTGAAGGTCAACTGCGCGGCCATCCCGACGGAATTGATCGAAACCGAATTGTTCGGCCACGAGAAGGGCGCGTTCACCGGCGCGGCCGGCGCGCGCCGCGGCAAGTTCGAACTGGCCGATAGCGGGACGATTTTCCTGGACGAAGTGGGAGACCTGCACGGCGCCTCGCAGGCCAAGCTGCTGCGCGTGCT
>JBEKTJ010000363.1:0-3880 GCA_049516155.1 Bryobacteraceae bacterium
GCCGCCGTGGCCGCTTTTCCCATCTCCCGTCAACAAACTACCCGAATCTCGGCCCCCGACCTCCGCCGGGACCTCGACCTCACCGACGACGAACTCGCCGCCCTGCTCGATATCGCGCTCGATATGAAGCAGTCGCCCCCCGACTATGCCCGCGCCCTGCAAGGCAAGTACATCGGACTGCTCTTCGAAAAGGCTTCCCTGCGCACCCGCCTCACCTTTGAACTCGCCATCAAGCAGCTTGGCGGCGACTCCGTCTTCACCGAAGGTCCGATCGGCGCGCGTGAGCCGATCAAGGATGTCGCCCGCAATCTGGACCGCTGGGTGCAAGCCGTCGTAGCCCGCACCTTCTCGCAGAACACTATAGAGGAATTGGCGCACTGGTCCTCAGTGCCCGTCATCAACGCGCTGAGCGACATGTACCACCCCTGCCAGGTGTTGGCCGACGTACTCACGCTCAAGGAGCGTTTCGGCGATCTTGCCGGCCTGAAGCTGGCCTTCTGCGGCGACGGCAACAACGTGGCGCACTCCCTCATGCTCACCTGCGCGCGCCTGGGCATCGATTTCGCCATCGCCGCGCCGCAAGGTTACGAACCGAATCCCGAAATCGTGGCGCAAGCAGATGGCTTGGCCGCCGTTTCCGGTTCCCGCTTGCAACTCACGGACGATCCCGCCGAAGCTGTGGATTGCGCGCATGCCGTCTACACCGATGTCTGGACCAGCATGGGTCAGGAGAAAGAATCCGCCAAACGGCGCAAGGCCTTCGCCGGCTGCCAGGTCAACGACGCGTTGTTTGCCCAAGCGCGGCCCGACGCCGTCTTCATGCATTGCCTGCCAGCACATCGCGGCGAGGAAGTCACCGATTCCGTCATCGAGCACAGCCGCTCGGTGGTTTTCGATCAGGCCGAAAACCGCCTGCACGCGCAGAAGGCGCTGCTGCTTATGATGATGGCATAATCGCTAATCGCTTACACATTATGAACAAACCGAAGAAGGTCGCCCTGGCGTACTCGGGCGGCTTGGATACCTCTGTCATCATCCCTTGGCTCAAGGAGAATTACGGCTGCGAAGTGGTCGCCGTCTGCGGCGATATCGGCCAGGGCGCCGACGAGTTGACCGGCCTGGAACAAAAGGCCCTGCGCACGGGCGCCTCGGAAGTCTATATCGAGGATATGCGCGAGGAGTTTGTCACCGAGTATCTGTGGAAGCTGGTGCGCTCGGGAGGCGTCTACGAGCACAAGTATCTGCTGGGCACTTCCGTGGCCCGGCCGCTGCTGGCGAAGAAGCAGGTGGAAGTGGCGTTGCGCACGGGTTGCGATGGCCTGGCGCACGGCTGCACCGGCAAGGGCAACGATCAGGTGCGCTTCGAACTGACCTACAAGGCGCTGGCGCCGCATCTTCCCGTAATCGCACCGTGGCGCGAGTGGTCGATCGTGTCGCGCGAAGACGCCATCGCCTACGCCCAGTCGCATAACGTTCCCATCGCGCAATCCACCACCAAGATCTACAGCCGCGACCGCAACATCTGGCACATCTCGCACGAAGGCGGCGCACTGGAAGACCCCGCCAACGCCGCGCCGGACGATATCTGGATGCTGACGCGCAGCCCGCGGGAGGCTCCCGATACGCCGGCCGAAGTGACTATCGGCTTTGAGGCGGGCGCCCCGGTTTCCGTCAATGGCCAGCGAATGCGCGCCGTGGAATTGCTGGAGACGCTCAACCGCATCGGCGGCGAGCATGGCATCGGACGCATCGACCTGGTCGAGAACCGTTTCGTCGGCATGAAATCGCGCGGCTGCTACGAGACCCCAGGCGGCGCCTTGATCTATGCGGCCTTCCGTGAGCTCGAAGCCCTCACGCTCGATCGCCAGACGTTGCACTACAAGCAGCGGCTGGCGCTCGATTACGCCGAGATGGTCTACAACGGCCTCTGGTTCACGCCGCTGCGCGAAGCGCTGGACGCCTTCTTCGCGTCCGTTGGCGCGGCCACCACGGGAGAAGTCACGCTGCGGCTGTACAAGGGGAACCTGGAGCCTGTCAGCCGCAAGTCGCCCTATTCGTTATACTCGCTGGATATCGCGAGTTTCACCATGGGCGCTTCCTACGACCAGAAGGACGCATTGGGCTTCATCAACTTGACCGGCCTGCCGATCAAGGTGCGCGCGGCCCTGGCGGCCAACAAATCCGTATGAAACTCTGGGGCGGCCGCTTCGAAACCGGCCCATCCGAAATCTTCGAGCGTTTCTCGGGATCGCTGGCCTTCGACCGCCGCCTGATCGGCGCAGACATCCGCGGCTCGCAAGCCTTCGCCCGCGCGCTGGAACAAGCCGGCATCCTGACCCCCGCCGAGCGCTCCCAAATCGTGGAAGCCCTCGACGAGATCCAAGAAGAAGCCGCCGAGCCGGAATTCTTCGACAAAGCCGCCGATGAAGACGTCCACACGCTGGTGATCCGCAAGCTGAAGGAGCGTGCCGGCGCGGTGGCGGATAAGATCCACACCGGCCGCAGCCGCAATGAGCAGGTGTCGCTCGACCTGCGCCTGTGGCTGCGCGGCGAATGCGACCGTGCGCGCGCGCTGCTGGCCGGCGCCATGCAGGCCCTGGTCGACCTGGCGGCGCGCTATCCCGACGCCGTCATCCCCGGCTACACCCACACCCGCCGCGCCCAGGCGGTGCTCTGGCCGCACTACCTGCTGGCGTATTTCGAAATGTTCGCGCGCGATGCCGAGCGCTTCGCTGAAGCCCGCCGGCGCGTCAACGTAATGCCACTGGGTTCCGGCGCTCTGGCCGGCAGCGGATTTCCGTTCGACCGTGAAGCGATGGCTCGCGACCTGGGCTTCGATGCGCTCACCGCCAACAGCATGGACGTCTCCGCCGATCGCGACTTCGCCCTCGATTTCCTCTACGCCGCCTCGACCACGATGCTACATCTGAGCCGCCTGGCGGAAGACTGGATTCTCTACTCCAGCGAGGAGTTCGGCTGGCTGGAGCTGGGCGACGAAGTGACCAGCGGCTCCAGCCTGATGCCGCAGAAGAAGAATCCGGATTCGCTCGAACTGATCCGCGGCAAGAGCGGCCGCGTGTTGGGTTGCCTGCATTCCCTGATGGTCACCATGAAGGGGCTGCCGCTGACCTACAACCGCGACATGCAGGAGGATAAGGAGCCGCTCTTCGATGCCGCCAACCAGGTGACCGGCTCGCTGGAGATGGCGCGCGCGGTAATCGAATCGGTGCGCTTGCATCCCGCGCGCCCGTTGGCTGCCGTGCAAGAGAGCTGGGTGATCGCCACGGATCTGGCCGAAGCCCTGGCGCGCGCCGGCACGCCCTTCCATCAGGCGCATCAACTGGTGGGCAAGTTGGTGCTCGAAAGCGTGCGCGCGGGCCGCAAGCCGGTGGATTGGAGCGCCGAGGAACTGCACGCCTTCGCGCCTGAATTCACGCCGGACATGGCGCGCCTGCTTGATGCGCGCGAAGGGCTTCGGTCGCGCGAGATCCCCGGCGGCACCGGCCCGCAAGCCGTGGCGCAAGCCCTGGAGCAAGCGCGCGCCCGCCTCGCACAGATGACGCCGCAGATGACGCTATGAGCAAGAGCTACCGCCACGGCCAGATCCTGAAGCTGATCCGCGCCAAGACGATTCGCACTCAGGATGAATTGGCGCGCGAGTTGCAGCAGGCGGGCATCGCCGCCACGCAAGTGACGCTCTCGCGCGACATTCGCGATTTGCACCTGGTGAAGACCCGCGAAGGCTATCGCGAGTCGCTGTCCGATGAGGGCGGCCCATCCTTTGCGAATTTGGCGGCGGAATTTCTGCACGATGTGCGCATCGCGCAGAACATGGTAGTGCTGAAGACCTCGCCGGGACATGCTAACTCCGTGGCCGTGG
>JBEKTJ010000364.1:0-3870 GCA_049516155.1 Bryobacteraceae bacterium
GCGCCAGATCCAGCAGCTGGTCGACCTGAGGCAGGCGCCAGCCCAGCCGGCGAGCGAGTTCGGCCTTGGCTATGCCTTCCTCGCGCATGGTCTGATATAGCCGTATTTTGGCTTCAGCTAACGCCGGGAGCGCGATGGCTCTGCCGCGTTTCTTCGGCCGGGACGGAATGGGAATGTCGGACGAAAATCCATGTATAGCGCGAGTGCGGTCTCCAGTGCATCGGCGGCCCGAGCAATGGCATCGCCCGCATCGGCCCGTAGGTGTGGGCTTCCGGAACTTCGGGGAACGAAACCAAAACCGTTCATTGCTGTCCTGTTCGAGACTCACGGGATATTGCAGCATCAGTTTGCCCAAACCAACCCTTACCGAGTTCGTTCTCCGATCCGTGCATGGGCAGGATTGAAAAGCGGCCCTGCCGCATTACTTTCAAGTGGCCACCTTTCCCGGCGCGAAGGAGCCCTGTCCAGCGAGCCAGCGCCTGAATTGGGAGGCGATCACACTATATTATGCAACGTATCGCGCGGCCTTGGACGAACTGGGTTACATCCTGAAAGATGGAGCCGCCATCGCGGCGTGCGGTGCGCTGCGGATGGGTTCGGTTGACACACTGGCCTAACCGCGCCCAATGGCCGCGCGGCGCATTTTCCATCCCTTTACGCCTCCTATAAAATGTAGGCATAAGAGTATTTACAAAAGACAGAAAGACAAATATTATGAAATCATGAGACAGCGAAATGGGCTACTGGGGGGATCTCAACTCCCGGCACGGACCAGAGTGAGGCTGGAGTCCCTTGCAACCCTGATGCAGGTGACAAGCGCGACCGTAGTCGAACGCGCAGGGCGCTGGAGAACGCCGGTGAAGAATGCCAAGGCGCCGATGGCCGCTCCCAGGACGTATTCGAGGCGCGGACGGTTAAAGGCAACCCCTTCAAGTACATCGGTAGCCTGCTAACAGGATTGGAAGTATTCTTCCCAAACAGCCCGAGCCTGAAGATCTCGGCCGAGAGTATCAGGCGGATCCGGGAGGAGGTCGCCGCTCATAGAGGTCCGGTCCGAATGGGTGCGTGTCTCATGCCGCTCGTGGCGGATTCTCTGGGCAAGGCGATCTATCTCAAGCACAAGCTCACCCCGATTCACCTATCATTCGTAATTCCGCTCCTGCAATCCGAAGGATTTTGCTCAGCGAGGAAAGAGGGCCGAAACTGGCTGGTGGAACGTCAGCGCCGGGCAATGCAATGACGCCGTAGGATTGCGCACAGCGGAGGGTCTCGAGCTGCTCGATATTACACTCGCCAGAGGGAATCTTCAGGGGCACGTCCTCTGCGGGGACTTACGTCTCCCAGGGATTGAGAATCTCGACGGCCAGACCGGCGAAATCCCTCACATTCCGCGTGACGACGGTAAGTTCGTGTTCGAGGGCCGTTGCCGCAATCAGACCATCGGGTGCATTGACGGCCACCCCCTTCGATTGGCACTGCCCTTCAAGTATGCCCCATCTTTCCGCAATCGCCTCGCTCACGGGCAGGATGCGTGCGTCGAACCACGGGCGTAGCGTAGTGTCGAGCCACTGCCGCAAGCTGGCCCGGCGATGCTGTTCGGGATGGACGGTGAACCCCTTGCAAAACTCCCCTATGCTGATCACGCTGAGATAAAGCAGGTTGTCGTCGGCTGCCTCGAGCCATCGCGCCACGCGCGGATCGGGCCTAGGGCGCGATAGCTCGGACGGGACGTTCGTATCGAGCAAGAAGCCCTTGGTCATGAAAGGTCGACTGGACGCGCGCTCGATTTGTTGCGGCTGAAATCCAGGTCAAGTCCTTTTAGGGGCGACTCAGCGAACAGCTCAACTAGGCTCTTCCTCCCTGCGGGCCTTTTGCCATGGGACGGTGGCGCGGCGGCGGTTTGCTTCTCCTCAAGAGCATCGAGGGCCTTTTCGAGAAGGTCATCGATGTCGTGGAACTGGCCGCGCTGGATTTGTTCCTGCACGCGTTGTTCAAGTTCCGGGTCATGGATTTCGATATTCATTAAGAATCTCCCTTCCCCTCCTTCTCCTAGAGTACGCCAAAACGAGGGCCGACGACAGGAGTGTGTAAGCCCGCCTCGCAGCCGCTCTGCTATGCTCGAAATTCAATGCGCGCAATCCGGAAAGCCTGGCCCTTCCTCGTCCTGCTGGCGGAAGTTCTGGCGTTCTTCCGGCACATCCTGTTCTACGGCCATTACGCGATCCCCTGGGACTTCCGGGCGTACCATCTCTCGCAGGCCTGGTTTATCGCGCGGTCGTTCGGGCGCGGAGAGTTGCCGCTATGGGATCCGTATACTTACTGCGGCATGCCATTCTACGCCAACTTGACGGCACAGCTCTTCTATCCCCCTGCCCTCGCGGCGATCCTGCTCAGTAACTGGACCGGCGGCGGACATCTGCTCTATTGGCTCGAATTGCAAATGGCCGCGCATGTATTCCTGGCGGGCGCGTTCACTTACTGGCTGCTGCGCCGTATGAACCTGAAACAGGCGCCGGCTTTAGTAGGCGCGACTATCTACCAACTGGGCGCTTACACGGCTTCGCAGGCGGAGCACTTGGGCGCCATCGACGCAGCGGCATGGCTGCCACTGGCGTGGCTGTGCGTGATTGCGCTGGGCGAGCGGTTTCGCTGGCGGTGGTTGGCCGGCCTAGCGTGCGCGCTCGGCATGTCGATTCTCGCGGGATTCCCGGCGACCACCGCGGTGGTCTTCATTTCCTGTTTTCTGCTGGCCGGGATACTGGCCTTGCTGCGCCGGGCATCGCCGCTGGTGCTGGTGCGAACCGCCGTCGCGGCTGTATGGGCCGTATTGCTGGCCGCCATCCAAGTCTTCCCCACATTGCAACTTTCGCGCCTTAGTGTGGCGCAATATCGGAGCCGTTATCTGGGCACTGGCGGCGGCATGCCCCTGCAGTCCCTGGTGTCGCTGGTAATGCCCAATCATTACGGGATTTTCCAATTCGACGGCGGCACTTGGAAGCACCCATGGCAAGTGACCTTTCTTTATACCTACTGCGGGATTCCGGCGCTTGTGTTTGGGTTAATTGCTATCGTCTATCGCCGGAACCGCTACGCGGCCGCCATGGCCCTGCTAACGCTGTGCGCGGCGCTTTGGATGTTGGGCGACTCCACGCCGGTGGGGAAAACCTTTTTCTTATTGCTGCCGGATGCGGTGAAGGGCTCGCTGTACGCCGAGTTCGCGCTCTGCTCGTTTTGTCTCGGTATGGCCCTACTGGCGGGGATCGGCGCCGCGCAAATCCTTGACGGTCGGCGGCGCTGGGTGCAGGCAGCGGTGATCGTCATCGTGGCGGCCGACCTGACCGCCGTCAGTTCGGGCCGGCCCTTCAATACCGCGGATGAACGGCATGATGCGGGCATCGACTACGATCAATACGCCGGCGTCCAGCAGATTCCAGCGCAAATACGGCGGTTGGCGAACCAGAATGTGCCACCCTGGCGGATCGATGCCATGGAAGGATACTCGGACCTGGTGACACATGGGCCGCTCTTCGAATTTCCGGTGGCGACCGGCAACGATCCGTTTGCACTGGTCCGGTTGATGCAAGTGCGGCTCTCGTTCTGCGAAGGGGTACTTTGGGGGCGCTATTACGAAATCGCCGACCCGGATTCGCCCGTGCTGAAGCTGATGAACGTACGGTACGTGATCGCGGCGCATACGCTCGCCAAACCAGGCGCGATGCGTCAGGTGCTGGAACTACCGGGAACGCATATTTACGAAAATCCGGGAGTGTTGCCGCGATTCTTCCTGGTCGGCCATGTGCGGCGCGCCGCGAATATGGCAGAAGCGCTCGCCACACTGCGCGCCCGCGATTTCGACGTGCGGGCGGAAGC
>JBEKTJ010000365.1:0-4380 GCA_049516155.1 Bryobacteraceae bacterium
CCATGCTGAGTGACGAAAATGCGGCCAGCGGAGTCGATGGCAAAGCCTTCGCCATTGCGTATCCCAGTGGCGAAGCGGCCAGCCGGCGAAAATGTCTGATTCGTCTTGTTGGCATCATAGCGCCATATGCCGCCACGAGTCTCCAGTTCGGTACACGGGTTCGCGCCGGGTATGTTGGGCTGACGGTTTTTCGGCTGGCAGGAGTTGGTCGCGGTACCCACGTCGACATACATCGATCCATCTTCACCGATGATGAAGGGATGCATCGGATGGTCGCCGCCAAGAGGTAATCCCGAAACGACGGTTTCCGGTGGATCGCGCGGAACCAGCGCGCCCGCCGGCAGGGAATAGCGCACGATCCGGTCGTTGATCTCCGCGTAAATCGATCCTTTGTAGAGGCCGATGCCCGTTCCACCGGCGCCCCCGGATTGCACCGTTTCACCGAAGCGCTCAATCGTGTCCGCCTTCCCCGCCCCCGACTTGTCTTGCAGAGCCACCAGGAAGCCCCCTGCATGCGGCTTGTCGGATCCGTAGTAATCACCCGACCAGGTGTTGACGTAAACCACTCCGCTCGGCCCAACCACCATGTGGCGGGCGTGACCAATGCCGTCGGCAAATACGGTCGCGCAGAAACCGGCGGGCAACTTCAATCCACTGGCGTCGGTCGAGCACGCTCCCGGGGATTCTTGAGCCCATACCAAAGAAGCGGCGTTGGACATTATTATTGCGAGCGCGACGATGATGAGTAATCGCATGGAACCCTCCCGAGACTCGAGCAACCGACTTCATATAATACCGCAAGTGGGTTGGGGGCCTATCGTCGAAGAGTGCTTAACTGTTTCGGGTAAACATTACGAAATCAACGCGGTGTTACCGAGCCGCGACCGTCAGGGAGCGGTCCCTTCGAGTCCGAAATCCCCAAACCGGCAAGCACCCACCGTCGAAGCCGCGCCCGCGCGCTCACGGTAGCTTATACGCTACCATAGGAGCGCCGATGAGCCGATTGAGCTTCGCATCTATCGCGGCCGGTTCTCCAAATGGATCGATTCCAACAAGGACAAGCGGGCGGTGGCGATTATTCGGGCGCCGCTCGATCCAATCAGGTTGGGCAACTTCGGCGACTCGAAATCTGTCGGCGGTCCTGCGCGAGTGCTTTGGAAGGATTACCTCGATGGTAAAGACTGAATCGTATAAAGAGAACCTGCTAGAGTCGTTGAAGGACCCCGAGGCTGCGGCGGAATATCTGACGGCATGTCTGGATGACGGCGACGTGGAGGTGTTTCTCCTGGCGCTCCGGGATGTCGCCATTTATACCGTATGCTGTCAGGATCGGGCAACCCTTCGCTTACCAGCCTGGACTCGGTACTGAGCTCCCTTGGACTTAGGTTGGCGGTTGCGGTGAGACAATAGGCCACCACATTTACGCCAAAATCCCGCTCACTACGTTCCCCGCAATCCCCGTCAACCGCGCATCCAAGCCCTGGAACTTCACCGTCAACCGCTTGTGGTCGATGCCCAGCAAATGCAGCATCGTCGCATGGAAATCCGGCACGGCCACGGCGTTCTCCACCGCAGCATAACCTAACTCGTCGGTGGCGCCGTAACTGATTCCACCTTTGATGCCGCCGCCCGCCAGCACGAAGCTGAAACCCTTGATATGGTGATCGCGGCCATCGCCCTGGGACATCGGCGTGCGGCCGAATTCCCCGCCCCACACCACCAGCGTGTCGTCCAACATGCCGCGCTGCTTCAAGTCCTGGATCAGCGCCGCCGTGGGCCGGTCGGTCTCCTGCGCCTTGATGACCACGTTCGCTTTCACGCCCGAGTGATGATCCCAGTCGCGATGGTAGAGCTGAATGAAGCGCACGCCACGCTCGGCCAGACGGCGCGCCAGCAGGCAGTTCGAGGCGAACGACCCATCGCCGGGCCGCGCGCCATACATCTCCAGCACGCTGGCGGGTTCCTTGCTCATATCCACCAGGTCCGGCACGCTCGATTGCATACGGAAAGCCATTTCATACTGCGCCACGCGGGTCAGGATCTCGGTGTCCTGGGTGGCTTTGTATTCCAAGCGATTCAGCGCGTTCACCGCGTTGATCGATTCGCTCTGCGCGGCGGCGCTCACGCCCGGCGGATTCTTGACGTGCAGTACGGCGTCCCCAAAAGAGTTCAGCTTCACGCCCTGAAATTTGCTCGGCAGGAGGCCGCTGGACCATTGGCGCGCCGCGATGGGTTGCATTTGTCCGCCCTTGCCGGCGGACATGAGCACTACAAAACCGGGCAGGTTATCCGTCTCCGCGCCCAGCCCGTAAAATACCCACGAACCCATGCTTGGGCGGCCCGTAATGATGGAACCGGTGTTCATCAGCGTATGCGCCGGGTCGTGATTGATCTGCTCCGTCCACATGGAGCGCACGATGCAGATATCGTCGGCCACGCTGCCGATGTGCGGAAACAACGAGCACATCTCCTGGCCGGATTTGCCGAACTTCTGAAATGGATGCTGCGGTCCGAAACAGGTCAGGCGCTGGCCCTGCAGTTGCGCGATCTGCTGTCCGGCGGTAAAGGAATCCGGCATGGGTTTGCCGGTCATCTCGGCGAGCTTGGGCTTGTAGTCGAAGGTTTCCAGGTGCGAGGGGCCGCCAGCCTGGTAAAGGAAGATGACGCGTTTGGCTTTAGCCGGATGATGCAGCGGGTTGACCACGCCCGTGGACGCGAGCAGTCGCCGGTCGAGCAGCGAATTCAGGGCCAGCAGGCCCACGCCGGCCAAGCCGTTGCGCAGGAAAGTGCGGCGGCAGATATCACAATCTTTGGATTCGGTTTGCATTTCTAAGTCCTCTCAAGCTGCCCGTCTGTAAGAGCGGGTCCTGGAGGACCCGCGCAGGCCTGGAGGCCCGCCCCACAGACTAATTGCGGGTGATGGTTTCATGTAGGTTAAAAATCGCTCGCGCTACCAGCGCCATCGCTGCTGTCTCCGGCGCGGCACTCGCACGCGGCGCATCGCCCACACTCATCAACTCGGCGGCCGATTCCGGCGACGCGCGGAACCGCTCCAGATTCTTGCGATACAGCTCCTTCAAAATCTGCCGCTCTTCCTTGCCAGGCGTGCGGTTCAACGCCCGCTCGAAGGCCCAATCGAGTTCCCGGTCAAACGCCGGCCCGCCCTGCCGCACGATGTTTTCGGCAAACACGCGCGCGGTCTCGACGAAGATCGGATCGTTCATCAAGTCCAGAGCTTGCAGCGGCGTATTGGAACTGACCCGGTTCACGGTGCATTCCTCCCGTGTCGGCGCATCGAAGGTTAGCAGCGTGGGATGCAGGAACGTGCGCTGCCATTCGGTATAGAGCGCGCGCCGGTAAAGATCCGTGCCGCGGCTGGCGGAGTACTCCCGCTTCGGGAAATTCATGGCCGTCAGATAGCCTTCCGGCTCGTACGGGCGCACGCTGGGGCCGCCGAACTGATCCACCAGCAGGCCGGAAACCGACAGCGCGATATCGTGAACGATTTCGGCGTCGACGCGGTAGCGGTTCTGGCGCGCCAGCAGACGGTTGTCGGGATCGCGCTCGTCGATCTGCGGGTTGCTCAACGACGATTGCCGGTAAGTGTGGCTGGTCACGATCAGGCGGATAATGTGGCGCATGTCCCAATCGTGCATGAATTCCGCGGCCATCCAGTCGAGCAGTTCGGGATTCACTGGCCATTCGCCCTGCGATCCGAGATCTTCCAGAACCTTCGAGAGGCCCGTGCCGAAGAACTCGCGCCATGTGCGGTTGACGAAGGCGCGCGCGGTCAGCGGATTCTGCGGCGAGACCAGCCAGTTCGCCAAGTCCGCGCGGCAGAATGCGCGTGATGCGTGGGCGCGTCGCTTCGGTGAGGATCACGTGCGGCACCGTGGCGGACAGCAGGTCGCGCTCGGCGCGAAGATGCGCCAGCCGGATGTAAGCCGGCTGCAGCTCCGGCATGGAGAATTCGAAGAAGTCCAGCACAGCGTCTTTTTGCTCGGCACTACGCTCGTCCTCCTGTCGGCGCAGGATCTTCGGCAGATCCGGGGGCAATCCCCGGCCGGCGGCTACAGTCAGGGTAAGCGATGCATTGTCGGGAGGGCTGGCGTTCGTTTTGGAAGCGGATTCGCCATCCTCGGGCCACGCGTAAGTGGCCGCTGAAAGCGCCAGGCGGAAGCGCCCGATGGTGGCGCGGCGCAGATCGGAATCCTGGTGCAGGCGTACGGTCACCACGGAATCGATGCGGGTGTGAACCGGTTCGGCGAAGCGCAGAGCCAGAAACGGATTGTACTCTTCTACGATGGTGACGCCCCAACCGGTCTTAGGATCGCCGTCGATAGCCGCCATGGGCGGGTTCTCTACGCGTTCGCCGATGCC
>JBEKTJ010000366.1:0-3781 GCA_049516155.1 Bryobacteraceae bacterium
CTGGGCAGCGTGGCCATCGCGCAACGCGCCCTTGCTGAATCGGCGGACTTCGCGCGGCAGCGTATCGCCTTCGGCAAACCGGTCTTCGACCATCCCCTGATGCGCAAACAGTTCCACGAACGTCTCGAAACCCTGCAGGATGCTTTTGCATTGGGCTGGGAGAGCATCCTGCGGCTGAACGAAGTGTGGCGCCAGAAGCCACCCTACTCGGAGCGCTATCACCTGTTCCGCCTGGTCGCCCACCTGGCGAAGTATTGGACCTCGGACATCGCTCCGCAGATCGCGCGCTGGGCCATGGAAGTGCATGGCGCGCTCGGTGTATTGGCCGAGTTTCCGGTAGAGCGCTGGTTCCGCGAGGCCATGGTGCTGACCATCTGGGAAGGCACTTGCCATCGCCAGATTCTGGACGGCCTGGAGGTCATGGAGCGCAAAGGCGCGCACCGGTTGCTGTTCGAGCAACTGCGCGTAGCGGCGGACCCCGCGGAGCTCGCGGCGATGCGCCGCCGCGTCGACAATCATCTGGCGCTGCCGGAGGCTGAACGCGAGGCCGGCGCCGAAGAGATGTTCCGCGACCTGGCGATATTCACGGCGCGCACGGTGCGCCGCGCCGCGGAGAAGGTCCCGCTTTCTTCCGGAGCTACTTCACCGCTACCGTAATGCCCTTCTGGCTGGCCGCCGTTCCCACCGTGATCACGACCGGTTGCGGACCCGGCGTCAGGCCCGCCGGAATCGTCAGATTTACCTGGATCACGCCATTCACCAGCTCTGGCGCAGGCCCCGCATAATCGACCGTAGTCGCCACTCCGCCAATCGTCGCGGTCACCGGCTGCGTCACCAGATTCGCCGCACCGGGCGCCAGCGCCCCATCCGTTGCGCCGCCGACAACCGCGCCGCCGCCCGTGCCGAATATCTGAATGACGCCGCCCGCCGCCACCGGATTGGACGCGCTGTTGACCGTGTAATCCGCGTTCAATATCGCGCCTGGGCCGCTGCCGCTCGCATCCAGGGCGAAAATCGCAGGCGCTGCGGCGGTCACCGGCGCCGTCACGGTGTTCGAAACCACCGCTCCGCTACCGGGGTTGTATTGATACTGGATGGCGGTCTGCTGTTCGCCTGCCACTTCGAATGGCACCACCGCGCTCACCTGCCCGGCCTTCGCATAGATTAGCGGCGCAGCCACTCCGTCGAACAAAACTTGAACTCCATCCACGCTGGTCGGAAACTTATTGCTCGAGTCCAACTGGCTGGCCTCCAAGCCGCTTGGGCCGAAATTGGCGCCGAAGATCGTCACGATTTCTCCGGGCGCGACCGCCCCGCCTTGATAACTTGCCGCGTTCACCACGTTCGCCGGATTCAGTACGGGCGCCGTCGTCTGCATGGCCGTCAGCAACGCGGGGACCGCAGGCTTGGGCTGATAGTTCACGTCGAACGGCAAGGCTGCGCCGTAGCCGGGGAACGCGGCGGGAATCCACGAATTCGCGTCCGAAACGCCCCAAACCTGAAACGCGGTGCAGTTGGGCTGCTGTAGGCACACCGTCAGAATAGTCTGATACACCTGCGCTTGCGTTTGCAGATCCGAGGCCGAGGCGTTGCCATTCGCATCGAGCAGCAGCCGCACATCCATTTCGGTGATGTGTACCTGTAGGCCAAGCGCGGCCAGCGCTTGCATGTTTTGCGCCAGCTCGGTAGCGCTCGGATAGTAGCTGAGCAACACGTGCATTTCGAATCCCACGCCATTGATGGGCACGCCGGTACTGACAAACTGCTGAACCATGTTGAGAACCGCGTCGAACTTGGGCCCCGGTTCCTCGATATTGTAGTCGTTATAAAACAGCAGGGCGTTGGGGTCGGCTGCGTGCGCCCATTGGAACGCCTGCGCGATATAGCCCGTGCCCGTACCCGCGCCGATGCCCGGCTGGTTATACCAAATGGAATCGCGCAGGGTGGGCAGTGCCGATCCGGTCGGATCGTTGAAGGCTTCGTTTACTACGTCCCACGCGAATACCTGCCCCGCGAAATGCGTTACTTCGGCGGTGATGTGGTTTTGCAGCAACGTGGCCATGTCTTGCGGTGTGGTCGTGGCCGCGGCCGCGTAAGGCGCCAGCCAGGTTGGGAACTGCTGGTACCAGCAAAGATTATGGCCACGCACGATCATCTTGTTGGCCTGCGCGAACGCCACCAGTTCATCGCCCGGTTGGAAGTTGTAAGTGGTCATGGTAGGTTGCGTCACATCCCACTTCATGGCGTTGCCTGGCTCCAGCATGCTGTATTGGCTCGAAAGCAAATTGGCGTAGACCGGAACCGTCAGCAGATCGGGCGGGCCGTACTCATCCGCCGACGCCGCCGCGCCGATCGGAATCGCGCGCGGGGCCGCCGCCTGCCGGAGCGTGGTCTGGCCGGCCAATGCGGCGCTAATTCCCAGGCAGGCGGCCAGGCCCCATCCGCTGCATCGAGTTGACATATGGCCAATTTTACTTCCTTGCGTGGTGGCGTGCCGAATCGTTGTATAATGCGATTCCATGCCGGAGACCAGCGCACATCGTTCAACCATCCTGGTTTTCCACTCGGCGCCAGTGGTGCGCACCGTCCTCCGGGAGATCCTGGAACGCGAGGGATATGTAGTTCGGGCCACCGGCGACCTTGGCATCGCCGTCGATATGGTGCGCGAGACTCCGCCCGATTTGTTGCTTATCGACGTCTACGTCGCCGATATATCCGGACACGATGCGGCCGTATATCTCTGCAAGAAAAATCCACATATGCAAGTGCTCATGGTGGCCGGTGTGCCCGACGACCAGCGCATGGAGGCGCGTACCACGGACGAAGGCTTTTCGGTCTTTCCCAAACCCTTCGCGCCGGCCGATCTGGTGGTCAAAGTGAAGGAAATACTGGCGGCGGAATAACGAGCGAACCTATAAAACCTGTTTGACTAATTGCCGCAAGTCAACCGGGCTGCTGGACTCGCCGGCGCGCGCCCATGCCGGACCGATAGCCACCGCCTCGTTATGCCCTTCGAACCAAACAAGGAAAGACGACCTATCCGCGCCTGCCAACCGCTGCTGATTCAGCCAAGTGTAGTATGCGCCCATATCGGCATCCACCAGCGATCCTTGTGGATCCAATTCCGGTTTTCGCTGTGTCTCGGCCAGCAACTCATTCATGGGGCGTGCCCGCTGGCGTGGCGCGAATCGCAGCAGCAGCGTCACCGGCTGGGCCCGCCGAAACGCCTCGCGCGCGGCCCATTGCACAAAGGTGGTGCTGAATATCTGCGTCCCGGAACCTTCCGTGAGCACGCTTACCTGGAAGCGGCTCAAGACTGCGTCGGCGCCATCTGCCATGCCCAACTCCGCCGGACGCATGCGCGCCAGCAGGGTGCGGAACGCCTCCGGCCCCATACCCGACTGGAATGTTTTTTGCATTTTGTCTTGCAGCGCCGCGCGCGCGGGGGCAAGTGAGTCGTAGGAAAAGCGTATCAGGCCCTCGCTCGAAACCGGCTCTTCCCGCCCGCCATCGACGTACCAATGGCCGTAAGGAGCCGGATGCGCCTGCGCCCTGGCCGCCGCGGCGTCCAGCAATATACGGAGCCCGTTGTCCGGTTTCACCTGGTTGAAAAAAACTCCGTAGGGACGCAGCTTGCGAAACAGCCTGTACTTGTTCTCCGCAACGTCTTTGCCCAGCACCACCATACTCAGTCGCGGGATGGCCGGCGGCGTATGCGGCGCGGCGGCATTCACAGTGCGCACATAGTCGATCGCGGCCGTCCGGAAGGCATCGATCTGCA
>JBEKTJ010000367.1:0-3780 GCA_049516155.1 Bryobacteraceae bacterium
AAGGCCACCGTCGCCAAGGCTGCGCCCAAAGCGAAGAAAGTGGCGAAGGCGAAGGAAGGTGGCGCTCCGCGCGAGGGCAGCAAGATGGCTCAGGTAATCGCCATGCTCCAGCGGAAGAACGGAGCTACCTTGAACGATCTCGCAAGCACTTTCAAATGGGAACGGCACACAGTCAGGGGTATGATCGCCGGCGCACTGAAGAAGGCCGGGTACAACGTCGAGTCCTTCAAAAGCGACAAGGGCGAGCGCACCTATCGGATCAACAGCTAAGAACGGCCATCGCGAGAGAAACCAATGACCATGACAGACAGAGACATCATCGACGCCCTGAATCGGTTGGCCGCTATACCCGTAGCAGAGTTGAGGCAGCTTTTGACTTCCGCCGGCCCGCTGCGCGCGCGGGCGCTGCTGGTAGCCGCCCACTTGCGGCAAGCCGTATTGCAGGAGAACCCTGGGTCCTGAAGTAGGATCTCCCAGCCTTCCTGGCCCGCCACCCTTGTGGCGGGCTTTTCTGCGTCTGCGGCCAGTTGGCCAGTCGTGGCGGCACAACGCCCCACGTCGTGCCGTCCAGGACTCAGGCGAGCCAGAAGCCAACCCCGACGAATTGCCACGCCAACAGCCGCCCCAAACGCCCGCCCAAGTCATGCCGCCCTCTCCATTCGCCGCAGGATTCTTCGGATGCGCGGCGTGATGCGCTGGATATGGCACTCCAGGGCCAGGTCCTCAAGCGTGGCTTGCGGCCCCAATTTTTCCCGCGCCACCCTCAACATCCGCTCTTCTTCCATCTCCCGGAGGCACTTTCGGCAGATACCGCAGGACGGAATCGCCTTCGTGTCCTTATGGCACCTGCCACACTGAACGCCGGGTGCAACCGCTTCCGTAACGCCAGCGGCTTTCGCCGCGCTCGCGCTGTAGGCTTCCGAGAGCAGCACGTAAACGGCGCGTTTTCCATCGGCGACTTGCTGAACGCCAATCCATCCTGCTTCTACAAGTTCGCGGATGTGTTTTGAAACGCATGGCTGCGACTTCCGTAATCGGCGTGCGATGAGCCGTTGCCCGACACTAACGACATTGCTTCCCTGAGGCTTGTAGGCAGCGACTACTGCATATACCCGAAATGCTTCGTCGGACACATTTGGGTCGAGCGCCACCTGCATGGCCACCATCGCCCACCACTTTGGCGAGAAAGCCATAACAGCATCAGGGCTGTCGCCTTGTGCCGAAAGCGATAACCCCATAGCGTTATCGGTCTCTTCGCAAAGCGATAACGCCATAGGGTTATCACGTTCAGAGAATTCATTTACAGAATCCTCAAATTGCACGTTTCAGCCTCCCCGGTGGGATGTATAGCCGACCGCGCCGCCGTCGCAAGCCTTCGCAGGCTTCGCACAGCACAAAGTAGCCTGGCCGTGGCTCGGCCGCGCCGTGAACCCGCGCTAGGCAGTGGGCACACCGGGCGCCGGTCTGCCGGCAGCCGTCGCACAGCGATTCGCCAGGCTGGATCTGGACACGCACGCGATGGCAGCCGTCGCATACTTTCCGCTCTCCGTGTTTGTCGATCAGGAGCATTGGCCGACTATTTCCTCCGTTCGGACACCGGTGGCGCACAGCGTTTCGAGCGGCGCGACGGTTTCCCGTAGTGCTGGAACAGTACGTTTCCGCTCGAAGCCGCCGTGCTTGATCACATGAAAAAGCCGCGCGCCGCCGCTACTCTTCTCGATCAAGCGCAAGACTCCAGCGTTGGCCGCCGCCGAGCGGAACAACCGTGCCAAGGAAGGTTGCCCTACACGCGCCCCGGACGCACGTGGGCCAAACGTGGCGCACCAGTACCTATTCTGGGCGACCCCCAGGGCTATCGCGTCGGTACACTGGCGGGCGGCTCTCTTAATGGCTTCCATTCCCACGTCCCTCTCCTACGTTCGTCGTCGTCGGCCCACGCTCCCGGCGTCGAGTGGGTAGCTCAGTGAATTCGTCGGGCGGCGCTGGCGACCAGGTCTTGCGAGGACCCATCCACAAAGTCCAGTTCCGCATACAACTTAGGCAAGTCGTTGATTTGTTCGATGGAAACAGCTTCGAACAGTCGTTCGTCGTTCCCGGTCCGTTCCACGAGGACCTGAGTTAGCTCTTGGAGGGCGTAGCCCATGTTTTCCGGATCGAGGGAGCGAACCGCGCGGTCTGCGATGTCGCGGATCGCTATCAGGCACTTCTGCGCCAATTCAAAGTTCGCGCGTGGTGAAGCCGAATTCTCACGTGTCATAGAGTTCTTCTCCTTATCGAGTGGCGATTTCCGATCTTTTCATTCACGCAGCCTCCTGGCGGCGTTCTTCGGCAATCTGATCGAACGTGCGGCCGTCGCCGTCCAGCGTGGCCCGGCCGCCCGTGATGGATTGCCACCTGGTAACTACCACGTCCACGTATTTGGGATCGAGTTCGATGCCCCAGCAAACGCGTTCAGTGATCTCGGCGGCGGCCAGGGTCGTACCCGATCCAAGGAAGGGCTCGTAGCAAGCCTCGCCGCGCTTGGTGTGATTCAACAGCGGGCGCCGCATAAGCTCGACGGGCTTTTGCGTGGGGTGATCGTACTTTTCCTCGTCCGATCCGCCCATGATGAATTTCGGCGATGGTGAATCCCAGATGGTCGCGTTCTCTCCCGCCTTTCCGAACCAGGGCGCGTTCTTCTTCCGCACATACCAGCACGGCTCATGTTGATACCAGTAGTGCGTGCGCGTGAGCACCGTGCGGCCTTTGTTCCAGATAATCTGCTGTGGGTACAGGAATCCGATGCGCTCCAGCCCGTTGAGGACTTCCCTGGTGAAGACTGAAGCGTGCCAGACGTACGCGATCTGAAGGCTGGGTACCAATTCAAAGGCACCTGACCAGTCGGCGCGTGTGTCTCCAGAGATGGTTGTCTCCGTGTGACCCTCGGTGCGATGCTTCATGTAGCTCGCCTCGGCCGGTCCACAGCCGTTGAGGCCGGCGCGGTCGCGCCATTCCGAGTCAAGTTCTATTCCGTATGGAGGATCTGTGATCATCAGGAATGGCTTGCGATCACCCAGTAGTCGCGCCACGGATTCCGGACTGGTCGCGTCCGCGCAGAGCACCCGGTGTTGGTTGCGGCGGTTGCCGCAGAGCCAGAGGTCGTTCGGCCGGGACACAGCATTCTCCGGCAGCGGCGGCGCGACTTCGGCTTGCGCGTCGGTGTCCGGGAGCCTCAGGAGGTCTTCGATTTCCCGCTGGTCGAAGCCACACAGATCCAGATCAAAGTCCGCCGCGGCGAGTTCCTGCAATTCGCGGGCGAGTAACTCGTCATCCCAAACAGACTCCTGATTGGTCCGGTTGTCAGCCAGGCGCAGGCCGCGGATCTGCTGTGGCGTCAGGTTGTCTGCCACATGAACCGGGCACTGTTTCTCCCCGACACTCTTGCCGGCCGCGCGGCGCAAGTGACCGATGACGATCACTTCCTCGCGGTCCACCACAACCGGTTGGCGCCATCCGTAAGTCTTTATGGACGACCCGACCTTCGCAACCGCCTGCGCGGACCATTTGCGAGCGTTGTTTTTATAATCCTTCGGGCGGTCAATATCCCACATTTCAATTTGCATGGCGTTCTCCGTGATAGGGTTCGATAACCGGCACAGTGACTAGACCGATGTCGGGTGCGGCTCGCAGGCGCAGGGCTCCGGTGATCACAGTGCCAGTGTCAGCGAGTATAGGTGTCTGTATTGCGCGCTCTGCAATGCCACCGGGAGCCGTGGAGAGCCGAGCTTTTAAGCGTTTCTT
>JBEKTJ010000368.1:0-3759 GCA_049516155.1 Bryobacteraceae bacterium
TGTCCGGTCCGCCTCGGTCTGCCAGGCGCTCTCTATCGTACAAGAATCCCGGTGGGAATTGGCTCTCCAGCCGCCCCGGGAACGGGTGCAGCGCCGGGAATCTGTATCTCGGATATCGTGAGTGCCAAAACCTGTTAGGCTTGGGCATGCCCAAAAACAGGCCGCCGCCGCTCACGAACGTTCAGATCAGAGCAATGTTTAAAGATCTGAATGCTACCGTTACCAATCTCGTTCTGAGTGTGGCAGTAATTCACGATCTTCTGCTGTCCAAGAAGTATGTGACAAATTCAGAAATATCCGCAGCTTCCGAAAGACCTCGGTGGACATCTGAAAACCGGCCATACGTGGACACTTCAAAACTGGCCAACGGAGCGGAACCAGAACAAGACTATTTATACCCTGCGAGAGGGCACCTGGGCAAACATTTTGTGAGACTTTGCTTGGCGGGTTTATACTGACCTCACCTGGGCGGAGGATACGGCAACGCAGGGATGCGACCGGAGCGCCGACCTAGCGGCCGGAATGGCGGGGGCGGCGAAAGCCGCCCCGCACCGCCCAGCTTGCGGCCATTCTGGCGCGAATGCGGTAAATCCCAGGGGTTTGGGGACAGAGTCCCCAAGTTTGACTCTTCGACTTCGAGATGCCGGTGATATTAGGGCAGAATGAAATGGATGCTGGACCGGAACTCGCTGAATCCGCTATCGCGATCTTTCGCCGAATCGCTATTCCAGGACTTTGGAGAATGGGAGAAGTGTGCGGAACTGCTCCCGGACGCTGAAGGACGTGGAGGCTCTGCAATGGAAGTGACCATCGAACAGCCCGGCACCGACCGGGCGCTGCGAATCCGCACTGACGACAATGAGATCACCATCGGTTATGACATGTGGCACACGCATGTCGGAGCCTTCATGGGCATTTCTGATTCCGAGGCGGTCGAACTGGCCTTGGCCGACATTCGAAGCATCATAGCGGAGCAGAGTGTGATCGTTGTCGTATATCGGGATGGCAAGTGGGCAGGTTCCAGTCTGGAAGACGCTGATAGCGTCATTGCGGTTAAACCGGGATCTACGGCACACGTTTACTCTTGGAAAAGAAGCCATGACCGCGTTCTTTAGAGGTTTGCCTTTGTGCATCTAGCCCGCGGGCGCAGTCTTGGTGCGCCAGCTTCGCGGTCCGCACTTGAGGACGTGGCCGTGATGCAGTAGCCGATCGAGCATGGCGCTGACGGCGGCGACATCGCCCAGCAGTTTGCCCCAGTCTTCCACCGGACGGTTCGACGTGAGCAGTGTGCTGAAGCGCTCGTAGCGGCGCATGACGATTTCCAGCAGGTCCTCGGCGGCGGTGTGCGGGAGTTTGCGCATGCCGAAGTCGTCGATGATCAGCAACGGCACAGTGGCGACCGATTCCATGTACTCCTTGCGCGTGCCGCCGGCGACCGCGTCGGCCAGTTCGTCAAGCAGGATGTGCGTTTCGCGATACAGCACTTTATAGCCTTGCTGGATGGCGCACTGGCCGATGGCTTGCGCCAGGTGGCTCTTGCCCGTGCCGCCGGGGCCGAGAAACAAAGCGTCTTCGCGCTTGTTGATGAAAGCAGCGGTGGCCAGGTCGAACACTAGACTGCGATTCATTTTCGGATTGAAGGTGAAGTCGAAGTTATCGAGAGTCCGGTCGGCATCGCGAAAGGCGGCCTGTTTACGGCGGCGTTGGAGTAATCGGTCGGTGCGTAGTGTGAGTTCGTCGGAAACCAGACACGCGATCAAGTCGATAGGAGCCATGGCTTCGGCTTGTGCCTGACGCAAGCGGGTTTCGAGCACCGCGGCCATGCCGCCCAGGCGGAGTTGGCGCAACGCGCGGTCGAGTTCGATGAGGTTCATGATGGATTCTCCTGTTTTGGGTTTTGGGTTCGGCTTTCGATGAGGTCGCGATAGAGCGTGAGCTGGCGGATCAGCGGATCGACCTGGCGCAGGCTCAGCGGCAGTTGCGGGTTATGTTCCAGGTAGCGGCGCACGAAGTGATAATGGCTCGCTCTGGTTTCAAGCCCCAGGGCGCAAGCCTCATCGGTAGAAGCGACGCCGTACTTCTTGGTCAGGTTCAGGACGCCGAGGATGCGGCGCACCGCTTCTTCGCCCAGGTTTTGATGCATGGCCCGGCACAACGCACCAATGTGCGGTCCGGCGGTTTCGGCGCGGCGCAGTAACTGTTCGGTGCTCAACGGGGTTCGTGTGGGACGATCCTGCTCTTGAATGCGGTGGCGTCCGCGCTGTTGCCGCAGGTGTTCGCGTAGTAGTTGCCCGCTGAGCGGATCGATCAACCGCACATGCGCGGCATTCCACTGCACGTGAACCCGGCGTCCGATCCAGCCGGGAGGTGCGCCATAGTAGGCGGCCTCGACTTCGACGCAGCCGTCCAGATGCACGGTGCGCTCGCCATAGTTGTAATAACGAAAAGGCTCGACCGGCAGAGGCAGCAGCGCCGGTTTCTCTTCCGCGAACATGGCAGCGACTTGCCGTTTGGTCGTACCGTGAATGCGCGTGTCGGCCCAACGCTCCTCCCAATGATCCAGATACGCTTGCGCTTGTTCCAGACTCTCGAAGCGCTGACCTTTCAACGGTGTTTTCTGCGCGTGACCGACGCCGGATTCGACCTTGCCTTTTCGGTCCGGATCTCGCACGCGGCACGGCAAAGCGACCGCGCCGTAATGTTTCAACACATCGCTATATAGCGGGTTGATCTTGGGATCGTAGATGTCCGGCGTGATGACACCTTCGCGCAGATTATCCAGCACCACAACGCGCGTGGCTCCGCCTAATCTGCGAAAAGCCTTCTCGTGCAACTCAGCCCAGACCTGCGAACTGGAACGGAACACCAGCAGCCGCACGGCTTTCCGGCTATGGCCCAGCGTCATCACGAACAACCGCGTCCGCCGGTACTTGCCGCTTTGCGGATCGCGCACCATGGGGCCGGTGCCATAGTCCACCTGCGCCTCTTCGCCCGGAGCGGTTTCAATCACCACGCGGGCTTCGGGCGCGGGAGCCCCGCACAGCTTCCGCACGAAGCGCTTCACGCTGGCATAGCGCTCCGCGAAACCGTGGCCGTCCACCAGGTCCTGCCAGATCGCCATCGCGTTGCGACCCTTTGCCAGTTCGGCTTCAATCACCTCCCGGTAGGGTTCGCAGGCGCTCGCCGAGGGGCTGCGACTTGGCTGCCGAGGCGGTTTTTCGGCCGCGGAGTCGGTGGACACCTCTATGGCCGGTTTTGCCATACTCCGACCCCAGCCACCCGGCGGACGTACCGCGATTCCCGCAGCCCGGAGATATGCCCCGGCCGTTTCGCGGCGAATATGCGCCGCTCTCTCAATGCGCCGCAACGACCATCCCAGCCGTCCCAACGCGATCACTTGCTGTTTCTTTTCTTCGCTCAAGACATTGCTCACGTGACGGAGCGTAACTCCCCGCCAGTTCAATGTCCCGATTCAGCTATCTCGTTGGCCGGTTTTCAGGTGTCCACGTATGGCCGGTTTTGGGTGTCCCCCGAGGACATCGCGGTGTTCACGGTGCCCGGTTCAATGATCACGACGTCGATGCCAAATAACATCAGTTCTATCCGCAGAGCGTCCGCCATACCTTCGAGACCACATTTGGAGGAACTATAAGCACCGATAAGCGGGATAGGAACTTTTGCGCCGCTAGAGCTGATGTTCACGATTCGGCCGGCCGGACCCTGCCTCTTCTTATCCGTTCCTAAAAGAGGAGCGAAGGC
>JBEKTJ010000369.1:0-3743 GCA_049516155.1 Bryobacteraceae bacterium
ATGTCGGCTACACGCGCCGCCACCACACTTTCTTCGAAATGCTGGGCAATTTTTCGTTCGGCGATTACTTCAAAGCCGATGCCATCCGGTTCGCCTGGGACCTGGTTACCAAAGACTACGGCTTGCCCAAGGATCGCCTCTACGTCACCGTCTTCCGCGAAGACGACGATGCCGAGCAGCTCTGGCAGCAGGTCGCCCCGCTCGCGCAGCGGGATTCGGAAAGCGTATCGAATCTCCTTCCACTTAGGTTGCCAGCGCGCGTTTGCAGCGGCCCTAGAGAGCAATAATGCGCTCGACACCGCCGGTTCCGAAACAACTGCGATGAGGGCGCTGCGAAAAGGCCGGGATTATAATCACATTTGGTCAAACGCCGATAACTAATATGTGGATAGGCGATCTCTGCAGATGAACTTCTCGTTCGAGGATGGTGTTAGCAAGCTTTCCAAAGCGCACTTCGGCCTGGAAACCGAGAGCGAGTTGGCTGCGGCTGCTCTCGCACTCGGCGCTCTGCGGCTTCCCGATGTGGCATCGGCGGAAATGGCTCTGGTCCGCCGGGCTGGTGACCTTCCAGGATGCATAGCGGAGCACTTGAGGCGCGAGATCGGCCGGAAAGGCGACCCCCTAGGCGACGCTTTCGCCGTCCTGCGCACGCCCGCAGAACGCCGCGAACAGGGCGCCACGTATACTCCTTTCCCAATTGTTGAAGCTATGGTGAATTGGGCTGCATCGTTTCATACAGGTGCCGCGTCCGAGCCGGAACGTGTTGTCGACCCCGGCGTTGGTTCCGGACGATTTCTCCTGGCCGCCGGCCGCAAGTTCCCCAAAGCCGAGTTGCTTGGCATCGACATTGACCCCGTGGCCACCTTAATCGCCCGTGGCAATCTGGCGGCGGCCGGATTTGAGAGCAGATCGCGGATTCTGCTTGCCGACTACCGTAACGTGAAGCTGCCCCTCACGGAGGGCCGGACTCTTTACGTGGGGAACCCGCCATACGTACGGCACCACCTGCTCCCGGCCAAATGGAAGCGGTGGCTGACCACGGAGGCGCGGGGCCTCGGGTACAAGGCAAGCCAACTTGCGGGGCTGCATGTGCATTTCTTTCTAGCCACTGTGTTGCAAGCCAAGGCGGGCGATTTCGGCTCCTTCATCACCGCAGCCGAATGGCTGGACGTCAACTACGGGCGCCTCATGCGTGCCATGTTCCTGAACGGACTGGGCGGCCAAAGCCTTACGGTCGTCGAACCCGCGGCCCGGCCGTTTGCCGATGCCGCCGCGACGGCGGTCATCAGCACCTTTCAAATCGGATCTAAAGCGAAAAGCATTCACATCCGCCGGGTCGATAATGTCGGCCAAATCGAGCCGTTCCAGGGCGGCTTGGTGTTGCGTCGCGAGCGGCTAGAAAGGGAGGCCCGCTGGTCCCATTTGACGCGGCGTACCAAAGCTGTCCCGTCCGGCTTCGTGGAGCTCGGCGAGATCTGCCGGGTTCATCGCGGCCAAGTAACCGGAGCGAACCGCGTGTGGATCGCGGGAAAGCATAGCTTGGGTTTGCCCGCTGGGGTCCTGTTCCGAAGTGTGACAAAGGCGCGCGAACTGTTCCAGGCCGGCCGGGCCCTGTCCGATCAAGCCAGCCTCAGGGACGTCATCGACCTCCCTGTGGACCTCTCGGTGCTTGATCGTGAGGAGCGTAAGGCTATCGACCGCTTCCTAAGACTCGCCAAGGCAGCCGGCGCATCCGAAGGATACGTGGCCGTGAACCGGAAGGCTTGGTGGTCGGTCGGACTGAAAGCGCCCGCGCCGATCCTGGCTACCTATATGGCGCGCCGGCCGCCCGCGTTCGTCCGCAACCTGATCGATGCGCGGCATATCAACATTGCCCATGGACTTTACCCTCGCGACCCGCTGCCGCCAGGAGTCCTGGACCGGCTGGCGGCATATCTCGCGAAGGCCACCGATGTGCGCCACGGGCGGACCTACTCTGGCGGATTGACGAAGTTCGAACCCCGCGAGATGGAGCGTCTTTTGGTTCCCGGGCCTGAACTGCTCTTGCAGGCGGAAGGATGATCGCGCCGCCCAGATGGACCGACGAGCAACTTGAGGCTTGCATACAAGTGGCGACCGGCATCTTCCGCCGCCAGCGCATGCAGGAGCCGCTGGAATCGTACCTTCAGGCTTTCGCGCATTACGAGGGCTTCGTTGGCGAGCTTCTCGCCGCCAGCGCCAATTTACAAGAGATCGATCGACGCGCAACTGACTTTCTCACCAATCCGGACCTTTTGGAAGCATTCCGGTATTTCGCTGGCCCGCCCTTGTCCGCCGACGACCTCAAGACGTTGAGCGAAGGCGTCTTAAGCCCGGCCCGCCTGGGCAAGGATCCTGACATGGTGCGCCGCATTGTCGAGATCGTGCGCTTGGGACTGGACCGCCGCCGCTTCCCTTGGATCTCCGAAAACCGCGAGCCCAGAGCCGAGGAACGCGCGGCCGCTGTGCTGGCGTCCGCCGCGCTGATGGCGGCGCGAAGCGTGGGAACTGCCCGGCGTCATGAAGGCAAGGAAGCGCAGGAATTTATGGTCGCCAATGCTCTCGGCGGCGCGGGTATGTACAGGGTCGGCACCAGACCGATACCTACGCTGAACCTCGCCCCCAACGCGGGTGAGTTCTGCCGGGAAAGCATGTTGGGTTCGCGCAAGGCGGATATCGTGGTACGCCTCTGGGATCACCGCATCATGCCGATCGAGTGCAAAGTTTCGAACTCCGCCCTGAACTCGATCAAGCGCCTCAACAACGATGCCGCTGTGAAGGCCGAAACCTGGACCAAGGATTTCGGCACACGCAATATCGTGCCCGCCGCGGTGATCGGCGGGGTATACAAGCTACGGCATCTCTCGGACGCCCAGCAGCGTGGCTTGACGCTCTTCTGGGCGCATGACCTTCAGGCGCTTGTGTCGTGGATTGAGCGAACGCGTTGAGATGCCAGGCTAGGGCGCGCGTCGGATTGACTTCCAACTCCGTGGATCTATCCGCGGATGCGAGAAGCTGATCGAGGCGTGACATGGTTGCCTGCTCCAGCTCGGTGTCCCCGCACTGGTCGCATGGAAGCACTGGGAGCGACTGAGTATCACAATCGAGGACTCGCCGATCTTGAACGGCAGATTCGTCACCTCGCGATTCCAATCGTCTCCCGCAAACTCGGCATCTCATCTTGTCCTCCTAACGCGTGACGCATTGTCCCAGATCCCGGAGCGGGGAACGTATATCGTAACGATCCGGAAGACCTTTACATCCGCGATCTCCAGCGTGACGAGCGCGCTGCGCGCTCTCGTTTTGTGGGGCACCGGCGGCAGCCTGCGCGCGGGATGCCATGCCGCCCCACAACCCACTCGTCCCCACCGCTACAATAAGAAAGTGACAGGTCACGACATCCGACAGCGCTTCCTCGACTTCTTCGCCGCGCGCGGCCACCGCATCGTGCGCAGTTCCTCCCTGGTCCCCGCGAACGATCCCACGCTCCTGTTTGCAAACGCCGGCATGAACCAGTTCAAGGACGTCTTCCTGGGCATCGAAAAGCGCGACTACTCCCGCGCCACCACCTCGCAGAAATGCGTGCGCGCGGGCGGCAAGCACAACGACCTGGAAAATGTCGGCTACACGCGCCGCCACCACACTTTCTTCGAAATGCTGGGCAATTTTTCGTTCGGCGATTACTTCAAAGCCGATGCCATCCGGTTCGCCTGGGACCTGGTTAC
>JBEKTJ010000370.1:0-3742 GCA_049516155.1 Bryobacteraceae bacterium
TCGACGGCTGTGACCAACACGCCCATGACCAGAAAGCCGAAGAACACGCCCACGGTTCCGAAATTGGCGTAGAATTCCAACACCTGGCCGATGCCCACGCTGGTGCCCTCTGAGAAATCGATCCCGGTAAAGCGCGTAACCAGATTGCCGCTGCCGGCGGTGATGGGTTTCTCGGGCCAGACCGCGCGGGGAATCAGCGCCAACAGGGCATCCCAGAACGTTTCCCCACGCGCAAAGGCGTCGGTCTGCGAGAGTTGGTTCACCGCCGCTCCCACCAGCCCATTTTGGTTCAACCGGCCGTCGATACGTTGCAGTTGCTGCGGGTCGTTCGGATCGAACAAGTCCGGCGAAGTGGCGGTATCGAGCACGCGGTCCACGCGGTCCGCCAGCGACTGGCGGCCCCACACGGTGGCACGGATCTCGTCACGGTCGCGCATGTAGCTGACAAATACGGAGAGCCCCAGGTAGACCACCAGCGCGCCAGCCAGCGACACTTTCCAGGTGGACTGCACTAAGCTAGAGACAAAGATCAACAAAGTGAGAACGGCCATCGCGCCAAAGCCCAGGAACCCCTGCACCAGCAGGGTTACCAGCGGCATGCTCAGCGACATCGCGAGCCAAAACGCGAGCTTGCGGAAATCGCGGGCGCGCCAAGCCTGCCAACAGCAGAGGGCGAAGCCGGCCACCACGAGCTGCGTGCCGGACGAGACGATGGCGGACGCGGTGGGCACGCGCCGCACGAAGGTCGACATGAGAAGGTAACAGACCACGCCTGCGGCGAGATAGGCCTTGGGCAGCCGGGAGTCCGGCCGGTGCATCCCCGAGGCGCGCGGCAGCAGGCCCTTCTTAATCAAGATGGGAGTAATTAACAGACCGCCCACCACGAATGCCGCGACCCCGTAGACGCTTTGCTGAAAGCCCAGTTCCGTGAACCGCGCGTCGTGATTCTGGTAAGCGGGTAGGATGTAGATGGCCGCGCCGACCAGGTGAATCAGCGAGAGGTTCAGCAGGTACGCGAAAGTCAGGCCCACGCCGGGCATGTTCCAGCGGCGGCGCACCACCACCAGGATGGCCATCAGGACGACCCAGTAAAAGACGAGCTGCGGTAAGTTGCTGGTATCCATCAGGCTTGGTGGGTGAAGATGGGTTCGTGCGCGGGGCGCGGGGCGATGGCCTCGGCGCAGATCGCCTCAAAATCCGACACGACGTCGGCCCAGGTGCGGGGCTGAAACCGATGATAGATGCCGCGCGCCATGCCGGCCAGTTCCGCGCGATGGGCATCGCACCACGCTAAGCGATCGACGAACGCGCGCGGGCTGCGGATGGGGAGCACCCAGCCGGTCTGACCTTCACGGATCAAATCCGGGCCGCAGCAGTTCGGGGTGGTCAGGATGGGCAATCCCGCGGCGGCGGCTTGTGCGAGCACCACGGCGAAGCCATCCTCAATGGTCGGGAAGACGAACAGATCGCCCCACGCGTAGCTCGCCGGCAGATCGTGCTGGGGTTGCTTGGGGACGAATTCGGCCAGGGGATGCAGGCTGCGCACCAGCTTTTCGGCTTCCTGGGAGACAGGCCCCACAAATCGAAATTGAAAGCGCTCGTGGCCGGGGCTGCGCAGGATGGAGGCCATATCCAGCATGCCCTTCCGGTAACATAACGAGCCGACAAACAGGACCCGCAGCGGCGCGCCGGAGAGGATACGCGCGCAACGCGCTTCGACGACGCCGGCGGGCGGGCGGAATTGCTCCAACCGCGCGCCTAACTGCATAAGCGTGAGCTTGGCGGGGTCGACGCCTTGCGCCACAAAGCTATCCCAAGCGAAACGCGACAGCACCAGGATGCGGTCGGCCAGCGCGTACTCGCGCTCTTCCCGCGCGATAATCCAAGAGCTGGGACGGTCGAGCGGCAGGCCCGCGCGAAGCTGCTCCTCTTCCAGGAGCCGCGCCTGCGTGCGGATGTGCGCCGAACCCCGGACCATCATGCGCAAAGCGGTACGATCCTTCCCGACGCTGGTGGTGGCGTGCAAAATCTCTTCGGAAACGCCGCTAAACGAGTGCACCACGTCCCACTGCTCCCTGGCGATTTGCGCGGCGGCCCACCGGCCGAAGATGCGGTGCTCGGCGGCTTCCGGAAAGGGAATCGAGGCACGGTTGTGGAGCCACGCGGCCGCGCGCGCGGCGATGCCGTGCGTGGTGAAACTGCGCACCTGGGCGGGTTTGAGGCCGAAGCGTTGAGCCGCCCATTTCGGATAGTTGGTGAAGATGGTGACATCATGCCGGTGGGACAGTTCGCGCGCGAGATCGAAGGCATGAAAGCGGCCGTGGACGGCTATGGCGATCTTCATATGCTTAACCGGGCGTCGGCAGGAGTGCCGACGCAGCACGCAGGAGTGCGTGCGCCACGTCCCTTGACTCGATCATAGCGGCCAGACGGTCCTGGTAAGTGTGGCGGCCGGCGGCGATGCGTGCATGCGCGGCGGCGGCCAGCCTTTGGCGCTCGGCGGGGCGGCCCAGCAGCCAGCGCGATTGATCCACCATTTCTGCAATCGAGCGGAAGTAGACTACGGCTTCGCCATCCGGGCCTAGGATCTCACGATGCTCGGCAGTGTCCTCGACCAGCATGCATGCGCCGATGGCTGGGATTTCGAAACTGCGCATCACGTGGCCGTCGCGGTTGGCGCGGCGCACCAGGCAGAGAGCGATCCTGGCTGCGCGGGTGGCTTGGCGAATGGTTTGCGGATTCGCATGGCCGCGGTGGTATTGCCTGGTTTCCGGGTAGCGGTTCCAATATCCGCCGTAGAGCGCCACTCGCAACCCAGCGGCGATCAGCGCTGTGATCGGCGGCAAGCGGTCGCGATCCGCGCCACCCACGAAAATCACATCTGAGGCCAGGCGGGCTTCTTCGGCCGGATCGGCGCGCTCGCAGAAGTGCTGCGATGGGGCGTAGGCAAATGGCAGGTACGAGACATCGCGGCATCCGTGGGCACGCAGCGCGTCCAAGTTGGATTGGCGCGGCGAAAAGACACGATCGTAATGCGGCAGCGCGTCCGAAAACCATGCGGCGCGATGGGCCGGATTCCAAGGATCGTCCGTCAGAAAATTCAGCCGCGCGATTCCGAGGTCGTGGATCGCAATGAGCGCCTTCTGGTCGATGGGCGCTAGACCAGTGGCAAGCAGCCGGGTGGGGCGGAAATCGCGGCATGCCTGAACCACGCTTTCGCTGAATGTGCGCAGTTGGGCCGGCCGGCGCCCGAGAAGGTTCCAGTGCAGCCGGACCAGCCAGCGCGGAGCGTCGAACGCCTGCCGCGAATCGCAGATGCGAACCGGGATATCGAGCGTCTGCGCGGCTTCGTACAAGTGCGCGCCGATGTGAACGGCGTCAGGGTTTCCGACCAATAGAAGGCGCTCCGGGTTCATTGCGGTTTCACCGCTTCGCAATAGGCTTGGGCGATGCCTTGGGCGGCCTGCTGCACGGTGTAGCCGGAAACCTTCGCGCGGCACCACTCCCGCACTTCGGCGCGCCCCACGATGGGCAACGCACGGACGATGGCCGCGGTCAGACTTTCGGCGGAGCCTGTGGCGGCGATTTCGCCGGTGACACCGGGCTGGATCAAATCGGGCGCGCAGCCCACCGCTTCCGATACCACGCAGGGCAGGCCGTGATGCAGGGCTTCATTCACCACCAATCCCCAGGTTTCGGAATGCAGGCTGGGCAGCACCAGCAGGTCGGCGGCGTGATAGTA
>JBEKTJ010000371.1:0-3726 GCA_049516155.1 Bryobacteraceae bacterium
CAGTCTTGCCGACGGCGCGGGCCATGGCGCGCACATCATGCGCCGCGCCGGTTGAGGTTTCCGAAGCTTGTACGAATACGCCGCGGGTAGCCGGCTCGGCCGCCAGCGCGGCTTCCAGCTTCTCGGGCGCAACCACATCGCCGTAGGGGACGGTGATGACCGTCGCATCCAGCCCGTAGGCTTTCGCGATCTCGGCCCATCGTTCGCCGAACTTCCCGGCTACGCAGACGACCACTTTATCGCCGCGCGAAAACAGGTTCGACACGGCGGCATCCATGGCCCCGGTGCCCGAGGCGGCAAACATCAGGACATCGTTCGCTGTGCCCATCACCTCTTTCAGGTCCGCGAGCGCGGACCGGTACACTTTGCGGAAGTCTTCCGTACGATGGTGGATATCCGACGCCATCATGGCGTGCAAGGCGGGCGGATAGAGAGGCGTAGGGCCAGGAGTTAACAATCTTTGTTTTCTGATATGCATGGCGGGACCTTGATTCTCTAGGATAGCAGATGACCGCGTAAAAGCTTTGCGCTGTGCCTTACTCGAACGGCTTCGGCGGAAGCAGGAACTGCATCCCGAAATAGCCCACAAAGAAAGGCTGGCTTCTATATGCGGGCGCCACGCTTCGCCCGGCCATCAGCAAAAGGATGAATGGCGGATGCAGCTTGTAGCGCACTCCCGCGTCTATCGTTTGCTGGTTGTTCGAATCATGGAACGTTCCGAGTCCGTAGAACTCGGCGTCCAATTCCAGCTTCTTGGTCACGTCGTGTCCGATCACAAAACCTGCGATCCACTCATGCGGCCCCAGGTGAACCTCGTTGTAGCCAACTTCCCAGTTCACGTCGACCGGCCCCAGGTGTTTTGTAAATTCCACAGGCAAGATCAGGCTGGCGCCGGGCGGAGTGATACCGCGCTGCACCGAATGATCGGGATTGTTGATCGAAAGCTGAGGGAAGACGGAGATTCCGAGGCCCGTCTTCTTGTCGTCGTAAAACCGCCATTTCACGCCTAATTGATCTTGTCCCGCGCCATATTTCGCGGCCTCCGGGCCGGTCTTCACGCGTAACCATGCATTCTCGAAAGTCAGTTGGATTCGATCGCCCACGCCATAATTGATATCGACGTCCGGGGTGTGCGTGGTTGAGGCGCCGTTGTATAAGAACGGCATGTATCCCAGATTGATCTCCCAGTTCCGGGGGCCGGGCGTTCCCGGATCGTTCGTATAGTAGGGCGGCCCGCCCTGCGCCCGCGCTTGCGGAGCAAGCAGGAGAACTGATGCCATCCCCAGGGCGGCGGCATAGTATATCTTGCGTTCGTGCATAGGAATGGAGGCAGCAGATGCAAGCCGAAGCTTTGTCCATTAGAATAACAGACACGATGCCCTTACTAGATCGAGTGCAGAAAGACATGGTCGAAGCCATGAAAGCCCGCGACGAAAGCCGCTTGAGCACGCTGCGGATGATGAAGACCGCCCTGAAGAAGCAGGAAGTGGACGCCATGAAGCCGCTGGACGAAGCGGCCGAGATGCAAATCCTCAAGTCGCTGGTGAAGCAGCGCACCGAGGCCGCCGACGCATTCCGCAAAGGCGGGCGCGAGGATTCGGCCGCCAAAGAAGAGGCCGAGCGAAAGCTGATAGAATCCTACCTTCCAGCCGCCGCCGGCGAGGCCGAAATCGAAGCTGCCATTAACGCCGCTCTGGCCGAAACGGGCGTGACTTCGTTGAAGCAGATGGGTATCGTGATGAAGGCCGCGCAGGCCAAGCTGGCTGGCAAGACCGTGGATGGAAAAGCCTTGAGCGAGAAAGTGAGGTCGCGACTGCAATGACGCCCCCCCAGACGGAAAAGAAGTTTCGGTCGTACGTGCCGGAGAACACCGACATGCGCGAGTTCACCTTTCGCGCCGTGCTTTTGGGACTGGTGCTGACCGCCGTTCTGGGCGCGGCCAACGCATACCTGGGCCTGAAGGCAGGCATGACGATCGCGGCCACCTATCCGGCCGCGGTGATCGGCATGGCGTTGCTGCGGCTGATGAAGGGATCGCTACTCGAAGAGAACATCACGCGTACCATCGGGTCGATCGGCGAGTCGGTGGCGGCGGGCGCCATTTTCACTATTCCGGCCTTCGTCCTTTCGGGACTTTGGCCGGCAGGGCTTACGGGCGACAAATATTGGAAGTGCGTCGCCTTGATGGTCATCGGCGGCACCCTCGGAATATTGTTTGTCACGCTGCTGCGGCGCGTGATGGTGGAAGATCCCGATCTGCCTTTCCCCGAATCGGTCGCCGCTTCGGAGATCCACATTGCCGGGCAGCAGGGATCCAGGGCCGCCAAAATCCTGTTTGCGAACATGGGCTTCGGTGGGTTCCTCTACCTGCTGGGTGCGGTCAACGTCTTCAATCCGAGCAACATATTCCCGGTCAACATCGGTGCGCTCGGCAAGAGATTGTTGCTCAGGACCAGCACCAACCCCAGGGTGGCGTTCACCACCACCGGAGGCGCATCGATTTTCACGGCGCCGGATGTAAGCCCCGCCTTTCTCGGCGTCGGCTACATCATCGGTCCGCGGCTGGCCGCACTGAACTTTGCCGGCGGCGTCCTGGCATGGGGATTGCTGGTTCCACTCCTGACGTACGTGTTGGGGCCGTATCTCCAGGCGGGCCAGCCCGCCGGGCAACCGATCTCGTGGACCCTGTTGGCTCAATCCGTCTATTACTCGATTGTGCGGCCCATCGCCGTGGGTGGCATGCTAGTGGGCGCATCCTACACGCTATTCCGAATGCGCAAACAGCTCGGAGCGGGGATGGCACGCGCCGTGTCCGACCTGAAAAAGTCGGCCGCCGCGCACGCGGCAACCAAGCGCACCGAGCGCGATCTGAGCGCCCGAACCGTTTTCACGGGCGTCGGCATCGTGCTGGTGGCCATGGTCGGTCTGTACTATTACTTCATCAGCGCGGGAAATCTGTCGGGATCGACCGTGCTGACCGGCGCGGTAGTCGCCGCGCTGGTGATGGTGGTGCTGGGATTCTTCTTCGCGGCCGTCTCGGGCAATCTGGTCGGCATGATCGGCTCGTCCAACAATCCCGTCTCCGGACTGACGCTGTGTACCCTGATAATCGCGGCGCTGCTCATGGTGGCGCTGGGAGTCGCCGGCGCCGGCGGCGTGGCTGCGGTGTTGGGCGTATCAGCAGTGGTTTGTGTCTCGTCCGCCGTCGCGGGCGAAATGCTCCAAGACCTCAAGGTGGGTCACATCCTCGGCGGCACGCCCGCGAAAATGGAACTCGGCGACATGCTCGGCATCGTGGTCGCATCCCTGGTGCTGTTCTTTCCCCTGGCGATTCTGGACAAGGCTTATCACTTCGGCAGCGAGAAGCTGCCGGCGCCGCAAGCCGGCTTGATGGCCATGCTCTCGAAAGGCATTGTGGGCGGCGATATGGCTTGGCCCCTGGTGGTGGTCGGCATCCTGATGGGGTTCGCGCTGATCATGGTGGAAGTGAAGAGTCCCATGCTGTTTTCCGTCGGCATGTATCTACCGCTGGGCACCACCTTCGCCATCTTCGTGGGTGGACTGGTGCGCTGGGTGACGGACAAACTGCGCGACCGGCGCGGCTTCAATGACGCGCAAAAAGCCAGAGTCGATAACTCCGGCGTGCTGACGGCGTCGGGCTTGATCGCCGGAGAGGCGCTGTGCGGGTTGGCCATCGCGGCGCTGGTAGGCACCGGGCATGATGTC
>JBEKTJ010000372.1:0-4415 GCA_049516155.1 Bryobacteraceae bacterium
TCCAGACCCTTTTCCCACACGATGGGCAGTTTGGGCAGATGCACGTCTTCCAGGCTGGTGACGCGCACGTTTTCCTTGGTGGCGCGAAAGCCGAACGATTCGGCGATGGGGGATTCGCCTTCAAGGATCAGGTAGGCGCCGGCCGTCACGCGCGCGGGCCATTCCGGGGAGCCGGCGGAACCGGCGCGCAGCACGAAGATTCGCGCGGAGGCGGCGGGTTGCGGCATGAATCCGACGGACTGCAAGAGCAGTGGCCAGCCCCCTTGGTCGTCGGACAGGATGGCGAAAGTCGGAATAGATGCGGCCTGGGCGAATGGGGCTAGGAGGAGAAGGGCTAGCACGGAGCGGGCCTGGAGGCCCGCTGCAGGCGTGGACGCCCGCCCCACATCAGTAGGTGATCGCATACCAGAATCCAGCTCTAAAATCGTTGTACGTCGGGCCATAGGCGTCGCCTGCCACGGTGTAGTTGCCATGCAGGAAATTCACCGTAAAATACAGGGAACTGGGCATGGAGGCTACCCGGAATCGCACCCCGGGTCCGGTCTCGAAGAAGTTGGCCCAAGCCTGGCGCTTCTGATCCGCGGTCACGTTGAAATTCCAGTAGAGCTGCGTCTGCAGCGCGCCCAGCACGGGTGTGTAGCCGAAGCGGTTCTGCGAGTAAAACAGGAAATCGTTATCGAAGCGGCTGACGAAGATGGCGTCGTCGTTGCTTTCGAAAAATATTCCGCCGGTTTTGGATTTCAACATCTGCCCGAAGCCCTTGGTGAACGACGCTCCGCCGCGGTAGTCCTGCATCAGATGCCCGGTAAGGTATCCCGCGGCGATGCCGGCTTCGGCCCATCCCATCAGGCCGTGCCAGACGTTGGTCGCTACGCCGAGGCCCGGAATGAAAGCGCTCTGAGACAGGTATTGCGGCGAAATGCCGTTGCCTTCGGGACCGATGGTGCCGCGCGTGTCGCCGATGAAACGAAGGCTAACATAGGGATGAATCGGAAAGTTCAGATGCAGCTCAGTCTTGATCTGGGCATAAGAGAAGAAGTCGCTCCAGCGTGAAGAGAACAGGGGATACATCCAGTAAGTGGTGCGGAAATTTTCGAACTCGGGCCAGAGGTTGTGGTAGGCGGTATTGGCGTCTTTCGCGATCTCCGGGTCGGAGCTTTTGCGGGCCAGATCGAACCAGCGGATGGCCTGGCGGTCGTTGTGCAGCATATTGTACGTCCGGCCGAGCTTGAGCATGACGGCGAAATCCGCGGGATCGTCTTCCTGGGCAAGCTGCAGGTATTTGAGCGCGTCGCGCATGAAACCGGCCTTGAAGCTACGCTCGGCCATGATTTTGGCGTCGATGGATGGAGCGGCTGGCTGGGCGGTGCGCTTGCGCAAGGTCTGGGGCAAGCGCAGGACGGCGCGCACGCGGTTGGCGAGATCTTCGTCCGCGCCATTCATGACGCGTTCAAGCAGCGGCATGGCGTCGGCGGTATCGCCGCGCGCCAGAAGCAGGAAGCCGAGTTGCGCGGCGGAAAGGTAGTCCGTTTCAGATAGGACGGTGAGCTGGCGAAATTCCTTCTCGGCCTCGGTTTGGCGGTTCATGCGCAGCAAGAGGTAGGCGAGGTCGCGCCGCAGATCGAGGTTTTTGGGATCGAGTTGCAGCGCCGCTTGGAACTCGGCGACGTACGGATAGCGGGCGGGTAGCAGTTCGCGGGCGGCCTCGGCGGCGCGCGGTTCGCCTCCATGTGAGGCGGCCAACAGGGCCGCGTTGGCTTCCGCGGGGCGGTTCAGCGCCAGCAGCACTCGGCCGAGATCCACCAAAACGGAGCGGCGTTCGGGAATCAAGCGCCAGGCTTTCTCATAATGTTCGGCGGCCAGCTCCAGCTCATCGCGCTGTTCGGCCAGGGTGGCGAGATCGAAATGCGCGCTGAAATCGCCCGCGCCCAGTTGGAGTGCCTTGGTCCAGCGGGCGATGCCCTCGGCCAGGGGCCGGTCGATATTCTGAAAGGCGCGCTCGGCGGTGGTGCGGGATGCGGGGTCGCCCGTTTGGCGGATGCGATCGAAAACGCGGCGCGCCTGGGCTTGCTGCTTGGTTTCGTTGCAAAGGAATGCGTATTCCAGGGCAACGTGGAAGTCTTTAGGATCGAGCAGCATGGCCTGGCGAAACTGATCGCGGGCGGCCTCGTTTTCGCCGATTTTGAGGTAGGTATACGCGAGATCCTTGCGGATGGCGGGACGGGTGGGGACGGCTTCGATGGCTTTCAAAAAGAGCGCGATGGCCTCGTCGTAGCTGCGTGTGCGCAAGGCTTCGTAGGCTTTACTGAGCGGTTCGTAGGCAGCGTCGGGCGTCTGCGCCGTGGCTGGTCCGGAAACAAGGCTGGACGCCAGAAGAATTAAACATAGCCGCACAGTAGGGCTGTCGGAGTGATGAGGCGGGTGCACTGTTGTTGTACATAGGTAGTGCCGTTTGGGCGGAAATGTCGCAAAGAAAAATCGGGCGCTATTTCATCGGCGAGAAATCGGTCGGACGCATGTACGCCGAGTCGATTTTTTCCACCAGCTTATCGGTCTGCTCAGACTTCAGCATCTCAAGAAGTCCCGGATCGGCCCGCATCGCGTCCCAATTCTGTTTCGCCTCCTCCCGGCTGGGATGCGCCAGGATATAGACGAATGTATTTTCAAAAGCGGGCCCATCCTCGGGTACCCAGTAACCCACAGCCTGCAGATTGTGTTTGGCGAGTAGCTTCGAGGCCGTATCGCGAAACCGTGCCTCTAATGCCTGCACTTTGCCCGGCACAGCATGGTAGACGCGAAGCTCGAAGACGCGATTGCTGTCGGCCCTCACCTGGCTCGTATGCACAAGGCGGGCAGTGATGAGCGATCCAGCGGCAAAGGAAACCAGGGCGATGCCGCAAACAGCCCAACCTTTCAAGAATGACCGTGGTTGCATGATACACCTCCGCCAGATAAACGAATTCGGCGCTGGAATCGGATTTAATATTTAACAACTGTTAAGCGATAGGCAGCCTGCCGGCCCATTATTTATACACGTCGCGCTTCAGATCGTCCGGCAGATCGCTCAATCGCCCCAGCATCTCGTACACCTTCGTCACCGCGTTATCCACCATGCGCTCGCCCGCGCCCGGTTCCACCCAGGTGCTGGCGCTGGCCGCCCCGTAGCCTCCACGCGACGCGGCCGCGATTGTGGGAAAGTAGCCGTTATACCCGTTCGTATAACCCATCAACAGCGCGTGCGGTACGGGGCAGCGGTCACGCCAGTTCATTTGGAAATCCACGAATGGCTCGCCGGGCATGGTCGTCAGCGCAATATCTCCGTCAATCAGCACCGTCGTAACCGGCAATTGGATCTCGGGCACAATGCGCGCGCCATAAACCTCCATTCCATCCGGCCCAAGGAACTTCAATAGCGCCGCGCGAAACTTGTCTACATTCCATCGCAGGTGCACAGTAATCGTCGGTTCCGCAAACTCGATTCCGGAGGAAACGCCGGAAGAATCCACAGTGCGCGTCTGGATCTGTTTCGCGACACGCGCGGCTTCGAGTCCCAAGCGCTCTCCGGTCCAATCGCGCCGGCCGATGGCGTCTTGTTCGAGAGGCGTGACCGCGTAGTAAGGATTAATGTCGCCTGGCGCGCCCTGTAGAAAGAAGCTCTGTACGCGGCCGCCGAGTTTCCGCCGAATAGCGGATGTTGTCCGCGCCGAAGACTACCGGGTGGCAGGCGTAGTTTGTAAGCACGGCAAGCGGCGTCCCATCGGCGCGGTCGATGCGCAGCACAGTTACCGTGGGGTCCACCGGCGCAGTGGGGATGCGCGTCGGATTACGTTCAAACCAACTCACCGTGCCATCCGGATTCACGCGCAGCCGGTTGTGTCCGATGTACACGGCGCCTGTACCCACACCAATGCGCGCCGGCTCTAATCCATGCGCTGCCTCGGCGATCGCGCGCCCGATCTTTTCCAAGGCGGCCTGCTCCCAGGCCGGCGGAGCGTTGCGGTACTCGTCCCGGACGACCGGCGCGCTGTGCGTGTGCGACGCAGCGACCGGGAGGCAGGAGATGCCGGCCGATCGTTTGGCCGCTTCGCGGAGCCGCGCCAGCGATCCCGGCCCGAAGCTGCGTCCCAGGTCGAGGGTAACTAGCGCCAACCGGCGGGGCGCGCTCGCCGCGCCCGACTCCAGCACCAGCACCCGCGCGTACAGCGGATCCACCACCCCACTGGCGGGCTGGTGGCGGTCCTCGTAGCCCCACATCTGTTCCCCAGCCGGAGGCGTGATGTCCGCCCGCGCGATGCCGGCCCGTAGCACCGCGCCGCAAATTCCCCGCGATGCGATTACCAGTGTGAGTGTCAGGCCAAGTCTCGCGCGCCGCATAGTGCAGTCTAGTCTAATCTGAATCCAAATCCGGCAGTTCT
>JBEKTJ010000373.1:0-3849 GCA_049516155.1 Bryobacteraceae bacterium
CCGGGCCCATTGTCAACTAATGACCTCCCGAGATAATTGGCCCAACCTACTCGGAGCCGCGTACGCCACGTCATCGCTTTCGAAAACCTTCCACCAACTCTACCAAAATGAGTGCCTTCGCAGGTCGGCGCATCCGTTGATAAATGTTGGCCCTCGGCATGAAGGCAAGGAGAATGACGTCGCGTCCGGAGCGCAGGAGCGAGCGTCCTACTTCTTTGGCATGTTGTAGCTGAACGTCAGCTTCAGCACGATGCGGTCGCCGGAAAACTCCGTGGGGAACGGCGGAAACGGATGCGAGGCGTCGATGCCGGCCACCGCCGCGCGCTCGAGCGCAGGTATGGAATGCAGGACGATCACCAGCTTCGGCACGCTGCCGTCCTTGGCGATCACGAATTGGGCCTCGACTTTTCCGCGCAAGCCCAGCCGGGCGCTTTCCGGATATACCGCGAACCAATTCCGGCGGACCGCAGCCAGTACCTGCAGCAGGTAGGGCCGGAAATCGACGCCCTTGGGATCGCTGAGCAGCTCCAGCGAACTGGCCTGGCGGCCCGGCGAGGGCGGCATGTTCAAGCCGGTGCCGATTCCGCCCACCCCCACATCGCTGGTATCGTCGCCCACTGCCAACCCGCCCTGCGCGCCACCGCGCGTGAGTTCCCGGATGGCGCCGGCTACCGAGGTGTCCGGACGCGCGAAGCTGCCCACTCCACCCGAGGGAGGCGGCGCGGTGGGAGTCTCGAATGCCAGCTTGGGCTTCTCCTGCTCCTGAATCTGCGGCGGCGGCTGGACGGTCGGGGGTCCAATAGGCAGGCCGCGCGGCGGTTGCACGTCGCGATTGCCGGCCTGGATCTGCGGTGGTTCCGGCAATGGCGCGGGCGGGGGGTGGGGCGGGGCGTTTATCTTGGCCGCGGGCCGCGTTGTCGAGGGCGGCGAGTTCGGAATCTGAATCCGGGGGCGCGCCTGCAGGGACTCCACCGTAACTTCCTTGGCGATGGGACCCTTGTTGGGCGGCTTCTGTGTCAAATCCGTGGGCGGCTCGATCAGCGGAGTGATTTGTTCCACGTGCCTGAGCGGTTGCATGAGGCTGCGGGGCACCAGGAGCAACGCCACGACGGCCGCCACGTGTGCCGCTACGGAAAGGAGACGCGCGTTGCGGACACGTCCGGGGTCCTGCTCCCAACTGGTTAGCAGATGCAATTCCGCCGGATCTTCGCCCGGGGAACGACCTAGAGTTTCCATCCGCTTGCCAACGACTTCGAGACTATCTCCGCGTGCCCCTTAATGTTATCAAGAATGGACAAAGCGATCCGCAATGTTTGACGCGCCGCAAGGCCCGAAGTTTTCGGTGAATTTCGGGTTTCCACGCTGTCCAGAAAAGCGTCCAATTGCAACTGTAGCGGCTCGGATTTCGCCACTTGAACCGGTTCGAACGACACCTGCCGGTCGCCGCCGACCGAAAATACGATCAAATCCTGCCGCGCATAATCGAGCGAGCAATACTGTTGCGGCTGGAAGAGGCGCAGCTTGCGGACCCGCTCCGTGGAAACCCGGCTGGCCGTCAGATTGGCGACACAGCCGTTTGGGAACTGCAGCCGGACGTTGGCGATGTCCACTTTCGGCGAAAGGATGGAAACCCCCGCCCCGCGGATTTCCTCCGGTTCGGCGCGCGTGAGGCTCAGCACGATATCGATGTCGTGGATCATCAAATCCAGGATCACGTCCACGTCCAGGCTGCGCGGGCTGAACACGCTGAGCCTGTGGATCTCGAAGAACAACGGCAGAGTCACGCGGCTCTCCAGCGCGATCACGGCGGGATTGAAGCGCTCCAGATGGCCCACCTGGAGGATCCGCCCGTGCCGCGCGGCGGCCGCGACCAGCCGGTCTGCGGATTCCAGATCTGGCGCGATGGGCTTTTCCACCAGCATGTCGATGCCATGTTCCAGCAGCCAGCAACCGATTTCCGCGTGGGCCGATGTGGGCGTAGCCACAATCGCCGCATCGATTTTGCCCGCCAGGTCCCGGTAATCGGTAGCCGTGCCGCGGCTGGGGTCTATATCCACCACCGCTGCAAGTTCGGCGCGTTTGGATTGACGGACTACGCGGCAATGATTCTGCCCGAATTGTCCCGCCCCCACTACCGCGATTCTATGCATCCGGAGCCTGCCCCGCCACCGCGATGCCCGCCTCGTCCGCGCCCGCCAGCATCTCCTCCCGATCCAGCAACAACGTGCGGCCCGCGTCGACGGCCATAGCCGTCGTCCCGGTTTCCCGCATCACGGCAATAGTGTCCAGCCCGGCCACCGGCACGTCGAAAAGCAAATGCCGCCGCCGGTTGGAAACTTTCACCAGCGTCAAGGGACGCCCGTTCACCAGACCGGCCGCGCGCCGCAGCAGTGCGTCGGTGCCTTCCATGGCCTCCAGCGCCACGCAGGCGCGCTCGCAGATGGCCACGCTCTGGCCCACATCGAAACCGGCCAGCGCCGCGGCTACCTTGCGGCCGTAGGCTATATCGGCTTCCTCGCGGGCATCCGGCTTGCGCCGGGTCATCGCGCCGCAGTCGGCCAGCAGCGGCTTCAGCAGCGCGGTCGAATCGCGAAGCTGAATCCCTTCTCCGGCCAGCACCTGCGCAACTCCGCCGATCAACCCGTCGGTATTTTTCGAAGGCAGGGAGGCCAACAGCTTAATCAAGCGCCAGTCCGGCCGTATGGACGAAAAAATCTTAGCATGTTTGACCTGCCCGGCCATCACGATTTCGCGGATGCCTTCCTCTTTGAGGATCTCGATCAGCCGGCTAAGCTGGCCCAGCGATAGCCAGTAGCATTTCGCAGCTAGCCGTTCCACTTCGGGCGATGCCTCTTCCTGAATAGCCAACACCACGACTTCGTGCCCGAGGCGCCGGGCGTGCTCCAGCGCCAGTAGCGGAAAGCGGCCGTTACCGGCGATCAAACCATATTTCATTCTCGTTGGGACGGGCATCTACGCCTTGCGGGCCACGAAACACAATGAAAATTCTTGGAGGGCGGCCAATCTTGGCCGCAGCCACCTTTTGAGGCGGCTGGAGCCGGCTAAAAGCCGGCCGCGGGCAGGATTGCCCGCCCTCCAGGGACATCTACTTGATCACTCCCCGCTGCGACTCGCCAATGAACGCCAGCAACTCATCCACTTCGGGACACTCGGGAATCTCCGCGCGAATCCGCTCCACCGCCTGCGACGTATTCAATCCGGCACGCGTCAACAAACGGAACGCAGTCTGCAGTTTCTCGATAGCGCCGCCCTCGAATCCGCGGCGTTCCAACCCGATCCGGTTCGCGCCGAATACCTTTATACCGCGCTCGCTGACCGTATTTGAAAACGGCAGCACATCCTGCGTCACCACGCTATATCCGCCGATAATCGCGTGCCGCCCAACGCGGCAGAACTGGTGTACGCCGGTGGAAGCGCCGATCACCGCCCAATCGCCCACCGCCACATGTCCGCCCAGAGTGACGGCGTTAGCCAATACCACGCGGTTACCCACGTGTACATCGTGCGCCACGTGTACGTAAGCCATCAGCAGATTGTCGTCGCCGATGCAGGTGACTAGGCCGCCGCCTTCGGTGCCCCGATGAATAGTGACAAATTCGCGAATCGTATTCCGGCTCCCGAGCCGCGTGCCGGCGCCGATCTCGACCTCGCTGCCGATAATCGAATACGGCCCGATCTCGGCTGTCTCGGCGATGCGCGCCGCGGCCGAGACAATCGCAGTAGGATGAACCGGCATCGATCAGGAAAGCGCTTCCGCTTCTTCCTTGTCGGCCAGCTTGCACATCATTTCGGCTTCGGCCACCACTAGCCCATCCACGGTCGCGGTGC
>JBEKTJ010000374.1:0-3620 GCA_049516155.1 Bryobacteraceae bacterium
CAGCAACGATGGAGGCGAGAGAGAATAGCCGCCAGCGGACCGCGGCGAAGCCAGCAGCGCCCCTTTCGACTTGGCGAAAGCTTCCGCGGAGCCATCCCGCCAGCGATAGGGCAGCACGGATGCGCCCCGCGCAACGGCGATATCCACGGCGGTGGAAAACACCAGCACGTCGACCACGATCAGGACATCGCCGATCGGCGCCAAGGCCTGCACGCCCGCCAGGCCCCATTCGCACCGAAGGTCGTATTCTGCCTGGTCCCAATGCACTATAGCTTCACATCGAACGACAGCCCTTCAATCATGCGGTCCAGTTCGGCTTGGGCGCTGTCCTTCTGGGCTTCGAGTTGCGCGATTTCCTTACGCAGGTCTTCCAGGCGCGTTTCCTGCGTATTGAGCTGTTGCACGTAGCGTTGCACCAACGCCTTCTCCTCGGGACTGCCCTTGAGCGCTTTCATGTTCTCGCGCAGCCGCTGCTGATCGTCGTAGATCTTGCTGGTCTCCGCGTCGCGGGCTTGCGCCTGCTCCTCCAGGGCGTTGATCGCGTCCTTCTGCGCCAGCACCTTGCGTAGCGCCTCTTCCACGCTCTTGTCGATGGAGCGCTGCTGCACAAAAGTGGCGATCAGTTTGCTGTTAATGTCCGAAATCGTATAGCTGGCAGCCACTGGCCGTGCCTCCTCGACTACCAGCGCCGCGGTTTGCTTCGCGCCTACTTCCAGGCGAAAGCGCATCCACGCGGCGGTGGTTTCCGCCGGCTGCGGCGTGCTGCGCAACTGGTAACCGGAACGCACCGGATGTTCCACCACGACCGTGCGCGGCGAGCTATCTTCATTTCGGAACGTGTAGGTCTTCGTCTCCCGGAGTTCGCTTTCGTGAGTCATGACGCCGCGATGTATGCGTACGCGCGTCACCCGCTGTTGGTCGCTGCCCTGTTTGGAACTCACGTTCAATGCCAGATCCGTGGCGTACGAGGCGAGTCTCTTCTCCCCGGGGCGGATGGGTTCGAAGATGCCTTCGCCGGCGAAAGTCTCTTCTTCCAGCACGCTGAAGCTGCCGCCATCCAGGGTGAGCCCGCTCGAATTCGTAATCCATAGCGCGCGCTGCGGACGCCGCAGGCCAGACTGTTCGTTCCAAACAGAAACCTTTTCAGCGTTGATCGCGGATTGGACTACGGGGACCAAAGCGGACCGGTTCTTCTGTATGCTGATGGGCTCTTTCAGTTTGTATTCGAAGAGGTCGCCCAGCTCTTGCCCCCGCGCGGCTGCCTCCAGGTCGGCGCGCGGGTCGTAGCGGCCTCCGCCAAAACCGCCTCCGGACCCCGATCCGAAACCGGAGCCGCTGCCTGCCCCTACGCCTGCCCTCCGGCCGCCCAGAGCGGCGCCACTGCCCAACGATCTGGCGGAGTTCAGTTTCGACATCAGGCCGTTTTCCGTTTGCATAGTCGGCACCGCAGCCGCAACCTCTACCGAGTTGGCGACGTTTCCTATCTGCAGCCGCACATCCTGAGAACCTAGCTGGCCGGCGGAAGCCATAATACCGGTGACGACGGCTGTCTGGAATCCAGGCATTTCCACCTCCAAGCGAATCGCGCCTTCCGGTAGCGATTCCAACTCGTACGTTCCGGTGGCATTGGTGTTGGTTGCTCCCAGCAGCGCGGAGTTCGCGCCGAAAGCCTTGACGCGCGCTCCGGCAACCGCCGCGCCGGTTGGGTCGGTAACCGTACCCGCCAAGCGCGCTCCGCCCGGTATCAGCGTGGCCTCGTAGGTTTGCGGCGCGGTGGACATGGATTCCGGCAGGGGGATCACGGGCCGTTGCGTATAGTAAGGCTGCGACAGATTTTGAATAAACGACTGCGGCTCGCCCGCCACCAACGACAGATCCACGTTCTCCCAATCCTGCCCCACCGTGTTGTCCACGATGGCCCAGCCCTGCAGCAATGGCTTCGCGCCGGTCTTGGAATTCAGCACAATGCGGTAGGTGGTCTTCCAGACGGGCGCTTCGCTAATGTAGCTGACGAATAGGTTCCGATCGCCGGAACCCGCGGTCGAAATCACCATCTTGCGTGTGTCCGGCTCTCTTGCCGAAGCAACCAGATCGAGAAAACGCTCAACTTTGCCCGACAGATCCCGGTCCAGCAGGCGCACCGAGAAAGCCGGTGAAATCTCGGTGGTGTGTAGCTCGCCCGAGTCCGTAATCAGCGAAAGGTAGTCGATCTCCATCGTCGTTCCGCCGGAGATGCGTGTCTTGCGCTCGACGCTGAGCAGCCTGCCCGTAATCGTGGTGGACCCGTTGCGCACTTCCAGCCGCGCACCCCGCAGTGCGCCGAGAAATTCCGCGAGGGAACTCTTGTCGCCCGTAGGAATGCGCAAGTCGCCCAGTTGCCGCTCAACCGGCGCGGCCGACCCGTATGCCACGCCCGTGATGCGTCCGCCGCTGAGGTCCAGAACGGTCAGCGACTTCAGCACGTCGTTTAGCTGGCCGGAAGTGAAGGAGACCGTGACGTCCTGATTACCGCGCACATGGCCCAGATGTTCGAAGTAACCGATGCCGTTCTTATACAGTACGACGCGCTTGATGGGCAGGTTGTCCTGTGCATGGAGGCCCAGCGGCAACAGCAAGCCGAGAAGAAACAGTTGTGAACGCATAGTGGGGCAGGCTCCCAGCCTGCGGGCGGCGTTTCAGGCCGCCTGTTTTGACGCGCAACCTATGCGGATAGTTTCTCCAAATCGGCGGGATCTCCGAAGCGGAAACCTTGAAGGCTGGCATCGATGGAGCGCAGCAATCCGGTAAGCACGCCGCCCGCGCCCACCTCCACGAAACGCTGAACGCCCTGCGCCGCCAGATACCGGATGGATTCCGCCCAGCGCACCGGATTGGGCACCTGTTGGTACAAACCTTGCCGCGCCTCCGCGCCAGTGTGCACTTCTTGCGCCAGCCAGTTGTTCACCAGCGGGCGGCTCAAATCCGAAAAGGCCGTGGCATTTAAATCGGCAGCCAGGTGATCCTGCGCCAGTTTCATCAGCGCGCAATGGAACGGCGCGCTCACCGGCAGCAAAATGGCGCGGCGCGCGCCCGCGGCCTGCGCCAGCTCGATGGCGCGATGCACCGCGCCGGCATGCCCGGCGATCACCACTTGGTCCGGCGCATTCAGATTCGCAGCGCTTACTACTTCGCCTTCCGCGGCCTGTTCCAGGATGGCGTCCAGCGCGCCCTCGGGCAAACGCAGCAGCGCGGCCATCGCGCCCACGCCTGGCGGAACGGCTTCCTGCATGTATCGGCCGCGCTTGCGGACCAGCCGTACGGCATCGGTGAATTGCAGGCTGCCCGCCGCTACCAGCGCAGAGTATTCTCCCAGGCTGTGGCCGGCCACATAGTCCGGTGCGAGGCCGCGCTCGGCCAGCACGCGGAACGCGGCGGTCGAAACCGTCAGCAGCGCGGGCTGCGTGTTCTCGGTCAGCTTCAGGGCATCTTCAGGACCCTCGAAACACATCGCCGAGAGGAGAAACCCCAGCGCGTCGTCGGCTTCTTCGAAGACGCTGCGCGCCACGGCGAATTGTGCCGCCAAGCCCTTGCCCATGCCGGCAAATTGCGATCCCTGTCCCGGAAAAACGAAAGCCGTCTTG
>JBEKTJ010000375.1:0-3614 GCA_049516155.1 Bryobacteraceae bacterium
CAGGTCCGTACCGGGTATACTTTTTCAGTCATGAGCCAAACGAGCCTCCTCATGTTCACGTGGATCGCGACGATCGGTCCGCGAAATTCTGGTTGAGGCCGGTTGGCTTGGCTCTTAATTTAGGATTCAGCCCGGTCGCGCTTCGGCGCATACAACAGATGCTCAGGGAAAACGAAAACGATCTGATGGAGAAATGGAATGCAAGGTTCGGAGTTTAAGCCTGGAGAGCGCGTAAAGAACGTTAGCTTTACAGAGGACACTCTGTCTGTCGACCTTGTCGACGGGCGAACTATCGTGGCGCCACTGGTTTGGTATCCGAGACTCCTCTGGCCGGAGATTGACGAAGACTTAAGTACGGCGGGTCTCTTGCGCGGCGCTCCGGCGGCAGACCGGGTGTGGGCCCGTTCATAATCGGTGCCGGCTTCCGGACTCTCTGGCCGTCTGACGCTGCGGATCGCGCCGGCGGGAAACGCTACCAGCCTGGGAAGGGTTACCCTTCGCACGACACGGTTTCGCCGCTTGGCTCATTTGCACGCTGAGCCAGCACGCTTCCCATAAAGCCGTTTGAACGAAGCCGCCCGCGCGGCGGACGCTAACGCGTGTCGCAGGTCGAGACTTTCCGGCTCCGTTGGCGTAATGTATGGGTCACAAGGAGGTCCCTGTGACCCAACTTCGCAAACTGATGCTGGAAGAGCTCCAGCGTCGTAATTACTGTCAGAGTACCGTGAAGGACTACCTGAAGAGAGTGGAGGCCTTCGCCAAATATTTTCACCGTGCTCCGGATCAGCTTGGACCCGAACAGATCCGCGCCTATCAGGTGTACCTGTTCACCGAGAGAAAGCTGAATGCGCGCACCGTCGGGCACTATACCGCAGCTTTGCGTTTCTTCTTCTGCAAGACGCTGAAGCGAGCCTACCCGATCGAGGAAGTACCGTATCCGAAAGCGCCGCGACGCCTGCCAACGATCCTCACGCAGGACGAAGTGGTGCGGCTGATCGACTCCGCCAGCAATCTGTTTCATCGCGCCATGCTCATGACGGTCTACTCGACTGGCATGCGCAGAGCCGAGGTGTGCAATCTGAAGGTAGAGAACATCGACAGCGACCGCATGCTCATCCGTATCCGTCAGGGCAAGGGCCGCCGCGACCGCGACGTGCCGCTGAGCCCGACGTTGCTGGAGACATTGCGCGCGTACTGGCGCTGGATGAAGCCTAAGACCTACTTGTTTCCGGGCACCGTCAACGGTTTGCGGGCAGACAAACCAATCTCAACCAAAATGGTGTGGCACGCCTGTCGCGAAGCCGCGCAGCGTGCCGGCATCACCAAAGCCGTCTACCCGCACCTGCTGCGGCATAGTTTCGCCACGCATCATCTGGAAGGCGGATCCGATCTGCCTACCGTGCAGGCTCTGCTCGGCCATGCCGACCTCAAGCCTACTTCCATTTACCTGCATCTGTCCGAGCGCCATCTCCGAGCGGCCGGCACGCCGCTGGACCATGCGGAACTCACCAGCCTGGACCAAGTGAAGCGGTCGCGAAGGCTATACAAGAGATGAAGCCGCCACCTTTCGAGGTGGCCGACATCATCCGCGCGCATGGCAACAGTTTCGTCGAGAAGAGCCGGGTCTGGTTGACCTGGCTCCATCTCCGCGTGCTTTTCGCCATTGAGCATTGCCGCACGGCTGCCCTGGGCGGTCATCTGGATCGCTGCGGCCAATGCGGCCATGAGGCCATCTCGTTCAACTCATGCCGGTCCCGGCACTGCCCCAAGTGCCAGACCAACGCTCGCGACCAGTGGCTCGCCGGACGCAGCCGGGAACTGCTGCCGGTGAACTACGTCCATGTCGTCTTCACGATTCCACACGAGTTGTCGTGGCTGGCTCTGCAAAACAAGAAGGTCGTCTACGACCTCCTGTTCCGCGCCAGCGCCGCGACGCTGATGGAGATTGCCGCCGATCCCAAGCATCTCGGCGCCGAGATCGGTTTCCTGGGTGTGCTCCACACCTGGGGACAGACGCTCCAAGCTCATCCGCATATCCACTACGTGATCCCCTCCGGCGGTCTCTCGGCCGATCACCAAGGCTGGGTGCATCCGCGCTATCCCTTCTTCCTGCCGGTGAGAGTGCTGAGCCGCGTATTTCGCGGCAAGTTCGTCGCCGGTCTCACGCAGGCTTTCGATAACGGGAAACTACTGTTTCCCGGAAGCCTGAAACCCCTCGGCGAAGCGAAAGCCTTCCACGCTTTTCTGCGGCCGCTGTTCCGTAAGGATTGGGTGGTTTACTCCAAGCGACCGTTCGGCGGACCGGAGCATGTCCTCCACTACCTGGCCCGCTACACGCATCGTGTCGCCATTTCCAACCACCGGATCGTGAACCTTGCCGATGGCAAGGTCACTTTCCGCTGGAAAGATTACGCCCACAAGAGCAAGCAACGGCTGATGACTGTGACCGCCCACGAATTTCTGCGGCGGTTCCTGCTCCACACCTTACCTCGCGGCTTTGTGCGCATCCGTTTCTATGGCTTCCTCGCTAACCGGCGACGCCGCGAACTGTTGCCACTCTGCCGCCGGTTGTTGGAAGGCTGCATGTTGACTGGCTCGACGGCGCCGGCGCCGTCCGAGCCCAAACCGCCATGCGCCTGGCTTTGCCCACTATGCGGGGGCGCCATGACCCTAATCGAGAAGCTTACTGCTCGACAGATCCGCTGGAGATCTGTTGAGCGGGAGAGCTTCGCTGACACTTCATAGGCGCCGTTCATCGACGAAAAGCCCGCTTGCACCGGCAGGCGCCGTCGAAGTGTGCGCCAACCTCGCCGAGTGCCCAAATGCGACGCCAAAATCCACTCTCGGGAAGCTTGAACTGGTCCTTCCGTCGCCATCACCGCGTTCGCAGAGACACATTCGCACTCTCGCCGTTGCCCGAAAAGCCCCGCCCGAGCCTCCCGGGGTGATTCAACACCCATACCTGCCGCGTCCGCCGCAAACGCGGGCGGCTTCCTTCAAACGTCTCTATCCGAAGTGACCCGGCGGTCTGGATTTTACGCCGCTCTCCAGCACCCGTGCGCCGGGTCACTCCAGATAGAGTCCTAGCGTTTTCCTGTACTGGGCATTTTCCGATCCATGGACGCGTCCCTACTGAGGTTATGTAAATGCTACAGCGTCAGGCAGGATCTACCCGGCGGCAGATGTTAGCATCGGGACGTTTCTCGTCAGGTTGATGCGATTGGGACTTAATCGGCCTAATGGCCGAACGAAGCCTAAGCACCCATTCTCCGAGTCGCCGACAATTCACCCGAAACCGTGCGACCTATGTGTCGGAAGCGCTCGTGCTGGCCGTCCAAGGAGAGCAACGCGTGCTACGGACCGAAGCCGCGGTTCATGTCCCAGAGCGGATAATGCGGCAGAGTGCCAGCCGGATCGCGCACGAATGCTTCCGTCTGAATTACCAAATCCCGCCTGCGCTGGCGCGCCGCAGGTCCAATGTCGACGCGGCCTAGGGCCGGTGTCTGGGCACCGGCGCGGTCGTTCCGGGAGGCGGTTTCAGGCCGTCAGACAGTTCGCCTCTTTTCAGCAGAGTCGTCAGCGATTCCCGAATTTCTTTCGTGGCGGTGCGAAAG
>JBEKTJ010000376.1:0-3600 GCA_049516155.1 Bryobacteraceae bacterium
GCCTGCCGCATGGGCGGAATCACGACGCGCAAAACGTTAAACGCCGCGCGCAGGTTCAGGTTCATCATCAGGTCCCATGTATCGTCGCCCGTTTCCGGAATAGAAGTACCGCCGGCGAATCCACCCATCACATGCACCAGCGCATCGATCTTCCCGAAACGGTTAATGGTGGTTTCCACAACCTCACGGGCAGCCTCGGCCACGGTCAGATCCGCCGGGATGGCAGTGAAATGGGGATTCGCAAAATCGGAGTCCTGGATACTCTTCGACGATCCGGCCACCATAGCGCCCTTGGCCAGAAATGCGCGCGTGACAGAGGTTCCCAGTCCGCCTTTGGCGCCCGTAATCAAAACTACGTGATCGTCAAACTCTTTCACGGCGTTCCTTTCTTTGGCGCGGTGTACAGCGCGGCTCCCCAAATGCGGCCGTTGCCGGCTTCCTGCACAAAGGCGATCAAGCGGGAACCCGCCGGGCCGCCGGCGCCGGGAAACGGGAGTTGCGTCTTGAACATGGCACGCGTGTTGACAGTCCCTACCGCTTGAATTTTTCCGGCAATGGATACGTGATGCAGCGTGCGGCCGCGATTCTCGCCGCGCAGGACATCCGATGTCCCACTGTCCGCGGCGTATGTGACATAGATATTGGCTTTGCGCGTCTTTCCCTCTGGCAGCGGATCCACCTCTAGCGATAGGCCCGCGCCTCCGGATGCCGCGGCGCGAATCCGGACCGCGATTCTTGGCTCTGTGACCGCCTGCCGAATCGTCGATTCAGCCTTTTTCAGATCGCTGCCGTTGAACTCAACGCTGCCGTCCACCACCATTTCCGGCGTGTAGGGACCGTCCAGGCCAAAGCGGTGGTCATACGCTTCCTGCCGGGCTGTGATTGCCGCCGAAGAGTATGGATCCGTCCATCCGTCATGGTTCCAATAATCCACGTGTTCGCTCAGTACGATAATTTGGGCGCCCGGGACGGGTTGATCGCGGTCCAGCTTTTCGAGCAGAGCATCGGCCGGGGGACAGCTTGAACAGCCCTCCGATGTAAACAACTCCACCAACACAGGCTGGCGCGGATTCGTCATATCGTTTGCTGGGCCGGCGGCTATCGGTGCGCCTGGAACGGCCAAGGCCAAGGCGGCCCAGCCAAGGCATTGCAGTTGTTTTCGCATATGGAATCGCCCCTGAGCATGGGAGGTTCGACTCCCGAAGGCTATTCCAATTTTCGCGCAATTGAAGCTGCCATGGAGAAACTGCCCTTGTCAGGCGAAGAGCTCCCGCGCGCATTCCGGAGTGTCACGGCCGACCAACGCCAATTGCTGTGCTCGGAAGCACCGGCGAAGTTCTTCCAGATGCGGCAATCCGCCGAAGAGAACGAAGGCGCTCATGATCGCAAGCATATATTGCCAAGGGATGGCCGGCCGCCGGAAACGAAGCCCATAATCCGGCTGATCGGGTCCGCACCCAAACAAAGCACGTGCCTGATCCCAGTGCATCGCGACCGCCGCCGACGCCACGCAGAAGGGAACCATCTCTAGAAAACTATGAATATGTTGCTCCGCCGGAAGAATAGTGCGCTGGGGCGCTGTAGACGCCACATCCCAGATAGCCGTCAGTTCGTGCAAAACCGAGGCGGTCAGGATGATTGCGATCACTCCGGCGTTCACCTCCAGGAACAGGGCGCCTAAGACCGCCGGAGCGCCTTCCACCATCATCAGGGTATGCAGCAGGCTTTCCGATGGCCCGGTGGTGGTTTCGATTTTGGTCCGGCGGTGCCAAATGTAGTCGAGGAATCCGGAGGCCAGCCAAACCGGCAGAACGAAGTAACCGATGAAGCGCCGCATGGTCTGATCGTTATGCCGGTACGAGACCTTGGCGGGCGGCTTCATTAGGGCCATCGGCTCCGGGTTGGCGGGAGGAACGTATGGTACTCCTCGTTGGCGGGAGATGATTAGTTTCCAGCCCACCCGGAGAAATGCGATCAGAAGCTTTCGTTTCATGTCACTCCGGCCTTGCAATGCCGGGACCAATGTACAGACTCCCCCACCGTGCAGGCCTACGTTTCAGGCCCGGACATCCCGCGCGACGCGGAAACCAATGTGATTGGTGGAAGTGCGGCGGTGGCCTGGATGTGCCAAAGCGGGTCGAAGTCATCGCCGCACCATTCCCACGTATTGCCGATGCACTGGTTTTATTTGATATTGATCAGCGCCATCACGCCGCCCGAGCCATCCGGCGCGATCAGGTCCGGCATCCCGGCAGTGGCCGCTTGGCCATGCAGATTCATGGGCAGAATGTCGGCCGGACTGGGCCCCGCTCCAATATAGAACGGAACTTCAAAAGTGCCGTCCCCCCTGCCCAGAAAAATCCCCAGCGTACCCGCTTCCATCAGGCCAATGTCTGGAATACCGTCGCCGTTCACGTCCGCGACCATAATCGGCCCAGGGGCCTCGAGCGCGTCCGTGAGTTCTTGCTTCTGAGCGAATCCGCCTTGGCCGTCGCCTAGGTAAACCACCACACCCCCGAGCGAAACCTCTCCGACGATCAAGTCCAAAATCCCATCGCCATTTACATCGGCCAGGAGCACCTCAGAAGGGTCGCACTCTATAGTGAAGGGTGTTTGGCAGGTCAGGACGGTGCTTTGAGTGAATCCCCCGTGCTGATTGTTGAGCAGAACGGTAATAGTCGCGAAATCCTCTTCACCGCTGGTGAGCACCAGGTCCGGCCAACCGTCGCCATTCACATCGCCGGCGGCGATGTTGTTGAAACCCGTCTCGGGAGGGTTGGACACCAGCGGCACGGGCTTCTGAAACGTGCCGTCGCCGTTGCCCAAGGCCAACACGTTGGAGGACGTGGCGAAATCCAGTTCCCCGTCCTGGTTGAAATCCGCCAGCGCCACAAACCCCTCGGTGGCAACCGCCGTGGAGCTCTTCAGCGTAAACGTGCCATCGCCTTTGCCGAGATAGGCGTTCATCGCGCCTGCGGTGGGTACAACCAGATCGGGAATCCCATCCCCATTCAGGTCCCCCGTAACCAGGCAGCCCGCACTGCTCAGGGCGATGCTTGTGCCGACGGTGAAGGGGGCGCTGGCCGTCCCGGTACCCAGTAGGATAGAGACGCCTTGGGCGGTATTGACCGCCAAGTCAGGCTTGCCATCTCCGTTGTAATCGGCCGCCGCGCCGCAGCCTGCCGCACTGGGAAGAGCGGTCCAGAGGCCATCCTCGAACCCCTTATTGTCGATGTTCAGCAGCACGGAAACGGCGCCGGAGCCCTGCACCACCAGATCCACCAAACTGCCTCGCAGGTGCGCGGGGACCACGTTATAAGGGCCGATCCCGGAGGCAGAGGACTGAACGGGGTGGAACACGGGCTCCCTGAATTTGCCGTTGCCTTCTCCCAAGACCACATAGACATCCCAGTTGAGCAGATCCGGGATGCCGTCGCCGTTCACGTCGGCGATGGCGGTCACGCCCCCCGGCAGGTGAACATATGTCGGTGCCGCGAAACCTCCGGCGCCGTTGCCAAGATACAGCAGAGGGTAGTCCAGATCTCCGCAATTTGCGGCAATCGCCGGATAGCCGCCGCTGGCGATGGCTCCGACCACGAA
>JBEKTJ010000377.1:0-3593 GCA_049516155.1 Bryobacteraceae bacterium
GCTTCGAAATCGCCTTCCGAAGCGATGGGGAAACCGGCCTCCAGAATGTCCACGCCCAACTCCACCAGCTTGCGCGCCATCCGGATTTTCTCCGGCACGTTCATGCTGCAGCCCGGCGACTGTTCGCCATCCCGCAGCGTGGTATCGAAGATGTAGACTCGATCGCTCATAAAAACCGCCGCATTGTGTCATTATGGCGGGCGGGCCGAAATTTAGCAAATTTATAATGTTAGCGGTTAGTATAATGTTCTGTTATGCTCGATGCTCTTTCGCAGGGAGCTTCAAAGCCTTTTCAATGGTGACCATCGCCAGAAAGAGCTTAGCCGGATGATCCGCCAGCGGCTGGAACTCATGATGCACGTAGAAAGCGTGAGCGTGCTCGTCCAGGGCGTCGACCACCACGCCGACGGATGCTACTTCCGATGTATTCCGCCAACTTCTATATGATGCGTCCATCAATAGAAACCGGCCGAGACCCATGCCGCGGCGGGAAGCATCCACCGCCAGTCTTCCGAGCAGCGTCGCCGGGAGAAGCGGATAGCGGGGTAGCCGCTTGGCGGCCGTTTCGGGAAGCTGCGCGGCCCGTACGTTGTAAGCCGAGAGCGTGTAATAACCAAGGATGAGCCCGTCCTGTCCCGCCAAGACGAAGGGAGCGGCGACCTTTCGTCGGGCATCCTGCCCGGCTTGGTGGCGAAGATAGTTGTCCAGTTCCGGCGCACCCGAGCGGAAGGCATCCCGGTGGTGAGATGCGTTGAGCGGCTCAAAGCGGTAGTCGAAACGAGGCGTCACCTGTCGGTTTTTCTGCGATACTCGCGCGCGGCCCTGCGCAAGACAGGCCCCGGTTGGGCTGGTTTTAGAATGGCGTCCGCGAAGGCCTTCGTCTCGCGCGCCGTCAAGATCAACATGCCGCGCCTCTCGATCGTCCCTTCGGCGGCTGCCTCCGCGCTATGAATGACGAAATCGGTCATGGTGCGGCCTTCCAGATCGGCTGCGCGCTGGATGAGAACCTTTTGCTCCTCGTTGAGCCGCGCATCGAAGCGATAGGTCTTTGGCGGCGTTCGCCGCGTGCGTGCTGCCGCTTGGTTCAAAATGCTCCTACCCCCCTCCACCACTGTACGGTAATATTCCGTACGGCTGCAAATTAGAAAAAGATATATACGATCACATCAGAATTAAATTCTGTTATGTTGGTCACGGCATGGAACTGCACGCGCTCCAGGTCTTCCTCGCGGTAGCCACCGAGAAAAGCTTCTCGCGCGCCGCGGACCGCCTCCTGCGCACGCAGCCCGCCGTCTCGCTGGCGTTGCAGCGGCTGGAGGCGGAGTTGGGCGAAAAGCTGATCGACCGTTCCGCCAAAGATCTGGTGCTGACCGACGCCGGGCGCACGGTTCTGGACTTCGCGCGCCGTTTCGAAAATCTGCGCCACGAGATGGAGAACTCCTTGGCCGAACTGCGCGATAATTCGGCGGGCACGCTTACGGTGGGCGCTAATGAATCTACATCGCTTTACCTGTTGCGGCACATCGAGAACTTCCGCCGGCTGCACCCCAAGGTCAACGTGCGCGTGCGGCGGAGCTTGTCGAGCAAGATACCGAACGAGCTGCTGGATGGCAACCTTGAGTTGGGAGTAATCAGCTACGATCCACCCGACGAGCGGTTGACATCCACCGTGATCTACACCGATTCGCTGACCTTTGTGGTGTCGCCCAAACACCGGCTCGCTGGCCGCAAGGCGGTATCGATCTGCGATCTGGCGGCGGAAATCTTCATCGCCCACAATGTCATTTCGCCCTATCGCGACGTGGTCCTGCGCGCCTTCCAGGAGCGCCGCGTGCCGCTAAACATGCCGGTGGAAATGCCTACTATCGAGACCATCCGCCGGCTGGTGCAGAGCAACCAGGGCGTGGCGTTTCTGCCGCGCATGTGCGTGGAGCAGGAGATCGAGCAGGGTTTGTTGCGCGAGGTGAAGGTCAACGATCTGCACATGGAGCGCAAGATCCGGCTGATTTATCCCACGCGGCGGGTGCTGAGCCATGCGGCGCGGGCGTTTCTGGAGGTGGTGCGGGGGAAATAGGCGGCCGTGGCGCATGCACGCGCTCGGCCAGGCCAAAACGTGATACGATCCAGCGATGCAAGCGAAGTTCGCTCTGGTTGTTCTTCTCCTAGACACGTTCACCGTAATCTCCGCTGCAAACGCCCAGCCCGCAGCCGTTACGGGCGGCGCCACAGGGCAATCATCCCCAGCCGCGGGGAAGGCGTTGGTTTACGTTTATCGCCCGCCTGCGCATGGATCCCTTGCGTTTAGCGGCGCGCGGCTGCTGCGTTATGCCCAGGTTTTTGTCAACGGCGATTTTCTGGCCGAATTGGAAAATTCTAACTACGCGTCGACCCAGGTACCGCCTGGCGCCTTAGCCTTCACCTCGTGGTGGAGTTTCAAGGACACCGTCGCCCCCGGGTTCCAGTCCGTCGCCAACGGCGAAGGCGCCCTTGGGCAGTACTTCCCACCAGTATTGCGGTGGCCAAGGTGCGTGGGGAAACCCAAGAAGCCGAGCTGCAGTTTCGACGCCCCTGTCCAGTCGCCGGAAGAAGGCAACGGATGCGCAAGCGTGAATTGGCGGCGCGCGGGCGAGGCGCGCAGTGAGGACGTGGCGCTATGTAAATATGAATTGGCTATGACCACAAACGCGCTTGAGAATTGGGTCGATCCAGATAGAAAACGCAGGGATCTGATTCTCGGCTTACTCGTTCCCGGAATGTTCGGCGCCGCCGAATTGTCCCATGCGCTTCGTATTCCCGGGGGCGATCTCAGCGCATGGCTTCAGATGTGCGGCCCTAAGCCTTTTCCAAGTCCCTCTCCGCAAGAAGCCGGCAAGTTGCGACTTGACTTGGCAAAAGGAGACTACTCAGGCGATTTTAGCCGTTGCTGGAACGGGCTGGCTGAAGCTGCCAGAGTGTTGTCGCAGAAAGAACTGCTTCGGATTGACGTGGAAGCGGGTAAGACCTACTACGTCAAGTGGCATGTCCCCTACAAACCCGGGACGCCGCTTCCAAAGATGGTACTCGTGGATGAAGCGGCCGGAGCCGCGGAGATTAGCGCACTTCACGCCGCCCAGTGATCTCCGGCGGCCGCCTGCAACGATCACCGCACTGCGAACCTAGCCAAAGGCAGCGTGGACGGGCAATCGCGGTCCCCGCGCGGGGCTGGTAATGGGTCGAGGCTTCGCGCGGCAAACTCAAGCACCGTCACAATCTGCTCCCGCGTCAGGTGGAACCACCCCACGATCTCGTCGATTGTGGCGCCGGCTTCCAGATTTTCGAACACTAAGGAAACCGGCATCCGCGTGTCCTTGAACACCCATGCGCCGCTCACCTTGCCGGGGATGCTCTCCACGGCGGGGCATTGTGACCAATCGAGGCTCGCCACGATCTACGCTCCTTCCTTCAGGACCACAGACCCGCGAATGAATTCCACCGGGAAATCAGTTCGAGGAAGTCGGGATCGGTGCGCGCGCCGTCCTCGGCCGAGAATTCCACGTCGTCCACGTAATGGCGCGCCAGCTCCACGGCGGCTACGGCCTCTTCCAGCACCTGCT
>JBEKTJ010000378.1:0-3583 GCA_049516155.1 Bryobacteraceae bacterium
ATCGAGGCCCAAGTCGGCATGGTGCTCTCCGGCCTCGGCTTTCCCCAGCGCCAGTGGACCAAGCGCACCGAAGAGTTCTCCGGCGGCTGGCAGATGCGCATCGCGCTCGCCAAGCTGTTGCTCGAAAAGCCCAACCTGCTGCTGCTCGACGAGCCTACCAACCACCTCGATCTGGAAGCCCGCAACTGGCTCGAAGGCTATCTCGGTTCCTACCCGCATGCCTTCGTGCTGGTCTCCCACGACCGCTATTTCCTCGACGTTACCGTGCGCAAGCTGCTGGAGCTGTGGAACAAGCGCGTGCACTTCTACACCGGCGGCTACTCCCGCTATGAGCAGCAGAAGGCCGAGCGCCTGGCGCAGCTCGAAGCCGCCTACGCCAACCAGCAGGACCGCATCACCCAACTGGAAGCCTTCATCAGCCGCTTCCGTTATCAGGCCACCAAGGCCAAGCAGGTGCAGAGCCGCATCAAGGAGCTGGAGCGCATCGAGCGCATCGAAATCCCGCCCGCCGAGAAGACCATCCACTTCCGCTTTCCGCAGCCCAAGCCCAGCGGCCGCATCGTGGCCGAGTTCAAGAACGTCGCGAAAAGTTACGGCGATACGTCTGTCTTCTCCGGCGTGAACTTCGCCATCGAGCGCGCCGACCGCGTAGCGCTGGTGGGCGTGAACGGCGCGGGCAAGTCGACGCTGATCAAGATCCTGGCAGGCGCGGAGCCGCTCACCTCAGGCGAGTATATCTTGGGCCACAACGCCCAGCCGGATTACTTCGCGCAGGACCAGTACAAAGAACTGGACGTGAACGCGCGCCTGCTGGACGATCTCGGCGAAGTCGCGCCGCGCGCCACGAACACCGAGCTGCGCTCCATTCTGGGCAGCTTCCTGTTCTCCGAGGACGATGTCTTCAAGACCATCGGCGTGCTCTCCGGCGGTGAACGCAATCGCTACGCGCTGGCCCGCATGCTGATGATGCCGTCCAATTTCCTGCTGCTTGACGAACCTACCAACCACCTGGATCTGCGCGCCAAAGACGTGCTGCTGAACGCGCTCCAGGAATTCACCGGCACCGTGCTGTTCGTCTCGCACGACCGCTACTTCATCGACAAGCTAGCCACCCGAGTCTTCGAGGTCGCCGATGGAACCATGCAAGTCTTCCCCGGCAACTACGAAGACTACGTCTGGCGTAGGACAGGCTTCCCGGCGGGTCCAACCCAGCCCCCCGAGCCGGCGCCCAAGCACTCCCAGCACCCGGTTCCCAAACCCCAGCCCCCAGCCCCCACCCCCGGCGGCGACGGCCGCAAGCCGGCGCGCCTCAACCCGATCAAGCTCCGCGCCCTCAAACAACACCGCCGCGAAATCGAAGACGAAGTCACCCGCCTGGAAGTCGAAATCGCCGACTACGAACATGCCCTGGCGAACTTCTCGAGCGCCGACGAAACCGTGCGCATCAACGATCTGCTGACAGCCCGCCGCACCGATCTGGTCAACTTGATGTCCGAGTGGGAAGACGTGGCGCAAACCATCGAGGCGAACAAATGAGCATGCTCTACCTGACTGAACAAAACGTGCGCGACCTGCTGCCGATGCGCGTGTGCATCGATCTGATGCAGACGGCGTTCCAGCGCTTGGCATCCGGCGAAGCCATCAACCAGCCGCGCCGCCGTCTGATCCTGCCCACCGGGTCGGTCCTGCACTATATGGCGGCGGGCGATGGCCAATATTACGGCGCGAAAATATACGCCACCAATCCCCGCCACGGCGCGCACTTCTTGTTCCTGCTCTACCGCGCGGCCGATGCGGAGCCATTGGCAATGCTCGAAGCCAATAACCTCGGACAAATCCGCACGGGAGCGGCCAGCGGTCTGGCGACCAAGTTCATGGCGCCCGAGAACGCCGCAACGTTGGCGATCATCGGCAGTGGATTTCAGGCGCGCACGCAATTGGAGGCCACGCGCACCGTCCGCCAATTTTCGGATGTGCGGGTATGGAGCCGCGATCCCGCCAAGCGTGCCGCCTTCGCCGCCGAGACCAACACCCGCGCCGTCGAAACCGCCGAACAAGCCGTGCGCGGTGCGCAAATCGTGATCACCGCAACCAACGCTAAGGAACCTGTGATAGCTTCCGAATGGATCGACCCCGGCGCCCACATCAACGTGATGGGATCCAACCAAGCTAACCGCCGCGAAGTTCCAGCCGAACTGGTACACCGCGCCGATTGGATCGCAGTCGATTCCATAGAGCAGGCCCGCATGGAAGCCGGAGATCTTGTGATGGCATTGAATGAGGAGGACTGGAGCAGACCCCGAATCGTGGAATTGAAGGATGTGGTGGCCGCCCGCGCTCAAGTGCGCACCGCGCCGGGCCAGATCACATTATTTAAGTCGATTGGACTAGCTGTCGAGGATGTAATCGCTGCCGGGTTCGTCTACGAGCAGGCGCTCGCAGCCGGCATCGGGGGTCCGGTCCCTCACTCCTGAGCGGGCATCTGCTGTTCGTTGTCGCGCCAGGCGCTGATCTTCAAGCGCCGGCAAACCCAGCACAACGGCTCACCGGTGCCTAGCGAGGTTTCCGCCCCGCACACAGAGCATTTTCCCGACTTCCTCAGGTTGTCGGATATGAGCGACCGCTTAGCTTGCTCTAGAATCTCCGGGGCGATCACCGGTTCGGATTTAAGTGGCATCTTCCTTTTCATCTCGGTCCAGCCTGAATCCACTATACCGCGCAATCGCCTCTAGTGCCAATCCAAAAAAGTACTGAGGCGCTTAGGCGGCTTCGGCTATTTGTACTACTATGGCTACGTCGAGCGAAGCCCCACACCGCGGGCAGCGTTGTCCGGGCGAAACCCGCGCTTGCTTGCCAAATTGATCGATCACCGCCGGCACCGTGTGCGTGCAAATCGGACAGTGCGCCATCCCACGAACGCCCTTCTCCACTATCGGTTTCATCGCATTCTTCCCTCTCACCACATCGGACGCAAAAACCCGGCCCCAGGTTGTAGCATTTTACAAAAATTTTCAACCCCGTTTGTGTCACCATGGCTTTATGACCCAGCCGCAACCCCCCAAGATCCAGATGAGCAATGTGTCGGAATACCGCGAGGGCTACGCCAACAGCGTGCAGATTCGCGTAAACCTCTGGGACTTTTTCCTGCTCTTCGGCTTGGTAAACCAGACCGCGCCCGATAACGTCAGTATCCAGAATTTCCAGGGTATTTACCTCAGCCCGCAGCAGGCCAAAGCCCTCCTCAACGTGCTCCAGCAAAACGTCACCCAATACGAAACCGCGTTCGGCGAGATCAAGCTTGAGCCGCACCCGCCCGCCGGGACCGTCCAGTGATCGCGGAGCCTGCCCGCCGCCGCATCCGTCCCGATACCTACCTGTTCTTCCTGGCCCTGTTTGGTTTGGCCGTTTTCCTGCCCCACGCGCCCTTGCTGCGCTTCCCCTACTATTGGGATGAACTGGGCCAGTTCATCCCCGCCGCACTCGACATTTTTCAATCGGGCGCTTGGATTCCGCATTCCACCGTGCCCAACGTGCATCCGCCTGGCGTGATGGCGTATCTCGCCGCTTTTTGGACCGCGGCCGG
>JBEKTJ010000379.1:0-3558 GCA_049516155.1 Bryobacteraceae bacterium
AGGGCGGCATCGCCGGATTTTTCGCCGCGCTCGTGGCTGCGCTGTGGGCATACGATGGGTGGAACGATCTCAACATGGTTGCGGGCGAAATAAGAAATCCGCAGCGCAACATTCCGCTCTCGCTGATATGGGGAGTCGCAACCGTGGGCGCACTCTACATTCTGGTGAACGCTGCAGTGCAATATGTATTGCCGGCCTCGGCAGTAGCCGCTTCCGAGCGCCCAGCCTCCGACGCTGTCGCGTTGGTTTTAGGTCATGCTGGCGCGAGCCTCGTATCGGCTGGTATGGCCGTTTCGATGCTCGTCACTTTAAACGGCACCATCATGAGCGGAGCCCGCGTCCCCTTTGCTACCGCTCGCGACGGCTATTTCTTCAAAGCGCTAGCCGAGGTTCATCCGCGTTTTCACACGCCGTCGGTGGCGATTATTGTGCAATGCGGTCTGGCAATTATTCTGCTTCTGCTTGGAGGCAGCTTCCGGCAATTCTTTTCGCTCGCAATTTTTGCGGAGTGGCTCTTCTACATGATCGCCGGCAGCACAGTCTTCGTTCTTCGCCGCCGCGAGCCAAACGCCGACCGGCCTTATCGCGTCTGGGGATACCCGGTCGTCCCCGCGCTGTTCGTGCTCGCTTCCGCCGTCCTCCTCTATTACACCTTCACCGACAATCTCAAAAGTTCGGTGGGCGGATGCGTCGCCATTCTTGCCGGCATCCCTCTCTTCTATTATTTTGCGCGGCGCCGAACGCCGGCACAGAAGTAAGGGCCCCAAAGTAATTGGCCTTCGGCCAGATGTCAGGCCGATTGGCTGAATACCGAAGGTTGTTACCAAAGGACAGGCGCAGGCGACACGTTTACCCCCTGCCCATTCTCCCATAAGGTGAAGACTCCAACGCCAAGCGCTCTCCCCAGCCTGGGCCCCCTTTTGGAGTCATTGAATGCCTACGTACGAAGGTGGTTTTCAACTCGGCCTGTTGCCTGAAAAGAAGTGGAACTGGCGCACCTTTGCCGCCAGTTACGGCATTCTTGCGGGCCTCATCCTGTTGCTGATAATCGTCGGCATCATGGCGACCGATACTCTGCTGCCCGCCGTGAATTATCACGTCACGGAACTGATACCGCGGCCGTCGCTAAGGCCCGAGGCAATGCCAAAGCCAAAACCGCTGCCCGTGCATGCGAAGTTGCTGCCGCCGGAGCCGGTGTTTCAGGCGCCGAAATTGATCGTGCCCAAAGAAGTCCGCGCACCCAAGCCGCAACCGCAAGAGATCGAACCACCCAAGGTAGTGGTGAATAACTTTGCGCCCGCGGTGCTGAAGACAACGAACGCAGCGCGTCCAGTTCTGATTCACACCGGCGAGTTTGCCGGAAGCTCGGTGACGCCAACGGTGAACGCTCCGATTGAGAAGGTGCAAACCGGTGGATTCGGCGATCCCAATGGATTGAAGCCGAACGCCAACAGCAAGCCCAACGGCAAATTGATCGCCTCCACAAACGGTTCATTCGATATGCCGGTAGGCCCGGGGCAAGGCAACGGGTCAGGCGGGGCGAATGGAATCAAGGGAACGGTGGCGAGCGCCGACTTCGGCAGTGGCGTGGCCACTGGGAGTCAAGGAAACGGACGCCGGAGTGGCCAGGGCGTGCAGACCTCAGGCTTTGGCTCGCAAGAGGTCGCGCAGAACACGCCGCATGTGCAGCGAATGGATAGCGGTCCGGCGGCGACATCGGTCGAGATCACTTTCAAGCCGAATCCGATTTATACGGACGAGGCGAGAAATCTGAAACTGGAAGGCGAAGTTCTACTGGAAGTGCAGTTCGCGGCGAACGGGCAACTGCATGTGAATCGAGTTGTGCGAGGTCTCGGCCATGGACTCGACGAAGCCGCCATCGCCGCGGCGAACAAGATGCGTTTCAAGCCAGCCATGAAAAGTGGGCAGGCCGTGGATTCGACTGCAATTGTGCACGTGGTATTTCAACTCGCGTACTAAAACTTTGGAGACAACGGTTATGCGGAAGTTTATGAGCAGCACGATAAACACGACGAATTGGATGATTCTGGCTCTGCTTGCGGTGTCGGTTACGGCAGTGGCCCAGCAGCCGGCGTCCGCGGCGCAGAACCCACAGCCGGTTGCGGCCGCGCCCGCCGCGCCCGCCGCACCCACGACCGATGCTCAACCTTCCTCAGCGCAGCCAGTGCAGGCGCAAGCCCCCTTGGCGCCGCCGACTACGATGGATCAGGTGGTTGACCGCGTCATCCTTCGCGAAAAAGAACTGGTCAAGTTCCTCTCTCCGCGCACACCTATCGTCGAGACCTATCTGCAAGATCTCGCCCAGGATCCGCAACTGGGGCCGATTCCGCACGATGACCACTACTTCCTGGGTCGGATGGACTTAAAGGCTTCGATCGACCGCAGCGACTACCTTCAGGATAAAGGCAAGAAGGACAGCGACGAAGGCATGGAGAAGCATCTGCTGGGTGAGTTCACCAAGAAGTTCAAGTTCCAGTATCAGCCGCTGGGATTCTCGTGGATGATCTTCGCCGACCGTAACGATTTTGACCGGCAGCATTACGATTTCCATTACGCGCGCCGCGAGTTCCTCGGTGACGTGCGCTGCCTGGTGTTTGATCTGACGCCCAAGAAAGATGCTGGCCGCGGGCGCTTCCTTGGCCGGATCTGGGTTGAGGATCAGGACTTCAACATCGTTCGCCTGAATGGAACCTACTCACACCCATCGCGCAACAGCTATTTTTTCCACATGGATAGCTGGCGCCTGAATCTGATTCCTGGTTATTGGGTACCGGCATACATTTACAGCGAAGAAGGCGATTTCACCGCCGGACACGTCAACAAGATCGCATTCAAGGCCCAGACTCGTATGTGGGGCTATAACTTGAAAACACAAACGGCAAACGACGAACTTACTAACATCCGCGTTGACAGCGTAAAGGATGACACGCCGACCGCGCAGGATGCGACTCCGCTAGCCGCCGAGCGCGAATGGCAACAGCAGGCGGAAGATAACGTTGTCGAGCGGTTAGAGCGCGCCGGGTTGCTGGCTCCGGAAGGCGACGTCGACAAAATTCTGCAAACCGTGGTCAACAATTTAGAGATCACCAACAACATCGAATTGCCGCGCCCGGTAAGGACGCGCGTGCTGACCACTTCTCCGCTCGAAACTTTCAGCGTCGGCAACACCATTGTTGTAAGCCGCGGCCTGATCGACGTGCTGCCCGACGAAGGCAGCCTGGCGATGGTGCTCTCGCACGAACTGGCGCATATTGTTCTAGGCCACAACCTGGGCAGCCAATATGCCTTTAACGACCGCATGCTCTTCTCGGACGAGGGAACTTATCAGAACCTCGGCTTCAAGCACATTCCCGAAGAAGAAGCGGCCGCCGACAAGAAAGCGATCGAGATGCTGAAGGCATCGCCCTATGCCCAGAAGCTGGAATCAGCCGGGCTATTCATCAAGGCTCTGCAGGCGCGGAGTCCGCAATTGACCGCTCTGCTGCAAGCGCACCTCGGCAACAGCATCACGGAAAACGGCACGGTGACGCGCATGGC
>JBEKTJ010000380.1:0-3557 GCA_049516155.1 Bryobacteraceae bacterium
GGAGTTGGAAGCGCTCATTGCCGCGGAAGTGAAAGACCGCCGAATCATCCTCGACCTCAAAGACATGACCTTCACCGGTCAGGATGGCATCGCTTTTCTCGCTCAGTGAGGTGGACCCCATCGTTTGGACAAAATTTCGACCGTCCTTAGATGGAGAGGCGGGCTGACCAAGACGGCGGCCGTGAGGCCGCCTTCCATTCCGGACTTGAATCGGCGCTCGGGGTCGCGGTAGGGATGACCATCGCTGATCACCCCCCGCACAGATCCGTACGAGCAGAATTACCGCATACGGCTCCTCCCTCGGATACGAGCGTCGAAACGCACGTCGGGGTAAGGATGTAGAGTTCGCGGGCGAGGAAGCCACCGGTCGAAGATCGGCCTCAGCTGTTCCCAATCGGGCTTCCGCCGCTGGCTGCGACGACGCAGCATGCGTCGCCAGTAGCGACAGAGCCGTTCTCGAAACCTACCGAGTACAGCCAAGTTGCCCGGAACAGCATGGTATCGGAAGTAACCCTCCACCACGCGCTTCAGCCACGCTCCGACGAGCACAATCGGCTCATGCATCTTCCGGCGTAACTCCTGCTTTATGGCCAGGAGCTTTGCCCTCAGTCGTTTTGCCGCTGTCCGCCGCCAGACCACAAAATGGCCCTTCGAGTTCCGACCACAGTAGTGGGTGAACCCAAGGAACGTGAAAGTCTCCGGCTTTCCTTGACCGCGCTTGTGTCGATCGGACGCCGCAAAGCGCCCGAACTCGATCAGTCGCGTTTTCTCCGGATGGATTTCCAACCCAAACTTCGCCAGCCGTTCCTGAAAGTCGCGCAGGAACCGCTCCGCGTCCGCCTGGTGTTGAAACCCGGCGACGAGATCGTCGGCGTAGCGGACGATGATGACGTCGCCACACGCGATTTTCTTCCGCCAGACCTCGATCCACAAATCGAGGACATAATGCAGGTACACGTTGGCGAGCAGTGGTGAAACTACTGCCCCTTGTGGCGTACCCACCGTCGTCTCCGACCATTCGCCGTCTTCCGAAACTCCGGCCTTCAACCATTTCTGAACGAGCCGCAGTATTCGGTTGTCGGCCACCCGATGCGCCAAGAACTTCAACATCCACTCATGGCTGACGTGGTCGAAGAAACCCTTGATGTCGGCATCGAGTACCCAGTTCACTCGCTTCTTTTGCAGCCCCGCGTTGAGCGCGTCAAGCGCCTGATGCGGGTTTCGCCCTGGCCGGAACCCATACGTAAAGCCCTGGAAGTCCACCTCGTAGATTTCATTGAGGACGGTCACCACGGCCTGTTGAACAATCTTGTCCTCCAGCGCCGCGATGCCCAACGGTCGTTGCCTTCCGTCGGCCTTCGGTATGTATACCCTCCGTGAAGGTTGTGCCCGGTACGTGCCACGGTGAACACGATTGTACAGATCGGCGAGCCGACCCTCCAACCCTGTCTCATACTCGCGCCACGTCACGCCATCCACCCCAGGAGCCGCATTCTTCTTCAATGCTTCAAAACTCTCCCGTAGCAGATTGACGGTAACGTGATGCAGCAAAGCCGTGAACTGCTCTTGTCTCCTCTCCCGCGCCGCTCGGCGCACGCCGCTCAATCCCTGGGACACTCGTGCTCCGCGCTGTGTCGGTTGAGTGTTGGATTGCGCGTCGTTCTCCTTAGGCTGCCGCCTTTCCTCCGCCGCCTCCGCCGAGGGTTGCCCCTCATTGTTCGGCTGCTTCACAGGTACTACGCAGCAGTCCGACCCCTCCATCGCGTGCATGCCCGCATTGTGGCTCGGCGCCTTCGCGGACCGGTCTACCGTTTCGATAGACACTTTGGAGGTCTCCCGGTTCTCGTGCATGTTGTTTCTCGACGTGCCAGGGTCTTCGACCACGCCGCGTCCCGCCCGGGCTCGCGACCTATCGCCTCGGACGGATGTTGCCTTCCCGCTAAGCAAACAGTGTCGGCACGCGGTTCGTCAGTTATCGGGGCTCAATCGCCCGGCCCACCGATGCCTCTGTCTACGCTTCGCCGTACGCCTCGCGACGCACCACGCAAGACTCGAGGTCAGAATAGAGTCGCTGCTCCTTTTCCGTAGGGCTCTTTCATCCCCTACAACATGCCGGTTTATCCCGGCGCACTCGCATCCCTGCGTAGCCCTGTCTTCCTATCAAGCCTCTCGATTGTACGGCAGGCGCCGTTTGCAGTAAAGCAAAAACATCCATTCTGGAAAACGAAAGCGATAAATCCCAGGGGGTTTGGGGGACAGCGTCCCCCATCAGGAAGGTGACCTTTTCCTTTTGAGTCGGTACGGGAACAGATCTGCCGGCGTCCGATAGCCGAGCGCCTGGTGCGGGCGCAGGTGATTGTAGAAGTGAAAATAGTTTTCCAACGCCGGGAAAAGTTCCTGGCCAGTGGCGAAGTCGCCGGGATAGATCAACTCGTACTTGAGCGAGCGCCACAGCCGTTCGATGAAGACGTTGTCGAGCGCGCGTCCGCGGCCGTCCATGCTGATCGAGATGCCGCGGCTTTTTAGCGGAGCCAAAAAATCTGCCGAGGTGAACTGCGAGCCCTGATCGGAGTTCCAGATTTCGGGCTGGCCGAAACGGAACGCGGCCTCCAGCGCCGTCAGGCAGAAACCGGTTTCCATCGTATTGGAGAGTTCCCAACTGAGCACGAAGCGGCTGAACCAGTCCATCACCGCGACCAAATAGAGAAAGCCACCACGCATCGGAAGGTAAGTAATATCGGTGCTCCAGACGTGGTTGGGCCGGAGGATTTCCATGCCGCGCAGCAGGTACGGGTAGATCTGGTGGCCTGGCGCAGGACGGCTCAAATTCGGTTTGGGATAGTGGGCTTCGATGCCCAGGATGCGCATCAGCCGTTGAATGCGCTTGCGGTTCATCTCCAGCTCGACGGCCAGTTTGCGGCTTCCGAAAAATGGACGCTTCAGATACAGTTGGTCCAGGCGGCGGAGCAGTCGCAGGTTCTCGGCGCTCTCTGGCCGCGGCTGGTAATAGTACGTCGAGCGCGGCACTCCCAGCAGTTCGCACTGCTGTTGAATGCTGAGGCGCCGGTGAGCGGGATCGATCCATTGCCGCTTGTCTTCAGTCGATGAGGCCAGCTCTTTTTTTGAGAAAGTCCAACTCCACTTTCAGTTGGCCGATCTGTTTGTACAGCTCGTCCTTTTCGGCGTCGGACTGCTGGCGCACCTGCTCGCGGCCGTTACCGAAGATGTCGGGCAAACCGGCCAGCGCTTGTTTCTTCCAGCCTCCGACTTGGGTTGGATGGACGCCGAACATCTGCGCGATTTGTGCCGCGGTCTTGTGCGCCTTGATGGCCTCCACGGCCACCTTGGCTTTCAGGCTGGGTGGGTGACTCTTGCGGGTTTTGGGCATTGACTCTCCTCTATTTTCAATGCCGCCCACCATCTAAGAAAAGGTAGTTTTCGTGTCCAAAAAATGGGGTCCACTACATGTTTCCTTCGAACGTGGCCGGCGCAGTTCATCGCAGAGCATGCTTCAGAGAACCGTAAGCGCAATCTTGCCCTGAATGTGCCCTAAAGCA
>JBEKTJ010000381.1:0-3554 GCA_049516155.1 Bryobacteraceae bacterium
TCGTCATGCGGATATTTCAATTGATGGATGACCAAGTCCTCGTGACGCGATGTCGAGGGAACGCGGCGGAACCGGAAATCGCCAAACGGGTGGCAGACGTCGAGAGGAGGATCGCTCTTCGCATGTACGCCGCAGGAGCTGATTAGCGTGAGACGCGCCTCGGACAGAGGCTTTCGCAGTTCGGCCAGTGGCACAAAATCGGCCTTGTCGATCATGGAACCGGGATATCGCTCGTTGATCGTGTACCAAAGGCCGGGACGCAGCTGTTTTCCGATTTCGCGCGGATCCGCGGACTGCTCATTGGCTGCCGTCATGGATCCATTCTCCGGACTTTCGGATCAAGTAGAAATGCAGGTGAAAATAGAGCAACGCCAGGCTGGATTCGTCCGCCGACATCGCGCGGGCGATCATGCCCTCGTCAACGGGCTCGTATTTCAAAAGGATCTTGGCCGCTTCGATCCAGGATTTATCGATCTCTCTGCAGCCAACCTCCTCGTTGCCGTCGCCCAGGTGCAGCCGGACGAAACGGATCAGTTTCTCCGTATCGCCGGCTGCCGCCGCGTCTCTCAAATATGGAACGGACATAAACTAACAGTATGCCAACTTAGAACCTTAACCGCAGCGAAAACTGCAAACGGCGAGCGTTGGCGCCATCCGGCTGCGAACTATCGTTACTAGGCGTGCCGAAGTTGTTCTGGTATGCGGATATCGCCGCTGAAGCGGGGTTCCGCCCGGCAACGTGTACTTCTACTTCAAAACGAAAGACGCACTGGCCGAAGAGGTTGTGCAACTCAGACTGGCGGGGTTGCGGGAATGGCTGGCTGTCGCGGACCGTTGCAAGAGCCTGGAAAAGCGGATCAAGCGCTTGCTCCGGTTCGTTGCGGAGGCAAGCGGCCCCATTGCCCCAATACGGGTGCCCGTTCGGAACGCTGTGCGGAGAACTGGAAAGACACGATGCCCAGCTGGGACAGACCGCCAGGATACTGATGACCACACAACTATCGTGGATGACCGTCCAGTTCAAGACGATGGGAAAGGGCCGCCGAGCTCCCCATCTCGTGTTCGCGCTTGTCAGCCGCATGCAAGGTTCAGCGGTGCTTCGCGCACGCGCTCAACGACCCTTCGGTTGTTCAGGAATCCATGCGCCAGGTCGGGCCAGTGGATCGGGCGGGAAGCATCGCCACAACGCACGAAAGCTACCTAGCAGCTCGCGGCTTCGGCATCGCGTCCAGGATTTCAGTTGCGGTCGTGCGTCCGCCGTGCTCCTTGACGATCTTGCTGAAGAATACGACGCCCTGGCGGTCGATCAGGAACGTCGACGGGTAAGCGGTTTCCTGCGCGGCGTCCCAGCGGAGCCCGTACAGATTCGTGAACTCATAGCCTGGGTCCAGCACCAGATCGAAGTTAGCCGGAAGTTTCTTGTCGGCCAGGAACTCATTCGCCTTGGCGTTCAGATCCTGCGGGGGACCGGGGTAGACCAGAATTACATGCGCGCCGGCATCCGCAAAGCCCTGCGCCTTCTGGATGAAGTCCTGAACCTGCCGGTTGCAGTAGGGGCATTGATAGCCGGGGTATCCTCGCAGCACGACCAGCACCACCGGACTCTTCGAGACCGCTTCCGACAGCCGGACGCTTTTCCCTTCCGGCGTCGACAGCGCGAAATCCGGGGCTTTCTGGCCAACCAAAGGCGGCGCGGCGGCAAGCGGAAGCGCGGCTGCCAAAACGAACAACGGCATCAGGGCACGATTCATTACTTTCTCTCCTCGAAACTAGGTTTTGGCCGCTCAGCGGCCTACACCCTTATTCGACGGCGCGCGCCCAAAGTTACGCTCGGGGTCCTCTTTTTAACGCAGGATGAGGTTGCGGGCTATGAGCTGTTTTACTTCTTCGACGGTATCGTACGGGACTAACGTGCAGTTCGCGTGCATATTTCCGGTGATTAGAAGAGATACGTTCCGTTGCACTTCCCGTCGATATAGGAGGACGACTTTCTTGCTGGTGGCGCCCAACAGATAACCGGTCTCGAACCCCAATCCAAAGGAAGAGCCCGAAACCTCCGCAATGAAGACGTCGCATTGCTCCAGCCAAGCCATGTCGCGCCGGTAAACATCTTGGGCGCTGATCGAACGGTCAGCTTCCCAGGCATTGTCGCTGACCAGGTGGCGGGTCAATACCTCATGTCCCATTTCTTCCAGCCAATGCACAACCTTGCGTGCCGCATCTATACTCGAACGGTCACCCGCGACTGTGAATCCGAAATATATCTTCATGCCCTGCGCGCCCGCTCTTCCATCGAGGCGCCGGCCACCAATCCGATGGCCGTGCAGACCAGAGCCGCTCCCCAATGCGCTACCAAAACATGCGCGAGGTTATGATCGGGGCAATGGATTTCTAGAACGGTCAACCCAGCCAATCCGCCGAGTAGGCCGGCAGCCGCTCCGCTAATCGCCGGCGATAGCACGGCGCCACGGCGCAGCAAGCCCCAGGCGAGCGCCGCGGTGGGAACCGCGAAGACAACGCCCAGTTGTAGACAGTTGCCGCTTGGTACCCAGAAACTGGTTTCGGTATGATACGGCAACAGGACGCAAAACATCGCCGCCAAACTAAGCAGAATGCCGCCAGTCAATACTACAGAGGGCGCCGGACGACGGCTGCCGGGGGACATGTCGGCGGCGAGCGAAACCGCGAGCAATGCGGCGCAAACGACTAACGCGCCGAACGCAATCACGATCGCCGCTGTGCTCATTCCGGCTATCCCATTCGTGCTAAGCATTCCCAGCGCCGCCACGATGGGCGCCAGGAAGATCAGCGCAAATCCCGCCGCGTAATAGCCGAAGGGCCTTAGCGGGCGCACCGCCGACAGGTTCCGCCCGATGCCTTCTGCGATTGCCTTCGTGAGTTCGGGACGCAGTTCGCAGCCCGTGGACTGCGCCGATAATTTCTCCAACAAAACGCGATCGATGTCTGTTCGATTCATCTGGCGTCCTCCTGTTTTCCGATCCTCCGCGGCGCACGCGAAGTGAGAAGCGCGCGCAGGCTCTTATAGGCGCGATGCGCTTTCAGCTTGACTGCTCCTACCGTAGACGACGTCGCACGCGCCACCTCCTCCACGGTCATGCCGGTCGCCTTCAGCATCACAATCACCTCCCGCTGTGCATCGGGCAATTGAGCCACCAGCGCGTCGAAGTCTAACGCCGATTCGAGGCCATCGTTCCGTCCGGCGGCTTCGGGCAGGACATCATCGGCCGCTTCGTGCTCCACAATCCGGCGGACGCGGCGGTAATTATCCACGCGCACATTGCGCGCAATCGCATAGACCCACGGCAGGACGGCTTCTCCCGAACGGTACGAGCGACGCATACGATGGATCTTTAGGAAGGTCTCTTGGAGGAGGTCTTCGGCTAGGTCGCGCGACGCCCAGTTGCGGCGGAAGAAACGGAGCAGGGCCGGACTGATCGACGCGGCCAACGCGCCCGGCGCCGCGGGATCGGATTGCTGATAGCGCGACATCCAATGCTCAAGCGGGGCAAGCGGCAGAGCAGATACGCTGCCGA
>JBEKTJ010000382.1:0-3527 GCA_049516155.1 Bryobacteraceae bacterium
ACGAAAGTCAGCAAGATGATGACGGAAGCCAGGCCCACCGTACACAGCAGCGCGGGATAGATCATGGCCGAGACGATGTAATTGCGCAGCTCGTCGCGGGAGCGCTCGAACTCCGACAAGCGCTCGAAAACCACCGCCAGCGCGCCGGATGCCTCGCCCGCGCGCACCATATTGACGAAGAGATCGGAAAAATAATCGCCATGGGTGGCCAGGCTATCGGCCAGCGGTTTGCCGCCCTTAAGCACGCGCAGCACGTCGAGCACGATGGCCCGAAAGGAAGGCCGCTCGGTCAGTTCAGCGGTGATGGCCAGGGCGCGATCCAGCGGAACACCGGCGTTCAGCAAGGTGGACAGTTCCTGCGTGAAGAATAGAACGTCGCGCCGCCGTCCGCTGGCAAAGTCGGGCAGTTTCAGCTCATGAGATTTCTTGGCCTCGACGCCGACATAGACGGGGGTCAGTCCCTGCTTGCGCAATTCGCGCGCGACGTATTTGTCGGACTCGCCGGTGAGACGTCCGGTGCGGACTTTACCGTCGATCGCTACCGCGCGAAAGAAGAAAGTAGTCATTGCCTCTTCCCGGAATTGGAGGGCGGGCAATCTTGCCCGCAGCCGGCTTTCAGCCGGCTTGCTGCTATGAGACTTTCTCTATCACCGACGCACCCCATAGGTGTATGCGGCACTATGAACGAAGGCTGCCCCATTGGGACGTGGTCGACCAACCCTTGTTCGTGACGTTCCGATTGCACGGCAGTCTTCCCCACAATCGTGTGTTCCCGGCCGCCGGACTTGTCTCCGCGGGCAAGGCATTCGTAGCCGTCGACCGGTTGCTGGACGCAGCCACGGCGGGTCCGTCGTTTCTGCGGCGGCCGGAAATTGCAAAGATGGTCGTGGCGGCGTTGCGGCACGGCGACTGCGAATTGCATCGCTATCAACTTCACACCTTTGTCGTCATGCCAAATCATGTTCATCTTCTGGCCACTCCGCACGTGCTTGCCGCTAAATGGCTGGGTCCACTGAAGGGATTCACTGGGTATCAAGCCAATCTGCTTTTGGGCACTCACGGACCTTTTTGGCAGGAGGAAAGCTTTGATCGTCTGATCCGATCCGATGCGCAGTTCGATAGGATTCGCGATTATATTGAACAGAATCCGGTGAAGGCTGGTTTGGCTACCTTGCCGGAGAGATATCCATGGTCTAGTGCGTATAGGGACAGAGCCGCCTGAAAGGCGGCTGCGGGCAAGATTGCCCGCCCTCCAGTTTTGGTTTATCGAAAGCTCCAGGTAGTAGTGCACTTAGAACTCCTGGGTCACTCGCATGACCTCCGCCACGGTGGTCGATCCCATCCGGATCTTGCGCCAACCGTCTTCACGCAAGTTGCGCATGCCGTAGCGGCGAGCCGCCTGGGTTAGCGCGCCGGCATCCTCGTTCTTCATAATGCGCTGGCGCAATTCGTCGTTGAGTTCCATCATCTCGAAGATGCCCATGCGGCCAGTGTATCCGGCTCCGCTGCATTGTTCGCAACCCGCGCCGCGCCAGGTGTCCAAGCGCTCGCCTTCGGGCGAAATGGCGGTGCCCGCCGCGGCCTTGCAGTGCTGGCAAACCAGCCGCACCAGGCGCTGCGCCAGCACCGCAACCAGCGAAGACGTGACCAGATAATTTTCCACGCCCATATCGGTGAGACGGGTAATGGCGCTGGGTGCGTCGTTGGTGTGCAGCGTCGAGAAGACCAAATGTCCGGTGAGCGCGGCGCGAATGGCGATATCCGCCGTTTCGCGGTCGCGGATTTCGCCAACCATGATCACGTCCGGGTCCTGCCGCACGATGTGCCGCAAGCCCGAGGCGAAGGTCAGCCCGATCTGTGGATTCACATGGATCTGGTTGATGCCGTCCATCTGGTATTCGACAGGGTCTTCGATGGTGATGATCTTCTTGTCTGGAATATTGATGCGCTTGAGCGCCGAATAAAGCGTGGTCGACTTGCCGCTGCCGGTAGGTCCCGTGACCAGGAAAATGCCGTGGGGCAGGGAAGTGAAATGCTCCATGCGGCCCAGCATGAAATCGTCGAAACCCAACCGCCGCAGATCGTAGAAGTCGCCGGCGGAGCGGTCGAGCAGGCGCATGACCACGCTTTCGCCGTACAGGGTGGGCAGAGTCGAAACGCGCAAATCCACTTCGCGGCCCAGGATTTTGATCTTGATGCGGCCATCCTGCGGAAGGCGGCGCTCGGCGATGTTGAGCTTGGCCATCAGCTTCAGGCGCGAGATGACGGCGGCCTTCAATTCGCGCGGCGGGGCTTCCTGGTTGAACAGCACGCCGTCCACGCGGAAACGCACGCGGAACTCTTTTTCGAACGGCTCGATGTGGATGTCGCTGGCGCGGTGCTCGATGGCCTGCGCGATCATGGCGTTAACCAGCCGGATGACGGGCGCCTCGCTGGCCATGTCGCGCAGATGTTCGAGGTCTTCGTTGGCTTGGGCTGCCCCGATTTCGGCGTCGAATGAGGGTTGGGCGCTCTCTCCGTAGTGCTTGTCGATTGCGTCGATGACATCCTGTTCGGAGGCCAGCGCAGTTTCGATTTTCAGACCGGTGAAGGCGCGCACGGCGGCGATGGTCTCGAAATCCAGCGGATCGGCCATGGCTAGCGTGAGGGTGGAATCCTGCACTGCCATGGGGACGAAGCGGCTTTGCCGCATGAAACGCGCCGAGAGGCCTTCTAGTTCGGGCGCCGCGGGCGGCGGCGAATCGAGCGTGACCAGCGGCAGGGTGAGTTGTTCGGAGAGGGCCGCCAGCACGTCGCGCGCCGCGATGAAGCCCATGTCCACCAGGATTTTGCCTAGCTTGTCCCCGCGCTCGCGCTGTAATTCGAGCGCCCGCTCCAGGTCTTCCTGCTCGATCAGCTTCCGGGCGATCAGCATCTCGCCCAAGCGGAGGGTTCTGGGGGCCGGATTCTGAGTGCTGGGATCGGCTACAGTGGTAGCCAAGTTAGAACTCCACCGTGCGGATGGCTGTCTCCCGCGTAGCGTTCGACAGCAGTTTCTGGCGCTCGGCTTGCATCACAACTTGGGAAGGCAGGCCGCTATAATCCTCCCATGAATAGTGAAACAACGTCACCGCCAGCACTACCTGTTCGCCGGGAGGCAAATTCTCGAGCGACGCAGCGGAAGCTATCAGCAGTTCGCGCATCTGCTGCTTCAGAAGCGGGAGGCGCTGAACTTTGCGGTCGTGTATGCGAGTTTTTTCAATACTGGTGAAAGACTGATGAAACGGGCTGATGTTGGGGCTGAGGAACAGGTTTAACTCGGTGCTGAAAACGGCGCCGTAGCCTTCCAGATAGACCCCCCGGGTGGCGCCCAGAAGATCGAAGGAATCGTAGGACCTGGCGAAGCGGCCGTCGCAGCTCTTCTCTATCGTTGCGAGGGCGGCCCGCGTGATGCGCGGATGCGAGGCAGGCGGAGCCTCCTGTCCGGCGAAAAAGAATGCCAGCAGGATCGCCAGTCCGTTCATCGCGCGTCCCCGTTGGCGCCGCCG
>JBEKTJ010000383.1:0-4024 GCA_049516155.1 Bryobacteraceae bacterium
ATCCTCACTACCGCCGACAAGCCGCGCAATCAGTCCAAGCCGCAATACTACCCAGGCCGTGTCAGCCTGATCACCGATGATGAAACCGGCATCGCCTCCGCGCTCGCCGACGAGCTCAAACGTAACGGCGAACGAGCCCTGCTGCTGCGGCATAGTTCCGATGCAACCATCGGCGCCGGCGACGTGTTCACCACCGATCTCGCCGATCCGGCGCACGTCGAAGCGTTGATCGCCAACATCCATCAACAGTTCGGCCCTATCGGCGCCATCATTCATCTGCTCCCTTTGCGTGCCAGCCAGCCCGCCTTGCAGTCCAGTTTCGCGGAATGGCGCGAATTGGTGCGCCTGGATGTGCGCAGTTTATACGCGCTGGCCCGCGCCGCCGAGAACGATCTCAAACAGACGGGCCGCGCGGGCGGCGCACTGTTCGCCGCGATTACGGCGCGTGGCGGAGCGTTCGGGCTGCAGCCCAATGGACCGTTTTCTCCCACGCACTTTGCCGTGGCCGATTTCACCAAAACACTTGCGCTGGAATTCACGGGCGTACTGTGCAAGGTCGTGGACTTGGATCCAACCGATCCCAACCCCATCCTGCGCCAAAAGCTCATCGATGAACTCACCTCGCCGGATGACACGCTGCAAGTGGGCTTGCCGGGTGATCGCCGTCTCACGGTGGCGCCGCAGATCGCCCCGCTCGATGGCGGAACCACACGCCAGATCCAGCGCGATTGGGTCTTTCTGGTGACGGGTGGCGCCCGCGGAGTCACCGCAGAGATTGCCCGGCAGCTTGCCGAGAGCTATCGGCCTACCCTGATTCTGGCCGGCGCATCGCCGTTGCCTTCCGGACCCGAGTCCGCCGACACCGCATCCATTACCGAAATACCGCGCCTGAAAGCGGCTCTCACTGCGCGGTTGCGGGCGTCATCCACTTCGGTGAAACCCGCCGCGGTCGAGGCAGCTCTGCAGCGCCTGCTGAAGGATCGCGAAATTCTGCAAAGCATCGAAAACCTGCGCCGCACCGGCGCCACTGTGGAGTATCATTCCGTAGATGTGCGCAACGAAGCCGCCTTCGGCGGGCTGATCGATCGCATCTACGCCGAGCATGGCCGACTGGACGTGGTTATTCATGGCGCAGGCATTATCGAAGATAAGCTCATCCGCGACAAGACCCCGGAATCGTTCGATCGGGTGCTGCACACCAAAGCCGATTCCGCCTTCCTGTTGAGCCGCAAGCTGCGCCCGGAGAGCCTGCAATGCCTGCTGCTGATGTCGTCGGTTACCGCGGCGTTCGGCAATCGCGCCCAGGCGGACTATGCCGCCGCCAACGGCATCATGAACGGCCTGTCCGTGCTCCTTTCGGCGCAGTGGCCCGCACACGTGGTGGCCATGAACTGGGGGCCCTGGGGATCGAGCGGCATGGTCTCCGAAGAAGTGCGGCAGCAGTTTCTCTCGCGAGGCATTCAAATGGTCCCGCTCGATGGCGGCGCCCAAGCGGCCCTGCGCGAAATCGAGGCGGGTCCGCAATCCGACCCGGTGGTGGCCATGGGCGAAGGTCCCTGGCGGGAAATTGCGCTGCCAGCCAGCACGCCGCGCTTACAAGTCCAGGCTTTGGGAATCGTGAAATGAGGCCCACACAGCCTGAGATTCTCGCTTACGTTCTGAAAACTGTGCAGGACCTCTGCCAGGACTGGGACTATGCCGACGAGGTTGGCCCCCAATCGCTACTGTTTACGGGACTGGGCATGGAGTCGCTCGACGCCGTAGTGCTGTGTACCGCCATTCAAGAGCACTACCGGATCACCATGCCCTTCGCCGAACTGCTGGCGGATATCGGCCAAAAGCAGCGCGATCTCTCGATTGCGGAACTGGCGGAGTTCGTCAACCAGCATGTCAGCGTGGGAGCGCCGACGGAGCAGCGGGAAGTCGAAGCTACCTCGTAAACGACGTGCTGGCGGAAGGCTCAACTCAGCAACACGGTATGACTGGCGCGGGCGGCCAGCGCCTGGTCGAACGTAACTACTACGCCATCGGCGCATTCGGCGAAGGCCAGCAGCCAGGCGTCCGCCCAGAGCTTGGGGGAAGCATGATTCTTGCGCGCATATTTCCGGAAAGCGGCTTCGATACCGTTGGGTTCATCGACGAACACCACTCTGTCATCGCCGAACAAACTGTCGTAGGCTGCCCAGGCCTCAGGCATCCGCAACGGCCTGTTGTTCATAGCACCGGACGTAGTGAGCAGGCGCAGGACGCTCAGTTGGGTTAACCGCAAAAACCCGATCGCCTCGGACTCGGTAGACTCCAACCACCGCATGGCTGCGGCGCGATGCACATGATCTTCCAGTAGCAACGCCAGCCACACATTTACATCAGGGAAAGCCGATGAGGTCATAGATCTGCTCGTTGGTCAGATCGAATGGCTTCCCCGTCGATGGCACAATCGGCTTATCGAGGTTGAGGCGCCGGCGGGGACGCTTTGGCGTAGACTCCTCGACCACTCGTTCGATGCTGCGCAGGACCAACTGGCGCGCCGAGCATCCCTTGCTGGCGGCAGCCTCGTGCAGGCGGCGGTGCAAAGCGCGGGGCAGGTCGATGCTGGTGCGAATCGAATCCGGGTTCACTAATGCAATATATCGAAGCGACTTAAATAAGTCAAGTCGCGCGCGCAATCGCTCTCCGATTCAGATCGGCTAATATGGGACAGAGCGGTTATATGGGCAGCCTCACGCAGTCGCTGGTTACTTGGGAAGAGTTTCTGCGGCTGCCCGAACGTCCCGATACTGGCAAGCGGTATGAACTGCAAAATGGCGAGGTGATCGTAGTGCCCCCGGCCCGTCCGCTCCATATAAAATTGCAGAAGCGAATCGAGCGCCTGCTTGAAACCGCCGCCGGCAACCGCGGAGTGGTTACTACGGAGTTTCCTTATCGCCCGGTTCCGAATCTACAATATTGGTTTGCGGACGTCGCTTATATACCTCAGGCCGATTGGGACGCGCTACCCCCGGACGAGTACCCGATCTATGCCCCTCCCCTGATTGTTGAAGTGCTTTCGCCATCCAACAATCCTGCCAAGGTGAACCGGCAGCGAATCGTGGCCCTATCGGCTGGTACTGAAGAATTCTGGGTAGTCGATGCGGAAAAGCATACTGTCCAGGTAACGGACCTTAGTGGCGCTAACGTATATTCTGGCGGCAATAATATCCCTTTGCGGCTGTTTGGGGACGTCGGCATTTGTGTGGAGCACATCTTCAGCTAAGCCGCCCGCGCGGCCAGATCAATCCCTGCCAGATCGGCCGCATTCAGCGCAGCCACCGCGCCCGCGATGCCGGAATTGGCAAGCTCGACTACGGGATTGACTCCCAGCCGCAGCTTCCAAGCGCCCTGCGTCGAAAGACGACCCGATGCATCGCCGGCGATCTCCACATCCGCGGCGCATAGCCGCTCGCCGAAGCGCTCCTGGATCAGCATGCGCACCGCATCTTTGGCCGCGCAACGCAGCCAGCGTCTTCAGCCAAACGCTGTGCGACGATTCCAGAAACGGTTGCGGCAACCCTTCCACGCGGCAGCACGCCACGCCGCGTTTGCCCGCCACTGGCTCTTTCCACGGCGTGGAAATATAAGTCGCGCGCGGATCGATACGCAGCCGCAGAAATAGCGGCGGCTGAGGGAACCGGCGCGTCTCCCAGTTGTCCAGCCTGTAGTAAACCTTGCCCGCGTGGTCGAGCACTTCGATATCGGAATGAATCACCGCGTCGCTCTCGAATCGCCGTAACACGCGGCATTCCAGCAGCGTGCCGGTTGGCGGCGCCGGCGCATAACAATGGAACGCGCCCACGCGATACGGGAACAGGTCCGTGCCCTTCTCGATGGCTTCCCAAAACCAGTAGGCGACCACTTGTCCGGCCGCATCCAGCAGCACCGGATCGAACAGAAATGCGGGCTGCGGATTATCGGTGAAGAGCTGCGCGTGCGAGAGGGCTTCCAGTGTGGCGCTGCAGCCATTGCGTCCGGCGCGCTCCACGCTCTT
>JBEKTJ010000384.1:0-3476 GCA_049516155.1 Bryobacteraceae bacterium
ACGGTGCTCGAACGGCGCGGAGAGATCGCCATCATGCAGGCGACCGGCGCGGGTAATGGGCTGGTCGCGGCGCTGTTCTCGACAGAGGTGGCGCTGGAGGGGGCGGCCGGCGGACTGATCGGATCGTGGGTGGGTCTGTTGCTGGCGGAGTGGGTGGGCCGCGCAGTTTTTCAGACGTCGCTCGAGATACCCGCCATGCTGGGTCCGGTGGTGGTGGGAGCGGCCGTGCTGGCGGCGGTGGCGGGCGCGGCGCAGCCGTTGCGGAGGGCGTTGTTGCTGGAGCCTGCCGTTGCGTTGCGGGGCGGGGAGTGATGTTTTGGAACTTCGTCCTGCGCGCCGTGCAGTTCCGTAAGCGCCGGCTGGCCCTGGCGTTCGCGGCCTTGGCTGTGTCCGCGACTCTGGCTACCGCGCTATTCTCCGTCTACTCCGACATCGAACGCAAAATGCGCGTGCAGTTCCGCGGCTTCGGCGCGAATATGGTCATTGCGCCAGGCAGCGGCGAACAAACCGTCCCGCTGGCGGCCGTGGCGTTGGCCGAACAGCAGGGCGCCATAGCCGCCCCGTTCATCTACACTGTGGGCCGCCTGGAAGGCGAGCCTGTGGTGGTGGCGGGCGTCGACTTCCGCCGCGCCGGTCCGCTGACCAATTACTGGCGGGTGGATGGCGCGCGGTCCGCGGGTCCAGGCGAGTGTCTGGTGGGCAGCAATGTGGCTACTCACTTCCGGCTGAAGCTCGCACAAAAGCTGGAACTGGAAGGCGCGCCTTGCACCATCCGCGGTATTGTCTCCAGCGGCGGGGCGGAAGATGCGCAGGCGATCGTGCCGTTCGATACCGCGGCGCAATTGGCCGGCTTGCCCGGCGGTGATAAAGGCGTGGCCAGCTTGGTCCAGGTGCGCGCCGATGGCGAACGGCTGGCATCGGTCCAGGCGGCACTGGCTAAGCAGCTTCCAGGCTCCGACGTACGCCTGCTGCATGCCGTAGCCGAAACCGAAGCCAACGTGGTGCTGAAACTGCGCTCGACTTTGTTCCTGCTGACTGCTCTCATACTTGGGATCGCCACGCTGTGTGTCAGCACTAACTTCAGCGCGCTGGTGCTGGAGCGTAGCAAGGAGATCGGGATTCTGAAAGCCATCGGCGCCGCCGAGAGAAGGATCGCCGCATTGTTCCTGTCGGAGTCGCTCATCCTGGGGCTGGCTTCCACGTCCGCGGGCTACTGCGTGGGCCTGCTGGTAGCATGGTGGATCGGGAGGCAGATCTTCCCCGAATCCGCGGCGGCGGGCGTGGGTGTAAACTATGGCGTGTTTCTGCCGGTAACCGGAGTCACGCTGGCCATGGCCACGGCCGCAACCCTGGCGGCGGCGGCGCGCATTTGGCGCATCAAACCGGCTGTGACTTTACGCGGAGAGTAGACGCGATGGCATTCGTCGAACTGGAGAACGTGACCAAGGCTTACGATAGCGGCTGGTCCGCGCCGGTGAAAGCGCTCGACGGTGTCAGCTTCACCGTAGATGCGGGGCAGTGGATCGCGATCATGGGGCCATCGGGATCGGGCAAGACCACGCTCTTGAATATCCTGGGTTGCCTCGACCAAGCCACGCATGGCGCGGTGCGCATCGATTCCGTGGATACATCGACCTTGACGCGCGCGGAACTGGCTCGCTTTCGCGCCGAGACCGTGGGCTTCGTGTTCCAACAGTTCCACCTGATTCCGCATTTGACCGCGCTCGAGAATGTGATGCTGGCGCAATATTTCCATAGCATGACGGATGAAGGCGAGGCTTTCCGCGCGCTGGACCGCGTCGGACTGACCGATCGCGCGCGGCATCTGCCCTCGCAACTTTCCGGCGGTGAGCAGCAGCGCGTGGCCATCGCGCGGGCGCTGGTGAACGATCCCAAGATCATCCTGGCCGACGAACCTACCGGCAACCTGGATGCAACCAATGAGCGGATCGTGCTGGACCTGCTCGCCGACTTGCACCAGCAGGGCCGCACCATCCTGATGGTGACTCACGACGAGCAAGTGGGCCGCTGCGCGGACATCCGGCTGGACCTGGAACATGGACGCATCGTTGAGACCACGCATTTCAGCATGGAAGTGAATCAGGATTTCGACGAAGTGCTGGAGCAGTTATGGGCGGCGCGCGAAAGCACTTTCCACGAGGAGCCGGAGCACTTTACCGCCGCGCAGCAACGCAAGGTGTGCGCCATGATGGCGCGCATCGGCCTGGTGGAGTTGCGCGGCGGAGAGGTGGCTTTCACGCCGCGCGGCGAGGCGCGCGCTCGCAGCGTGATCCGGCGGCACCGGCTGGCGGAGCGATTGTTTATGGATGTGCTGGCGATCCGCGACGAGGGAGCTATCGAGAAGAACGCTTGCACGTTTGAGCATATCCTTAGCCCGGAAGTGACGGACCGGATTTGCACGTTTCTGGGGCATCCGCGGACGTGTCCGCACGGGAGTCCGATTCCGGAGGGGGATTGTTGCTTGGAAGCCTGTGACGCACGCACCATGCGTGCCGCGCCGACACTCGTGCCGACGCCCGACTAAGACTTACTCACGTGTTACAGGAATATTGGCTAAGCCGCCCTTCTGTAGAGCGCCTTCCGGAAGTGGAGCAACCCGATGAACCTTTGCCACGACTTTGCCGATCTTTGCTCCTTGTTGAACGCGAGTAAGGTCGACTTCTCAGAAACACAGAGATCGAACTCCGTACGCCACAAGTCCCACCAATCACGCGTGAGTTGCTGGTGCACGGCGATCAGGAGGTCGCGTCTCGGCCGAACCACAAGATAGCTCGGAATGACTGTGGGCCATGGATATTCCCATGATGAAACGCTGGTGACGAATTCGCACAGCGCAAGCGGTGAACTTCCAAGGCGCCGCATCCGTATGGCTTACAGTAAAGGTTCACTATGATCGATCGGCGCTCTTTCCTCGCCTTCGGAGCTTCCGCCACCGCCGCCGCGCAAGCCCCTGCCCCTCCCGCCGCGGAAGAAGCCGCTAAGACTACGTCGCCTTTCACCGACCCCGACTTTGGCTTCACCGCCCTGATTGCCTTGGGTGCTTCTTACTATCGCGCAGGCGATCCCGGCAAACTGCTGGCCATCGTCTCGCACATCAAGGCCGGGGATTTCGAGTCTGCCTGGCAAGCCTATCACGATGCCGGCGTAGAGGCGCGTGGGTTAGCCGAGCAGGCTGCCGCGAAGCGCCACAACGTGAGTGCCCGCGAGGCCTACATGTGGGCTGCGAGCCGCTTCAGCGCGGCGCTGCGTTTCCTCGATGGCAGCCAAGAACCCGAGCGGATGGCGGCCTGCTGGCAGGAATATAACGCCTGCTGGTCCGCTGCGGGAGCCTTATTCGATCCGCCGGTGGAGCGGCTGGAGATACCGTACGAAGGCGGCGGTCTTACCGCGTGGTTCTTGCGCGTCGACGGGTCGCGCCGCCGCAGGCCGCTGGTGATCCTGAATACGGGTGCGGA
>JBEKTJ010000385.1:0-3458 GCA_049516155.1 Bryobacteraceae bacterium
CCTCGTAGGCTTCCAGCGATTTGGCCGGCTCACTGGCCTCCGGCCACCAACGGAAGCGGCCCTTGGATAGCCGCTTTTGCGCCATCCAATATCCTTGGCCGTCATAGGCAAGGACTTTAATGGTGGTGCCACGCCGGCTGCGAAAAATGATCAGGCATCCGGAGAACGGGTCCACGGTCAGTTTCTCCCGGCAAAGCTGCGCCAGCCCATCAATGCCTTTACGTAGGTCGACCGGCTCGATGGCCACCAGCACCCGCGTGGTCGCAGTGATCTGAATCATCCATTGCTTTGCTGCCAGGCGCGCAGCAAACTGCTCCAATCGGGCGGCGTGGCCGTCTTCCACTGGATGCGCAGCTTGGCTCGCCCCGCGGACTCGAATTCGATGACGAACTCCTCCAGCGCTGCCGGCTGCGGGATCAGTTCGACGAAGGATGGCTGGGTTGCCTGACGGGACGGGCTGGGAACTCCGTTCAGCCGGTGCCTCAGTGAACACCCAAAACCGGCCATAGATGATCACCTGAAAACCGGCCAACGATAAACCACAGTCCAGGACGTTGATTACGATGCGAGGGCGATAGCCTCGGTCGATGTGAGTAACGTCTTGAACGAAGAGAAGAAACAACAAGTCATTGCCTTGGGGCGTCTGGGCTGGTCGCTGCGGCGAATCCAGCGGAATACGGGAGTGCGTCGCGAAACGTCGGCCGTTTATCTGAAATCCGCCGGCATCGCGATTCGCCCACCCGGCGCATGGGGACGGCAGTTGCCGGCAAAACCGGCCAACAAGGTGATCACCGATCCCGCGCCCGTAGCGTCGTTAAACGAGGGTGGGCCTGGGCCGGATCTTGTAAAACCGGCCAACGAGGTGATCACCGACCCCGCCTCCGCAAAGTCGTTAAGCGAGGCTACGCCTGAGCCAGATCTTGCAAAACCGGCCAATGAGGTGATCACCGACTCAGTCGCCGGGTTGAACACCCCGGTGACTGAGCAGTCCAAACCGCAGCCGGGGCACAGCCCATCGGCCAGCGCCTGCACCGCATATCGCGAGCTGATCGAAGTCGGCCTGGCCCGCGGCCGAAACGCAATGGCGATCTGGCAGGACCTGGTGGATACGTGCGGCTTCACCGCCGGGTACCAGAGTGTCCGTCGGTTTATCTGCAAGCTGTATCCCAACCCATCGCCGGAGGCGCGGGTGGTTATCGAGACCGCGCCGGGCGAGGAACTTCAAGTCGATTACGGCGCTGGCCCGATGGTGCGCGACGCCTCCACCGGCAAGTACCGGCGCACGCGGTTGTTTGTGCTCACGCTGGGCTACAGCCGCAAGTCCGTTCGCCTCCTGTTGTTCCGTTCCAGTTCTCAGGTCTGGGCAGAGTTGCACGAAAAGGCCTTCCGCCGGCTCGGTGGTGTGAGCCGGGTCATTGTCCTCGATAATCTACGCGAGGGTGTGCTCGCGCCCGACATTTACGATCCCACCATCAATCCTCTGTACCGCGATGTGCTGCAGCACTATAAGGTTGTTCCCCTGCCGTGCCGCGTGGCCGATCCGGATCGCAAAGGGAAAGTCGAGAGAAGTGTAGGCCATGCGAAAAATACGCCACTGAAAGGCTTGCGTTTCGAAAGCCTGGAGGAAGCCCAAACTTATCTCGATCACTGGGAAGCGCGTTGGGCCGATACGCGCATCCACGGCACTACTAAGCGGCAGGTTGCCTCTATGTTCGCCGAAGAGCGGCCGGCCTTACAGCCGTTACCGCTGGAGCCGTTCCGCTATTACCACTATGGCGAGCGCACGGTCCATCTGGATGGCTGCGTAGAAATCGAGGCGGCTTACTATGGCGCTCCCCCCGGCTGGATCGGTCGGCGCGTGCCGGTGCAATGGGATACCCATCAGGTCCGGTTGCTGCATCCGGAGACGGGCCAGTTATTGCGCGAACACCTGCGCCAGGCACGTGGCCGGCATCGGATCAAAGAAGAAGACCGACCCAAGCAAACACCACTGGGGATCCTGCAGTTGCTGGTCCGCGCCGACAAAATCGGTTCGCAGGTCGGTGCGCTTTGCCGCGGGATGCACTGCAAAAGTGGGGAGATGGCCGTTCGCCGTATTCAGGGCGTGTTGTCGCTCGTGAAGAAACACGGCGCCGCCATGGTGGGAGATGCCTGCGCCGCCGCCCTGGAAGTCGACGTTTATGATTACCGTTTTGTACGGCGCTATCTGGAGCACCGTCCCCAACTTCCCCTGAGCTTGCGGCAAGTCGATCCGCTGATCCGGCAGCTCACGTTGTACCGCGACTTTATCGAAAACAAAACCAAGGAGAGTGAGTCATGAACCTCATCGAATTAGAACGTTCCCTGCGGCAACTGCGCCTCGGTGGCATGGCCACCGTGCTGGAGGCCCGCCTCCGCCAGGCTCAATCCGAAGCCATGGCACCCATCGACCTGATCGCTAGCCTGGTTAGCGACGAGCTCGCCCGGCGTAGCGACCGGCTCCTGGATCGTCGACGCAAACAGGCTGCCTTCCGAGATCCGCAAAGGACGCTGGACAACTTCGATTTCACCTTTAATCCGAAGATGAATCGCAGTCTGGTTTTCGACCTGGCTACCAGCGCCTTCATCGCTAAACGGGAAGACGCGCTGTTTCTCGGCCCCGGCGGCTCAGGGAAAAGTCACTTAGCCCAAGCTATCGGACAAGCCGCGATCCAGCAGGGTTACCGCGTGATGTACCGCGAAACGCACGTGCTGCTGGACGATCTTGCGGAAGCTATTGCGGAGGGCACACGCAAGGAATTCATGGATTCTTTGACAGCGGTGCCGCTCTTGATCATCGACGATTTCGGCATGCGAAAACTGCCGCTCACTGCTGCCGAAGACCTGCTGGAGATTATCATGCGGCGTTACGAACGCGCCAGTACACTGCTCACATCCAATCGCCCCATCGAAGACTGGGGAAAACTCTTAGGAGATGTAGCCGCAATTACCGCGATGCTCGACCGTATCCTCCACCATGGACACGTGCTCAAGTGTGGCCCACGGAGTTGGCGCACCAAAGCGGCCATCACGGCAGGAGGTGCCGAATGACGGTGTCCGACCATTTTCTCGGCCTCCGCCCCGGCGGCGGCGCGATATGAACACCAAAACCAAAACCTTTCTAAGAGGAAAGACATGAACCAAAACTATTGGTCGCGTCCGCCTCCCGTTGGTCGGGGGCGGACAGTGTCGTAGGGAAGTAGAAAACACTTGCTCAGAATGACCGCGAAAGGGTACAACAGTCTGATGTCCTGGCTGTGATCCGTTGGCCGGTTTTGAAGTGATCACGTATGGCCGGTTTTGGGGTGTTCACCGAGGTTGGTTCGATCCAGGCGGATAGCTGTTACACAGCGCGGGGCTGTGCGCGGTTCGCATGGTCGACCCATCTAGCAGGAAGGTACGCGCTTTTCCTTTGGGGTCATCCTCGCCGCATTGCACCA
>JBEKTJ010000386.1:0-4547 GCA_049516155.1 Bryobacteraceae bacterium
CGATGGTGGACATGGCATGGGAAACGGCTTCGTGTCGGTAGCCCTTTTCTTCTCCGATGACGAGAAGATGTTTTTTCGGAGGCGATTGGGCCACGGAGAAATTGCAAAGAGTGAGGGTTAGTAGTGCGAAGAGCGGGAGCCGGGGCATCGTCGGCATTATATTAGGGTCGATCGAGGATTCAAGGGGCTCGCGATGCGAATCTCAAAACCGGGGCTGAAGCCCGCATCAATTTTGTTGCTTTCGCGGCGCTGAAGCGCCGCTCTTCACGGTAACGCAAGGCCACGATCGATTCCAGCTTGCTTAGAAATTCACTCGCACGCCCAACTGTGCGGCGAAGGGAATGCCAACCGTGGTGCCGGGGCCGAAGAAATCTCCCAGGGCGCCTTCGGGGATTTCCAGTTGCTTCAGGCTGGTAACGGGGGCGGTCTGGGAGCAATCGGCTACGGTGCAAATACTGGTGACATTGGTGATGCCGGTGACGGGATCGGGCTGCATCTGCGCTGCCGGAACCGGGAGTTGCACCACATTGACAGCGAAGTTCGCGCCCGGATTGTTGCGGTTGAAGAGGTTGAAGAACTCGGCGAACGGGCTAATCACCCAGCGCTCGCCGATCTTGATCGGGCGTGTGACCCGCAGGTCGGTCTGCATATAAGGCGTTCCGCGAAATTCGTCGAGGCTGGTATAGACGCCGTTTACAAAAATGCGGGCCGTGTTGTCCGCGTTAGTAATGGTGATGGGGCGGGCGCTCTCGAACTGCGCGACAGCGCTCACCTCGAAGCCGCCGGGGATGTGTACCGTGCCGGCCAGCACGAAACGATGGCGAACGTCTTCACCGGAGGGGCCGTAGTCGCCGGGACCGAAGGCGTCGAGTTGTCCAGCCTGCGGGCCGCTCTGCAGTTGGCAGACGCCATCCACGTAGTCAAAGAGTTCGCCGAGCAGGCATCCCCAAGTCTGCGCCTTGGAGAACTGGTAATTCGCGACCAGGTTGAAGCGGCGCGTGTTCGCTTGCACATGCAGCATCAGCGCGTTGTAGCTGGAGCGGTTGTCGGACTCGAACACGTTGACATTCGGCACAACGTTGGTTTGGTCAGCGGCATAGTTCGGGTCCGATGCGGGAATGAGCGGAGTCAGCACGTTGGTTCCGCTGGTGTAGGGAAAGGCGCGGTAACCGTGATTGCCCTGCTCGTGGGTATAGGCGGCACTGAACAGCCAGTGTTCGTTGAAGGAATGCTGGACTCCGCCCGTAATGTGAATGGCGTAGGGCGTTTTGTAGTTGGAGCCGATCAGATTGCCGGTGGCCCCCGCGCCACCCGTGAGGCATCCCGTGCCGGTGAGCGCATACGTGCCGGGGCCGCCGCTTAAGGCGCATGTTCCCGTGGTTGCGTTCGTGTTATTCAGTCCTTGAAACGCGGTCGCCCAGCCGTTCTGTGCGAGGTCGTCGTAGAACATGCCGAAGCCGGCGCGAAACACGGTCTTCTCACTGGGCGCATAGGCGATGCCGAGGCGCGGCGCGATTTGTTTGCGGTAGTCGTGCGGGACTGTGGGCGTGAGCGGAATCTGCAGCGCCTGCAAAGTCACATACGCATTGTTCTCAACCTGGGTGCGGCTCGAACCTTCGAAGAGCCCGAAAGTCGTCTGATAACGCAGTCCGTAGTTGATGGTGAGGTGGTGCGTGGCGCGCCAGGAATCTTCGGCATAGAACGCCAGCCGTTGCACGTTCTGCGTGAAGCTGCCATCCCCGGCGGGAGTGAACGAGCAGTTGATGCCGGAAGCCGTGGTGGGCTCCGGATCGCACTGCGCGGTGGGCGGAACGTAATAAAAAGGCAAAGGCGTGGTAATGCCGCCGCAGTCGGCGCCGGGAGGACCGAGGTAGCAATCGGGATTAGACGGATACTGGATGATCTGCTCCGCCGTGGACGCAAACGCTCCGCTCAGCACCGGTTCGTGAATGAAATTGATTCCGAACCGGGGGGCATGATTGCCGGCAACGTGACTCAGGTCGTAGCGAAACTGATACTTGTCCTGATTGCGCAGGTCGGGGAAAAGAGTGATGGGCGTGGCGAACTGGTTATCGCCGAAAGTCTCGAACCCGGAAATTGTCAGCGCCGTGGAGCTGAAGGGAAACGCCAGCGCGAAGCCCAGATCCGAGTTGCGGGTTTGAGTAAGGTGAAGCAGGCTGGCGTCGAGGACCAGAGTGCCGAGCCAGTTTGGACTGAACGCATACGTATTGCTGATCACGGTGTTCCAGTAATTGTTGTGCGTGGTCAGGCCGGTCGAAGGCAGCGTGCCCTGCGCCACCAGAGCGTTGTGCGTGAGGTAGCTGTCGGAGGAAACCCGCAAGAACCACTGCGACTTTTGCGACTCCGCCCAGTCAAAACGCAGCGAGCTGATGTAGTCGCGGAAGGGAATCGGAACGGTGGTCGGAACGGCAATGGAGGGCGTGCCAGGAATCATGCCCTCTGAAGCCAACTGCGAGAGCGCGTTGAATTGCGTAATGCTGGCGGGGCTGTAGGCGATGCTGGCGTCTTCATGCACATTTTCAAATGAGGTGAAGAACCAGACTTTATTCTTCGCCAGCGGGCCGCCGATTGTGCCTACATAATTCTGGCGCGAGAACGGCTGCTTGGGATTGTTGACGCAAACTCCGTCGGTGCAGGTCTGGGCGGGATTCTCGATTGGGAAGCGGGCATTGAGCGCGGCCGCGCGTTCGTAGAAAGCGCCATCGCCGTGCCATTCGTTGCTGCCGCGCTTCGTAGTAATGACGACGGAGCCGGCAGTCGTGCCGCCGGTGTCGGCGTCTTCGTTCGAAGTGCGCACGGCAAATTCCTGAATGCCGTCAGGCGAGAAGTTTTGCAGGAAGCCGCCAATCCAGTCGTCGGAGTTGTCGGCGCCATCCACTGATAGTTCGTTGTTCAGGCCGGAACTTCCGCCGGTGGAGACGGCCGTAATACGCGCCTTAGTGGGATCGGAAGGCTCAACCGGCTCGGTTCCGGGCACCAGATATGCGATGTTGGCGAAGCTGCGCGCCGGGAGCGGGAGAGCTTCGAGGTCCCGGCCGCCGACCACGCCGCCATGAACCGCGCTGGCCAAGTCGATGGGCTGAGTGGTGATGGAAGAGGCCTGGCTCTGCACGTTGACCGTGGTTGAGGTAGCCGCAGGTTTCAGCGTGACTGTAACTTCGCGCACTGAAGTGACGGCGACGGCAACATCGGCCCGGGCCGGCGCGAACCCTGGGGCACTCACCGTCATGTGGTAAGTGCCGGGGAGAAGATCGTCGAGCCGAAAGCCGCCGCGATCTTCGCTGCTGGCCTCGCGTTGCAGGGAAGAGTCAACCGATTGCACTACGATCTTTGCCGAGGAAATGCGGGCGCCGGTCGAGTCCTCCACCGTGCCACGCAGTGAGCCGCGAGGGTTTTGAGCCTGCAGAACGGTCGCCAGCACGGCCAGAGCAAAGAGGTTAGCGTGACGGGTGGAAATACTACCAGCGATGGTAGGAGCGTTGCCCGTAAGAGCGTTGCCGCCTGCCGCAGACTTCAGAGAAATTTTTCCAGCGCATCCGCAGTTTCCTTAGGCCGCTCCTCCATGAGCCAGTGACCGGTGTCTTTGAGAACGATCACGGTGGCGTTGGTTGCAACCAGCTTTACCTGTTGCCCGAGCGCCACTCCATTGGCTTTGTCGCCGCCGATACTTAGGACCGGCATGGTCAGCTTGGTCTGCGAGAGTTGAGCGAAATCCTTGGCGGCTTGGAGAAAGGAGACGAAGTAAGCCCAGCCAGCATGCATACGTCCCGGCCGCGCATATGCCGCAGCGTACGCCTGTCGGGCCGCTTCAGGAATCGAGTGAGTCTTGTCGGCGGCGAAGTCATTCCAGAAATAATCGAAGTAGGTTCGCTCGCGGCCCTTTACCAGGGCTTCGGGAGTTGGCCCGTTGAAGCGGAAATGCCAGATGTGCGGATTGTTGTAGACCGCTTCCCAGCCCGGCACGCCGGGAAGAAAAGCGTCCATCAGAACGAGTTTCGTGACTTCCGCTTGAAACTGCGCAGCGTAGGCGTAGGCGACCATCAGGCCAATGTCGTGCCCGACGACCTCGGCCTTCTGTATGCCAAGTGACTTGGCGAGATCATGAATGCGGATGGCGGCGTTCTTCATGTCGAGACCGTCGGACGGAATGTCCGAGTCGCCGATGCCCGGCAAGTCCGGGGCAATCACGGTGAAACGCTTTGCCAGACTGGGGATGATCGGCTTCCACATTAGCGAGGTTTCCGCATAGCCATGCAGCAGAATGAGCGCTGGGCCCTGGCCGGCGGTCATGTAATGAATGTTGGCGCCGTCGATATTCGCGCTGCGCGAGGCGATGGCCTCGTCCGCGGCGTAAGCCTTGGTGAGAAATCCGGCAAGAAGAAGGAGTAAGCCTGAGACAGCGATAGTTAGAGCGCGCTTCATGAATTCAATCTCCCGGTACGTAAAATATTCTCAGAGGCATTGGGAACGTTTAGTCCGACCACTTCTGCGGGGTGCGGTCCCAGCGATGTTTTTTCAGTTCCGCG
>JBEKTJ010000387.1:0-3450 GCA_049516155.1 Bryobacteraceae bacterium
CGGCCTTGGCGGAGTCGCATTGCCCCGCTGCGGATTGGGACAGCGCTTGCAGGATGCGCACCTCGATCCAGACCTGGCGGACATTGGTGCCGCCCTCCTCGCGCGGGAAGAAGCGGTCGCGGAACAGTGCGATGGCGCCGTCGAGGTCGCGGGCTTCAGCGCGGTCGAGCGCGAGTGCATACACCAGCTCCGCAGGCATGTGCGGCAGATCCGGGTAGCTCTCGAGCGACGTAGCCAGCTCGCGCGCGGGACGCCCCATGAGGCTGAGCGCCGCGTCTACGCCCTCGTAAAGCGTCCGGTTCAGCGGGTCTACAGCCAACCCTTCGCGGAAGACATCCAATGCGCCGGACCAGTCGTGCTTCTCGCGTAGCATCGCGCGTCCGATATCGGCATGCAGGACTGGGATCGGGGCGCGGGCGTGGCGCGCCGTATTCCATTCCGTCAAAGCATCGTCGGTGAGTCCGCGCGCGAAGTATTGCGTGCCGAGCAGGTAGCGGGCGGTCATGTCGTCGGGATTGGCTTGGATGGCGGCGCGCAACACTGTCAGATCTTCCGCGCGGCTGGGGAAGACATACAGAGTGGATAGCTTGCGCGCGGCGGCATAGTCTTCGGCCGCGGACCGGCCCAGCTTGGCGCGGCAATAGCCGCGGTAGTAAGCGACCAGCGGATGCTGTTGCGGCAAGACCGCGCCGGGCTCGGTTTCATCGGCGGGAACGGATGGAAAGTCGCGCGCCAATAGATCGACGGCCGACCCGTATAGACCGAGTCGCATGTATCCGGCGGCGATTTCGAGCACGCGCGCCGGGTCGGCGGCCAGGAAGCGCAGCAATGCGGCGTCGTCGTGCGGTCCGGTCTCCCATTGCAGAAATGCGCTGGGAGGGTCCACTCCCTGAGGGCTGTGGCTCACTGCGGATCCCAGTGCGGTGAGTTCCTCGGTGGCACGCAGGTCGCCCTGCGCGGCGTGCAAGAACCTTAGCGCGGCATCGCGATTTCCTTGCCGCGCCAGAAGCTCGCCTAATTTCAGGCTGGCGGCGGCCCTCCAAGTGGGCATGCGCGCGGCGGTCTCGTAGGCCAAGCGGGCTTTGGGAGAATCGCCCGCGCCATCGTAAGCCAAGCCCAGATAATAGGCGATCTCCGGATCCCAGGTGGCGCGCGCGGCGGCAAGTTCCAGATAGCGGATGGCTTCGTCGTAGCGTTGCAGGCCGGCGCACAGGCGTCCGGCGGCCACGGTCAGATCGAAATTGCCGGGCGCGTGTTGCAAGCCCTCTTGATAGGAGCGCAAAGCGGCCAGCAGTTCGCCCTGCAACTCCTGGTCGGTGCCCTGCTCCAGCCAATCGTCTTGGGCGGGATGGGGCTGCGGGCCAGTATGGATTTCCGAGACCGGCGTCCAATCGTAATCGCCTTCGGTGTGGCGCAGCAGGAGTGTGCCGGCGGTGTCGCGCAGCTCGAAAGTGCATGGCTCGGCCGCCGCGTTGCCGATCCCGAGCTTCCACGTCTGTTCCGGCGTCAGGCTGACGGTTTCATCGGCCAGTACGCGCTTGCCTTGCAGAATGCGGATGGATGCGCCCGCGATCTTGTAATTCGCGTTGAAAGCGGCGGAGAGGCCGCCATCGCGCCGGGTCAGGTTCAGGACGCCTGACAGATTGGCGCGCGCGATACCGCCGATGCCGCGCGCCGGCATCCAGTATTCGGAGAAGCGGATGGTCTGGCGCGGCTCCAGGAAAGCGTAGGTTTCCTGGTTGCGGAACAGGCCGGCCTGCACCTCCACGTAGGCGCTGTTGTTATCGGAAAGCGCGCGCCGCCAGTCGAGGCCATCGGCATCTACGCCCCACGACCATATTTTCTTGGCGGGAAGCTGCGCGTAGTCGGCGTAGTGTACTGTCCCGGAGTTGGTGTCGGGCCGCCAGACGCCCATGAACGGCTCGCGGCTGCCATGTACGAAGCGCGAAACGGGACCGTCGGTCTGGTTGCGGATGAGGCTGAGATCCTTGCCGGTGGAATCGACCGGCCAAGTATCCACGTCGGTGAAGCCGTGGCTGGCGGTGAAGCGCATTGGGTAGTAGATACGCGAATCGTCCTTGACTTCGATGCCCGCGTTGTTCCACCAGTAGAACCGGTGGCGCACGTCGCTGCGATTGTTCAGCGTGACATTTTCTTCCAGTAGCGTGCTGCCGGGCCGCAGGCGCAATTCAACCTGCCACTCCATGCCGTAGACGCGGTCGATGTTACCTACCCACACCGAAGCGGTGCCGTCGGCGTGCGACGCGAAACTAAACTGCACGGGCGACATGGAGACCCAGTTGTGCGAGACCGGAAAATTGAACTCGATACCGAAGGCAGCCCATGCGCCGCGATATCCGATATTGGCCTTCTTGATGGAGGGGTTGGCGTAGAACATGGGCTGGCCGGAGATTTTGTCCATGCAGGTGTAGAGGTGGCCGCCGATATCGGGCAGGACGGAGCATTTGAGATATTCGTTTTCGAGATAGACGGCGCGCCAGGCGTGCGGGACCGGTTGGTTGGTGAGGTTCTCGCGGAGGGTGTAAGGGTAGTTGAAGCGGCCCGTGGAGAAAGCGTCGAAGGGCGGATTGGGGTCGGGCGCGCCCTCTTCGTAAGTGGGCAGCGTGAGGGTGTCCTGCCAGACGCGGACCTGGGCTTGGGCCAGCGGCAGGGCGAGGGCAAGCAAGGCGATCTTATAGAGGCTCCCGCAATTGAGTGACAAGTTTGAACAGCATCGTGGGGCAGGCAATCCTGCCTGCGGACGCGCTTTCCAGCGCGTCCACGCCGGGCCTGGAAAGGTCCGGCGCAGCCATGATTGGCCGCCCCACATCCGGCTCCAAGTTGTCACCGTGATTTACGAACCTCTATCGTCATAACTGTGCAGTCGGATGTAAATTCCCGCGACGGATACTGGCAGCCATGATCTGGTATATCACATCCGGTCGGTCCGGCCTCGCGGCTTGCCAAGCCTGGGCATGAGCGAACAGGAGATCTCCGCATATCACTCGTCGAGTGCCGCCGGTTCCATCGCACCGTGCCCGATTGCGAGCACGGTGACAAGTTGTCTCCAACGGGCAGCCGCTGGCGATTCGGTGGTGTGCATCTCGACATAAAGCATGTTGAGATCGCGGGCAGCGCGTCCGGCGAACTCAACGCTGTATGGCATGCCGCCGGCGGATCTCGCCGAGCACTTCTCGTGCTGGCCGGGTGCGGCCGCTGGCAGCGTCCGCCAGCCCCTGGCGGATGGCCTCATGAACGTCGGCGCGGGCCGCAATATCCAGCAGGCGTTGATAGGCCGTTGCGTCCTGCACGATGGCGGCGGCCTTGCCTTACGATAAGCTCGACGGGCCGCTTGCCTTTCTTTATGAAATCACCGGAACCGCTTTTGCTCACGAATATGCCACCTTATAGCACCTTTCTAGGTACGGCTACATTCCCATGCTCGCCGCC
>JBEKTJ010000388.1:0-4535 GCA_049516155.1 Bryobacteraceae bacterium
TTCGGAAATAGCATCTTCCGAATTACAGGATCACCGACGACATCAAATTCAAGCGGGTGGTCTCCGAAAGGTGCAACCTGCCAGAGTGGACCGAAAAAGCCAGAGCGAATGGGGCGAAGAGGCAGGGCAGGGCCACCGAATGTCTGCGCGGCCGCGATCTGGCTGGAACGCGTACGTGCGGGTTCTTTCGGGAAGAGCAAGTATTCTGCATCACCGAGCAGATCAACGATGCGATAAACGCCACATTCAATACTCCGGGTCCGTTCCCGCCCGGAGGTTTGGTGCGGTGCAACGCCAGAGACCCAGTCACCGGCCTCATAAACGCGATGGGCCGATTGATAGAACTCCCATACTCGGGCCGGATCCGGGTGGTGTAGCCCCTCTTGGAGGTGGCGACGCATCAGTGTCTGTCGTGAAAGCCAAAAGCCGAGTTGATCGGAATCGAACTGGAGAGGAAGGCGTCCATCGTGGAAGCGCTGGCGCAGGAACTGCTTGTCGGACTCGCGCAAGATAGCCTGCGAAAGCACGTACCGTAGATATGTCTGAGGTCCGGCCCCGCGCTCCGCTGTGGGCTGAAAGCCGGCAGAAGTGAGATGGTCATTCCATTCCTTCCAAAGGGTTTCTTCAGCTCCCGGAGGCATGCCATCTGGCCTGCCCTGAAAGTGGGGAAGCCCCAAAACCTCTCGCAAGCGAAGAAAGTAGTTGGATTCGTCGATGCCCTCCTCCTCCTGCATGTTATAGGCGGCGAAGACCATCAGGCCAAGAAACGCGACTCCCGCAGGAACTTCCCCATCTCTGCTTCTTAGCGCATTGAGGTTTAGGTGGTCGCCAGACGATGACACACAGCGGCGACGAACCGCTTTTGAGAAGTCGAGTAGGGGATCGCCATCGACCCCTTCATCCAGGAACCTGGCAGCAACATCCTCAATCGCGTCAAGGTCGAGGCTGAGGAAAATTGGAGAACCCTTCGCGGCTCCTGCCGTGAAATAAGCTGCAACGGCTTTGTTCCACGCATCAAATTCCGCCATCGCTGGTCGCCCACAGGCTGCTAACCGCTGTATTGAATCTAACATTAGGCGCAAGTATATAGGCGCAGCGAAAAGAGATGCACGGGTTCTAGGCGGCCCACGTGGAGCTCGTAAAAGGCTGCCGATTTTGCCGAACTGGTTGTAAAATCAGCGGCTTATGGACTCTCTGGCTGCGCACACCAATTCTATTTCTTGCAATGTCGCTCTCGGGGAGCCAAATTTCCAACACGTCAATTCCTACGACCCCACGGTTAACGACGCGGCCTGCCGGAGAACGCAATTCGGGTACAACCGTCTGGGTCGCGACCGCTCCCCCGTTTTTCCACGCTCACGCTATGGGACGGCGTTCCAGACCCAATGCGAGATTCGCGGCACAGCACAGCCATATGTGCTCCCAAAATCATTTGCTAGAATAAATGGACGTTTTGAGCAATCTACTTTGGAGGAACAAAATGAAGAAATTTTTTTATCTAATGATGCTGACGCTGGGATGTGGGGTGCTGTTCGCTCAATCCAAACCGCCGATCACCCAAACGGTGCGTTATCTAACGCCGGAGAACATTAGCGGCGATGCCGAGCCGGCCGCCGGCACTCCGCTCATCCTCAACGAATTCGTAATCATGGGACCGAACATTGGCGTGGGCTGTTACGACTGCGTCACTGGCGCCGCTACGCCGAACCTCGGAATTATTCAACCGATCGGCTTGGTGAGCACGAATGTGTCCTATCAGGTAAGCGCCTTCTTAATCAACCAAAACTATACAGGTAGCTGCACATTCACGTTCGCGGTAGCGCGAAAGACGACCACCATCTACTCGGCTGCTTACGTGTTCCCCAGCGAAACGCCGTCGACGATCTTTCTGGGGTCCGCGATCACGATTCCGACCGGCACGGCTAAAGGCGGGGCCACCTTGTCACTGACTTCAGTTTGCGGCGCGAGCACAACCAAATCGAACAGCGAAATTTACATCACCAATTAGAATCGATCACTCTCGTCCTCCGGAGTCCGAATAGTTCTCCGGAGGCGCACAGATCGGAGTCGTTGTCAGAGCGCCGCCGTGCCCTGCGCCGCTGCTCTGGCGCGTATTCGTCGTCCGCGAATCGGGAGCGTCGGACGAATCTGATGACAACCGGCACTACTGCACGATCACCGTTCCGGCTGCCGCCTGGGTTCGTGGCGGACTCGCTGGCGCGGCCGAGGCGCAAGAGCATTTTCGATTGACTGCTCTGGAACCTTGGCGATGTCAAGCGAAGCCGTGGGGACGGACGGCGCATCGGCTCGCTCGGCGACAATGCCCTCCACGGCATTCCGGCAGACGGCCTCGAACAAATCCACACCGGTGCCGACGACATGTCCACCTGCAGCAACGGCGACGGCGCGGCCGGCACGACCTCCCGCAGCCGCCGCTTCCGCTCCAGCAAGGGCAGGCCACGGTGGTAGCGCCCGCTCAATCTTACCAGATCGCACGCGTAGAAATACTGCGTCCGCGGCGGCGCATCAGATCGTGGAACCGCGGCTTGCCGTCAGGGCCAAGGTACACGATTCTCGTCATCCAGCACGGCGTCGCTGGCGTCCAGGCATGCGCCAAGCGACTGGCAGAGCGCCGGGAAGGATTTCTAGGCGTTCCCGTGCGCGAGACCAAGCGGTGGCGTCTCTTCCAGGTATGCCAGTGCGCGGCAGCCGTCATATTTCACCTCGAACAGCCAGGCCGGTAGTGGAAGGGCGCGCGGATTTCCGCGAGGGGCATGGGGATGCGCGTGGGAATCGGCAAGCACCACCAGTTCATCCAATTGCCTTCAGGATGGATCGTCGGTTTCCGAGGTGTCAACCTGGGTAATTTTACATTCGCGCGCCTGGCAGGAGCGTACTCCGGCAACTGGAGCGTTTTCTATGGTTTGTATTGGAAATAAAGGACTTAATATTGGCTCCCCAAATGCGACGACCTTCATAACCCGGAGCAGAGAATTTCGGAGAGAATCCGCCACCGTCGAGGAGTGGGCGCGCCTTGCGCCAGGACGCCAGGCTGGTAGGACGGGCCGTCCGGCGGTGGGCGCGACGTGGGCCAACTATGCGCGAAGGGCGTCCCATTTTGCGTTTGGCCTTGCCCGGCGACGACGGCGGCAGGTAGTGCGTCAATCCTCTCTAGAGAGGACGCACGTTTCCGACGCGGTTGCTGTGCGACAGAGGCTCTGTCTCCGAGGCTTACTTCGGCCCCCACTGCGAATCGCCCAGAGGTTGGCGAAGCGGAGGAAGAGTCGGCGGCCAACGAAGCGTTGCAATCCATCCGGCAGAATTATAGGGCGGCCGGTTGAGGATCGTCCTTGATGCGACTGTCTTGGTCCGTGCGCATCCTCGCAGTCGGTCTACCGAACGAAAACTGCTGACATTGTTGCTTGAGCGCCGTCGCACACTGCTTTTCTCAATGAAACCATTGTCGAAACGATTAAAGTTAGCCAGACCGAACAGCGCGGCCCATTGAGGTGTGCACCGAGGCTGCACATCTGCCAAGACTAGCGACTGGAGGCTGATCACCGGCACGAACCCGCATGAAGCAGGAAATGCCTCAGTCGAAATGCTGGCGGAGAAGCGGACCAGGCTGGAACGTGCTGGTATTGCTCACGGGCCAGCGCTTCCGCGAAACCAATGCGCGCATAGAAAAGCCAGTAGTGGCGGCCGGAGAGTTCCTGCGGAACAGGAGTCAGCGATCAGCCGAGGCCGCCCAGCCGGAAATCAAGAACCCGGTCGATGGCGAAGTCGTGATCGGCCAGCTTGTGTCGCGCGGACACGCCGGCTCATTTTTCACATTATGATGTAATATCGGGTATGCGGTCCGTGGCCGGCAGCCTTATCCCACTGGTTGCCACAGCATCGGCTTTACTTGCTCAGCCCGCGCCGGTTCCCGTTGACACCGAGTCCTTCGAGACGAAGATCCGCCCGCTGTTCGCCGAGAAGTGCTACGCCTGTCACACCGACGCGCACATGGGCGGACTGCAACTCGACTCCCGTGAACACTTCCTCAAAGGCGGCAAGTCCGGCCCCGTGGCCGTTCCTGGCGATCCCGACGCAAGCCTTCTGGTGAAAGCTCTGCGTTACGATGCGAACCCCAAGATGCCACCGACCGGCAAACTGGCCGCCGGTCAGATCGCCGCTGTTGAAGCCTGGGTTAGAGCCGGAGCGGTGTGGCCGCAGACTGAGAAAGCCGCCCTGAAATCGCTGCCTTACAACATCACCGCGGAACAGCGCGCGTACTGGTCCTTTGAACCTGTTAAGCCCGTGGCTCCGCCGGAGGTGAAGGATGCCCAGTGGGCCCGCACGGAGATTGACCGTTTCATCGCGGCCAAGCTCGAGGGGCGGGGGTTGCGCCCCGTCCGCCCCGCCGACCGGCGCACCCTCATTCGACGCGCCTCCGACGATCTGACCGGCCTGCCGCCCACCGCCGAAGAGGTCTTTGCATTCGCACGGGATCGCTCGTCCGATGCGTTTGCCAAGGTCGTCGATCGGCTGCT
>JBEKTJ010000389.1:0-3295 GCA_049516155.1 Bryobacteraceae bacterium
TGATTGCTTCGCATGCGAAGCGTCACTGCCATCCCGATACTGCTGGCCGCGCTGCCGGCCGCCGCGCAGCTATCCCAAAACACACCTGAACTCATCCGCGTCAACCCGCACGTCTACTGCGCCACAGGCTATGCGCTGGGCAACGTCATTTTCGTATTGACGGACAGCAGCGTCGTAGTGGTCGATACCACCGAGAGCCAAGCCTCCGCACAGGCGGCCTTCCGCGATTTCCGCAAGGTATCCGCGCTGGCCGTCAATTACATTATCTATACCCACTTCCATGGCGACCATGTCAATGGCGCGAAGGTTTTCGCGGCCCCGTATACCAGAGTCGTCGCACAGCAGAACCACATCGAGGAGATGCGCAAATATCGCCTGATGGCGGGCTACAATCGCAAGCTGAACCAGGTACAGTGGGCCGCCCACGTGCCCAAGGAAGCGCGCGGCGCAACCCTCGGCGTGGACTTGCTGCAGCCTCCCGAAAGCGGTTACATCCCGCCGCAAATCACCTTCGACGAGCACTACAAATTCACCGATGGCGGCGTGCGCTTCGAGCTTTATCATACCCTAGGCGAAACGGTGGATCACCTGATGGTGTGGCTGCCCGACTTCGAGACGCTCCTTCCCGGAGACCTGTTCTACTGGAGCTTTCCGATGCTGGCCAGCCCTGGCAAACCGGACCGTCCGGTGCTGGAGTGGGCCGCTTCGCTGGATCGCATGCGGCAACTGCATCCGGCATTCTTGGTAGGGTCGCACAGCCGGCCGCTCGCGGGGCGCGAGGCCATCGACCAGGCGCTCGCTAACTATGCGCGCGCCATTCGCTTCGTGCACGATGAAACCGTCGATCGGGTCAATAAGGGCGAACCGCTATATCGGATTCGCCAGGAGGTGCGCCTGCCGCCGGACCTGGCCTCGCAGCCGTACCTGCAGCCGGTCTATGGGACCGTGGAGTGGGCCGTGAACGGCGTATTTCGCCAATACACCGGCTGGTACGATTTCGATCCGGCGCATCTCAATGGCGGCGATCCCGTGGCGCTCGAGCGTGCGCTGGCAGACGCCGCCGGCGGTTCCGATGCGATCCTGCAACGCGCCCGCAAAGCCGCCGCCGAAGGCCAATTACAACTGGCGCTCGAACTGGCGGAAGTTGCCATTACGGCGGATAATAGCCCCGCCGCGCATCGCTTGCACGCGGAACTGCTGGAGCGTCTGGCCGCGCAAACGGTCAATGGGGTCGCGCGCAACATTTATCTGGAAGCGGCGGCGGACGAGCGGAAGGCCATCGGCGTAAAGTAGGGTAGACGGTTTCGGGCCTCTCATTTGTTATTGTGTTGGTGATACGGCAGTCTCCCATGAAAGATGCGACTCCGAGCACTCTAATCTTTCGACGGCTCCGCCTTGAAAACTGGCGGAATTTCACGCAAGTCGATGTGGACTTGCAGAACCGCGTGTTTCTGGTGGGGCCCAACGCGTCCGGCAAGTCCAACCTGCTGGATGTCTTTCGATTTCTGCACGACATTGTGAGCGTCGGCGGAGGATTTCAAGAAGCCGCTGGCCCGCATAGGGGCGGCGTCACCAGACTGCGCAGCCTCTCCGCGCGCAGGTACCCCGACATCGTCATCGAGGTCCATATCGGATCTGAGGCTTTGCCGAACGCTTGGGAATACGAACTGCGCTTCTCACAGGACAATCAGCGCCGTCCGATTATCAAAAAGGAGCGTGTTTCCCGCGCCGGCTCCGAATTGTGGTCCCGGCCGAATGCCGAAGACGCGAAAGATCCCGAACGGCTGACGCAAACATACTTGGAACAAATCAACGTGAACCGCGAGTTCCGGGATGTCGCGGACTTCTTCCGCTCAATCCGATATCTGCATGTGGTGCCGCAGTTGGTGCGGGAACCCGATCGCTCACTCGGAAGGAGCGACGATCCTTATGGTGGGGACCTCTTGGAGCAGATCGCCAGAACGCCGGAGAAAACCAGGAATGCCTGGCTGCGCCGCATTGAAGCCGTGCTGCGGGTGGCCGTGCCGCAGCTTAAGGAACTACAGTTTGAGCGCGACAAGGCCAACGGGGCGCCACATCTGAAAGGTAAATACGAGCACTGGCGGCCGCAGGGCGCCTGGCAGAACGAAGAGCAGTTCTCGGATGGAACGCTGCGCCTGCTGGGATTGCTGTGGGCCACTTTAGAGGGCTCCGGCCCGCTGCTGTTGGAAGAGCCGGAGCTCTCACTGCATCCCGAGGTCGTCACCCACCTCCCGCAGATGTTCGCGCGGATGCAGAGCCGAACCGGCCGGCAGATGATCGTCAGCACGCATTCGCCGTCGATTCTCGCCGACCCGGGCATCGGATTAGACGAGGCATTCTTGCTGATACCGGAACGTGAGGGCACGCTCGTCCGGCCGGTTAAACGCTTTCAACAGATCGTGAGTCTCCTCGAAGGCGGACTCTCGCTTCCCGACGCCGTGATGCCTTTCACGCGTCCGGCCAAAGCGGAACAGTTGCCACTTTTCGCAACCAGATGACGCCAACAGATCCGGCCCATTACTTTTCCGCGGCAGTGGAGGGCGTACTGGATGAGGCGGTGCTCCGCCGCATCCTCGTCGACTTGGATACCGGTCTCGACCGCGTCTTCGGCCGGAAAGGCAAGGCGTTTCTGCGGGAGCGGATCGGGGGCTTTAACCATGACGCCAAATTTCGTCCCTGGATCGTCTTGGTCGATTTGGATCGCGATGCGGAATGCCCGCCCGCTCTGATCGTGGACTGTCTTCCCCAGCCGGCGCCCTTGATGTGTTTTCGAGTCGCCGTGCGCGAACTGGAATCCTGGCTGCTTGCCGACACACAGGCGCTGGCGGGCTTTCTTGGCGTCCGCAGGATCTTGATCCCGCCGGCACCGGATCAACTGGACGATCCCAAGCAGGTCCTCGTTTCGCTGGAAGCGAAGGCCCGTCGGGCGGAGATCCGCAGAGATCTCGTTCCGAGGCCCGCTAGCGGCCGGCCTACCGGACCGGGCTACACCGCGCGCATGCTCGAATTCGTGCAGGATCACTGGAGGCCGGTAGTCGCCGAAAGCAACTCAGACAGCCTGCGCAGATGTCGCAAGGGCCTGCTTGAGATGGGGACGAAGTTGCTATGACCGCGCTGCTGGCCGACCCACTCTACAAGCGCCACATCACAGGCCCCGGCCACCCGGAGCGTCCCGCGCGGTTCGATGCCGTGCTCTCCGCGCTCGACCAAACAGGCTTGACCGGCCGGATGCTGCGTGTTCCGCCGCGTGCCGCGTCGGACGACGAAGTGGCCG
>JBEKTJ010000390.1:0-3233 GCA_049516155.1 Bryobacteraceae bacterium
TCGGAAGCGCGCTTGGCGGCGTCCGCGCGGTTCTGCGCCTGGCGCTGTTCCACCTGGTGCGACAGGTCGTCGAACTTTGCCTTGGCATCGCGGGCGTTGTCAAGTTGCGCGGTGCGGTCGAATTCGGCGAGCACATCGCCGGCTTTGACGCGCACTCCGTTGGCGATGATCTTGGTGAGGGTGACACGGCCGTCCTGCCCGCCGATTTGGGGTACCTGCACGGTGAAGAAGTGAACCGCTTGGACCGTGCCGGTCAGGCGCACTTCATGGCGCGGCGCGGGCTGGCTCGCGGGCTTGGAGTCGCCCGCCGCATGCACAATCGGAGCGGGAGCCGGACCGTGTCCACAAGCGGCACACAGGGCCGCTAACGCACACCACAGCACGGTTTTGCCGGAGAATCGCATCGCGCCGCCTTTCGTAAACTGGTTAGACGGCTCAGACCGGGAAAATGTTTATAACCGGTTGAGGCCTTCCGTCAATTCTATATAGGTCCCCCAGGGATCGGTCAGGAAAGCGAGGGAGATCCCCAACGACGGTATCTTGCGGTAGGGTACGTCGAACTTGACGCCGGCCGCTTCCAGCTTTCCGCAAAACGCTTCCAGATCCTTGACTTCAAAGCCGATGTGATCGAGGGCGCGGCCCTTGGTGCCGGCCAGCGCGCCGGTCGCCTGCGAAAAAGACAGATTCACGCCAGGCAGGTCGGCTGCCTCGAACGGTCCGCGCTTGCCTGGCTTGGCGTCGAACATCTTGACGTACCAGGCTTTGGTGTCCGCCACGGAGCTGGTGTAGAAGTGGATATGGTGATTGGCGATGGGGACTTCCAGGGAGGGGTCCTCGGTGATCTCGACGCGAATCTCGTCGGGCGCGATCACGAAGGCCTGGCGCGGACTGGCGCCTGGCACGATCTTCAGCCCGGCAGCGTGCCATTTGTCGAGGGATGCGTGCAAGTCCTTGACGCGGAATCCGATGTGGCCGACCACGCTGCCATCGGTTCCGCCGGTGGGCTCGGCTTTCTGGTAAAGCACCAGCACGTCCGGGAACTTGACGATTTGCATATCGCCGAGCTTGACCATGGTTCCGCCCAAGGTGGTCCAGAAGATGCGGTGGGCTTCGGGATCGCGAACGTTCAGGTGGTAATGTCCCATGGAGACGCCGGCGGCGTTGGGGGCGGGCAATTGGCCAAATGTGGTGGAGACCAGGCCGAGGAGGAAGATGGCCGAGGTGAGGATTCGCATTTCCATTGAATCTTTAGTGTGGCATCTTTTCTGGGGGCGGTCGAGCGTCGGATAATTTACGTGGAAGATTTGACATTATCCAATTTATAGCGTACATTTACTTATGGATGGCAACAGCGGCACATGGATATCCGGGCAACGCCCCGCCAACGCCAAAGCGATCCGACGTTGGCCTGGACTTGGTGCGGATGCTTGCGTCTGAAGGCCATCGGATCTTTAGCATCGAACTGGCGCGGGAATTCAGTTCGCGTGTTGGCTTGAACGCGCCATATTTGACGGAGGCGCTCTACCACCTTCGTCGAAATCGCTGGATTGTCCCGTTGCGGCGCGGCTTGTATGCGATATCGCTCCCTGGCGCCGTACCCATCCACGAATTTGAGATCGCCATGGCGCTGGTACATCCAGCCGCCATCAGCCACTGGTCCGCCATGCACCACCACAATCTCACCGAACAGATTCCGAGACGAGTCTTCGTGTCGACCACCCAGGGTTCTGCGCCGCGGGTGGCAAGCACGACCTGCCAATTCGTTCAAGTGAAGCCGGAGCATTTCTTCGGCGCCGAACAAATCTGGATCGGCGAGGCGCGGGTGTCTATTACCGACTTGGAGCGCACGTTGGTCGATGGCTTGTGGATGCCCCGGTACTGCGGCGATTTCGCGGAGGTCCTGCACGCTTTCGAGGTTGCCGCGGCGCACCTCGATTTGGATAAGATCGTCGGCTATGCTCTCCGATTGGGCGGAACCATCGCCAAGCGTCTGGGGTGGGTTCTCGAACAGCAAGGTATCGGCCTCGATCGTCTGCTGCCGCTGCAACGAGCTCCGATCAAGGGATACCGCAAGCTCGATCCCAGCGGACCCCGAAAGGGTCCGTATCGCGCCCGCTGGATGATTCAAGAAAATCTACCCGGAAAGCTGCGCGGATGAGGCCGCTGCGAATGCGGTTGCAGGAGGCGCGCGACCGGCTTGGCCTGCCCTGGGAAGTCATCGAGCGGGACTACCTTTTATCGTGGCTCTTGGCGGGCATCAGCCAGGTCGGATCTCTTCGGCGCACGCTGGTATTCAAGGGCGGCACCGCGCTGAAAAAGTGCTATTTCGGCGACTACCGTTTTTCCGAGGATTTGGATTTTTCGGGTGCGGCGGGAACGCCCACGGCCAAGCCATGGAACGCGCCGTCCGGGAAGCTTGCGATGCGGCGGCGAATCTGATGAACGAGTACGCTCCATTTCTTCGGAGAAAATGCGCCGTACGGAAAGTTTCGTTCAAGAGCGCCGGGGATTTTTTTCAGGCCGATATGCTGGCGTACGTCGGAAGAACCTGGGAGCAGTGGCTTGGACCGCTGGTGCCCGGATTGCCCGAGTTCGACGTCGTAATGAGCGACCTCCGGCCGCAGATTGAGGAGTTGCTCGGGGCGAGTTGATTGATGGCGATCAACTTGACGCTAAAACGGTCTAGTCTCCTGTTGCCGACAACAATTGACGACCCCACGCCGCGGATGAGGGGTAACCTCTTGGGCTGCACGCCCGCTGTCCAACAAGTCCAGCCGGCTGAAAGCCGGCTGCGGGCAGGATTGCCCGCCCTCCAAGCCGGTTGTCAATTATTAACCGGGACAGGACACTAGCAGCGATGGTGACTTGGCCGGCTCGGCGCACCACCACGGCCGCCAAAGCTACACCATGACCAGGGCCCGCAAATTCCGCCCGCAGATGACGCTGGCCTCGTGCTTGTCCCCGCGTGGTCCCGCCCAATGCGTCTCCAGGCTGAGCCAGCCTTTGTAGCCATCCGCCGCCAGCGCGCCGATTTGGCCCTTCCAATCGATGCGGCCTTCGCCCAGCGCACACCAGACGGGACGGTGCCCCTCCACGCGGCAATCCTTCGCATGCACGTGCGCGATGCGCTGCACCGGCAGGCGCCGGTATCCATCCGGATAAGGCGTCTCGCCGGAAACATACGCGTTGGCCGGATCCCAAACCACTTTCAAATTGGGATGCGCCACGGCTTC
>JBEKTJ010000391.1:0-3194 GCA_049516155.1 Bryobacteraceae bacterium
GCTGCCGCCGGACCCGGCGATAGCGAGGGTGTCGCCCGGGCCGCCCTGCAAGTTTCCGCCCTGCGTCACCACCCACTGCGCGACCGGGGTGGTGGCATTGTTATCCACCTCCCAGATGTTGCCATTCTGGTTGATGCCCTCGCGAATCAGCTCGGTCGTGCTGCCGCCCGGCGTCGCCGTGATCACCCAGTTGTCTCCGGTGGTGCCGCCGCTCGCGGCGCTAAAGGTCACCGTGACGTTATTGCTGAGCATGACGGGGCTGGTGCTGAGCGAACCCGTGCCACCGGTGAACGCCACGCACGTCGGATCGGTTCCCCATTTAAATGCTGTCGACCCAGTGATCTGGACGCAGTACTGCACCACGGCGTTCGAGCCCACCGTGGTATATGGGCCGCCTGCCGTCGCCGTGATCGTACCCGTATGGACCCCTTGCGCAATCGTGACGGTGGAAGGAGTACTGTTGTAAACGTTCAGTGTCGCTGTGGGCGGGGTGAGGCCGCCGATGCTCGAATAGTAGGGCGTGTAGGAGCCGATCGCTGTGCCCTTGGCCGTCCGCACCATGGCACTGGCGTTCCCGGAGGAGTCCAGCGCCATTGGCACGGCCAGCGGCCAGTCGGTGGCGTTATCGAACCACATTAGCCCGTGCGGGCTGGCGGGCGTGCTCGGCTGCGGCCCGGTCACACCGTTCAGCACATATCTGCCGAGCGTCGTGGCGACCGCCACGGAGGTGCCCGTACACGACGTGGCCCCCCCGGCGCCAACCGAGGCCGCTCCCAGGGTAGGCGCGCTCGTGTAGCCAAAGCCACCGCTCGTAATTACCAATGCCTGAGCGTTGATCGTATTGGCGGGGTTTATCTCAACTGTGGCGGTGCCGGCGGTTCCGCCGCCATTGGTGAATGTGATCAGGCAGGTTGTGGTTGCCCCTCCCACGGCCGTTATGCCCGACGAGTAAGAGCCAGAGACCACGACGGACCCGGTTACGACGCTGGTGGCGGTGACGTTCCCGTTCAAATCCACCGTGAATACGTTTTGCGCCAGCGCCGGTGAGGCCAGCGCCACAGCTAGCAGGAGCACTTCAGTACCACCGCGGGAGCGCCGATCCCTTCCGGCAGCGGAAAGTGGAGCCGGTTGTCAGCGCTGGGGGGGGCCTCGCGGGCGGTTCCGTTACAATGGTTAAGCATACGCGGTTGCCTTCCTTACCATTACTGACTGGTTTAGATTCTACTCCTGTCCGCCTCAATTGTAAATAGCAAATAGTTTGGGCGGAGTTTGGAGCGCTGGCATTTGTCATATCCCGCGCAAGCGTGGGCTCATATTGAAGTAAATGCCTCTTTTCTGGAAAAACCTAGCGGCTAATTTGAAAGCCCAAGTTATGGCCTGCGTTTCGACTGAACCTTCGGCTTGGGATTCCAAAACTCCGGATCCGCCGCCGCAAACTCCTTTGACACGTAGCTCATCCTCGGATTGAAAGCGAACAGCAAGCTCTCGGTGGACTGCACCACCTCCGGCGCCAGCATATCGAAATGTTTTTGGTTGCGGTCCCCCATGGCTTGGCGCGCGGCCGCCATGCGTGCCGGAGCCGCGTCCATGCGCGCCAGCGAATCCATCGGCGAAAAGAGCAGATAGGTTCCCGACGGCCCACCTGAAACCACCTGGTATGCCAGCACCGGCTGATCCGAGTTAGACTTCTCGTCCCCATCGATCAGCAGCTTGGCAAGCTGCGCCAAATCCGCTTCGTGGCCATATTTGATGCGCAGCACGGTGACTCCCATATGGCGGCACTTCGGCAAGGTCGACATGGCCTCCGCCGCATGGTAGCTCAGGTCGTTGCGGAACACCGCCAGCAGGTTTCGCGAGCCGGTGCGCAGTTCCCCGTCCGCCGCATTCGCCGCTTCCAAGTCGGCCGCAAGCGGCGATTCGTCGACCGCCGCGCGGGCCTTCTCCATGCCGCCAAAAGAGTCGTAATGTTCCAGAAACCAAGCCTCGGAGGGGCCGGATTCCGCGGTCATCCCCAGGTAATACATCGTCGTGACGTTACCCTTTTGAAAGATGCGCGGCCAGGCTTCTTCGGACCTGGCGTGCGCGGCTTCACGGCCTTCCTTTATCTGCTCCTGCACCACCATCAGCACTTTCGGAACGGGCGACGGCGTTTCGTCTTGAATCTGGGCGGCCAGCCGTGGCGCCATCTGAGCCATGCCCGCCAGGCATAAACCGATTGCGGCGATCGGGGAAACGTTCGGCTGCATACATCACCTCTGGGGTTATGTTACAAGACGATGGTACATGGCGGCAAACATTTCAATGCCGATTTGTTCGGCCCGCAAGTTAACTTCCGGCCAACCGTCCACGGTGGCGCCATATTGGGCGGATAGGTTATTACGCAAGGTCTTGCGTTTTTGATGGAAGCAAAGCGCCACGAACCGGAGAAAGGCCGCGCGGCCCGCGATGCCTAATTCCGCGGCCCGATCATGCGGCACGAATCGGAGCACGGCCGAATCCACTTTTGGTGGCGGATGAAAGGCGGCGGGCGGCACTTCGAACAAAAATTCGATGTCGGCGGACAACTGCATGGACACGCTCAGGTAGCCGTAGTCCCGGCTTCCCGGCGATGCGGTGATGCGCTGGGCCACCTCCTTCTGGGTCAGGAACACGCCGCGCCGCACCACCGGGCCGAGCGCCATGACCCGCTCCAGAATGGCGGTGGCCGCGTAGTACGGAAGGTTGCCCGTGATGGTTGCCGGTCCCCATTGGCCCAGATCGATCTGTAGCGCATTGGCCTCGACCACTTCCAGATTCACATCGTGCGAAGACGCCTGTTCCAACTTTTGCGCAAGATTTTGCGCAAGATTTTGCGCCAGATAGGGATCGATTTCGACGGCGACCACGCGATCCGCGCGGGCCAGCAGATGCGTGGTCAGGGAACCCCGGCCAGGGCCGATTTCGACGACGAGCGGCTCCCGCTCGGGGCATGCCGCGCGGGCGATACGTTCCAGAATGGAGCCGCGGACGAGGAAATGTTGGCCGAGTTTCTGTCGCGCCACTTAGCCGCGAACCACGTAGTTGATGCGCCGGAAGGAAACCAGCACCTTGCCGTTGGTGGGCTGGCCGAACCAGGTGGCCGGCGTGAACCGGCTGAAGAACATCATGCGGGTAAGATCCGCCTGCATGGCCGGACTCACTTCGCCGCGCTGCAC
>JBEKTJ010000392.1:0-5217 GCA_049516155.1 Bryobacteraceae bacterium
CCAATATGTTTGTAGAAGCCCGTCCCGCCATTAGGAATCGTCGACCGTGAAAAATAGATGGCGTTGCCGGACCGGTCCGTGACCACCTTGACCACGTTGGGATCGCCGATCTCGCGTGGATCTTCGATGCGTTTCTTGAGCGTACCCATCCCGAGATCGTCATCGTGGAGCAACGGGAGAATGGCGGCGTCAATCGCCGCGGGATCGATCAGCGGTTCGTCGCCCTGTATGTTGACGATCAGTTCAGCGGTATCGGCGGATGCCACTTCAGCCACCCGGTCGGTACCCGACAAGTGATCGGCGCGCGTCATACGCACTGGCGCCCGGAAGCCGCGCGCGGCGTCCGCAATGCGTTCATCGTCGGTAGCGATGATCACGCTGGTCAGGTAACGGGCTTGAGACGTGCGTTCGAATACATGCTCCAGCATCGATTTGGAGCCGATTCGAGCGAGGGGTTTACCGGGGAAACGGGAAGAGCTGTAACGCGCAGGGATAACGCCCAAAATTTTACGGCGCACAGGCGATTCTACCATAAAAGTGCTGTGCTACACTCATGAAAGAAGGAATGGCTGGAGAGCTGTGACAGGCCTGCGATTTAGCCGCGTGCTGGTGGTGGCGAGCGTCGTTGCGCTTCTCCGGTTTTCGGCGGTGGCAGGGTCGGCGGCCTCCGAAAATGCCGACGATAAGACGGGTGCGGACGCGCAGGTATCCATCGTTCCCCGCCCCAAGCAGCCGGCGCCCAGCGAGATTTTGCCTAAAGGCAACATCCGTGTCGATACCAACCTGGTGTTGATTCCGGTCACGGTCACCGACCCGCTGAACCGGTTTGTCACGGGGCTGGAAAAGGAAAATTTCCGCGTCTTTGAGGACAAGATCGAACAACAGATTTCGCAGTTCTCGAGCGAGGATGCGCCTTTGTCGGTAGGCATCGTTTTCGATTGCAGTGGCAGCATGGGAAGCAAACTGGAAAAATCCCGTCAGGCGGTGGCGCAGTTTTTTAAGACGGCCAACCCCGAAGATGAATTTTTCCTGGTGGAATTTAACGACCGCGCCGATCTGGTAATCAAATTCACCACCAGCCTGGAGGAAATTCAAAATCGTCTCACGTTCACCCAGTCCAAAGGCAAAACGGCGTTGCTGGACGCCGTGTACCTGGGATTGCACGAGATGAAGAAGGCCAAGAACGCCCGCAAGGCCCTGCTGATCATATCCGATGGCGGCGACAACAACAGCCGCTACACGGAAACGGAAGTGAAGAACCTGGTGCGCGAAGCGGACGTCCAAATTTATGCAATCGGTATTTTTGAATCGGCCGGCAACCGCGGCCGCACCCCTGAGGAAATGGGGGGACCGGGGCTGCTAAGCGAAATCGCGGAACAGACCGGCGGGCGGCACTTCCCTGTGGAGAACATCAACGAAATCCCCAATATTGCGGAGAAGATCGGCATCGAGTTGCGCAATCAGTATATTATCGGCTACTCTCCAAAGAATCTGGAAAGGAATGGCAAATACCGGCGGGTGCAAGTCAAACTGGTCCAACCGCGCGGGCTGCCGCCGCTCCGGGCATTTTGGAGATTGGGCTACTATGCACCTACCCAATAAGAGAATCCTGACCACGGCGCTGTGCGCCATCGCTGCCTTTGGCCTTTGGGCGGCGGATACCCCGGGACAACAAACCCCCGTCATTCGCGTGGATACAAGGCTGGTGGTATTGCATGCCACGGTCGTGGATAAGACCGGACACCTGGTGGTGAACCTGCCCGAGAACGCTTTCCAGGTGTTTGAAAACGGCGTTCCGCAGCAGATCAAGGTGTTCAAGCGCGAAGACGTCCCAGTGTCCATGGGCTTGGTCATCGACAACAGCGGCAGCATGCGCGATAAACGCGCCAAGGTGGAGGCCGCCGCGCTGGCCCTGGTGAAAGAATCCAATCCGCAAGATGAAGTCTTCATCGTCAATTTCAACGACGAGGCTTTCCTGGACAAGGACTTCACCAACGAGATCAAAGATCTGCAAGAGGGCCTGGCACGCATCGATTCACGCGGCGGCACGGCCATGCGCGACGCCATCCGCATGTCCATCGACCACCTGAAGGAAAAGGCCAAGAAAGACAAGAAGGTGCTGGTGGTGGTGACCGACGGTAATGACAAACAATAGCAGCCTGATCAGCCTGGAAAACCTTGTTAAGTCTGCGCAGGATAGCGGCGTGCTGATCTATAGCGTGGGTCTATTGAGCGAGGAAGAGCGGCGCGAAGCGAAACGCTGCCGGCGCGCTCTCGAAGAACTGTCTTCAGTCACTGGGGGCGAATCGTACTTCCCCAAGGAGGCGGCCGAAGTGGAGCGCGTCGCGCACCAGGTGGCGCACGATATCCGCAATCAGTACACCCTGGCTTACACGCCGGTAAACATCGCCCTGGACGGATCTTTCCGGCAAATCAAAGTAACGGCTAATGGGCCGAATCGGCCGACCGTGCGTACGCGCTCCGGCTATTACGCCACGCCGGACGGCATCGGGGCCAGCGCGTCCGCCCGAAACTCCGGCAGCAAGTAGTGCTGCGGATTCTGTGGCGCCTCACCCGCGGCTACCGTTTGGCGCCCTGGCGCAGCCCGTATCTGCGATGGCGCATGGAGACCTACTGGGGCTTACACGCGGAACAAATCGGCTTTGCCGATTTTTGGCGATTTGCGTGGCAGCGGCGGGCGGATTTGTGGCGGTACCTGCGATGGGCGGGCCGGGGATGACGATTGCCGCACTGTCCATAATTTCTTGCGGGCAGTTGTCAACCGGCGGCTGACCCTCAAGCTACGGCGTTAACTCGAACACTGTTCCCTGATTCGAAGCCCCGCCGATAAAGGTCGTGCATAAAGCGCTCCGTTCACTGCGATCAACGCTCCTTGCGGCTGACCTCCGCTGGCGTCTGTGAAGTCCTGAAGCACTCTTACTGTCCAGGGCCTTCCCGCTGCGGCTGGCGGGAGCAGTACGAAAACCGTGCCCAACCCAGAAGTCCCGCCGTCGGTGGACGTACCGTAGAGCACTCCGTTTTTGCCAATCAATTGGGTTGCATAGGGAGAGATGCCCACCACGCTGGGACTCTCGTAAAAGCTGTAAATGTCCGTTTGCGTCCAGGCGCCTCCCGGAGTGCCGGGCGGCGCGAATTCGAAAACCGAGCCGTGGCGGTAGTTGCCGCCCGTGAGCGTTGTGCCGTAGAGCACTCCGCCGGCGCCGATGACAAGCCCTGCCTGCGGACCCGCTAGATACGGCTCCGTGCCAATGGTGGTCTCAGTCCAGGGATTGCCCGGAGACGCTGGAGGCGTTAACTCGAAAATCGTCCCGCCGGCCGACCCGTAGAGCGCTCCGCTCTCGCCCATGGCTACGCCACTCGTGGGATCGGCGCCGTCGGTGGTATCCGTAAAGCTATAAGGACGGTTTGCGTCCAGACACCTCCTGGAGAGGCTGGCGGCATCAGCGCAAAGACCGTACCGAAGTTCAGTGTCCCGCCACGGAAAGCCGTACCGGACAGCGTCCCCGACTCCGTCCAGTTGCCCGAAGGCAAAAAACCGGCGGCGTCAATTCGAATACCGTGCCCGCATTAAAGGCGCCGCCGTAAACGGTAGCGCCGCAGAGCCTGTCGTTCTTGCCGATAACAAGCCCGCGAACACCAGCGAACCGTCGGAGCCCGCGAAACTGTGGATTACGCCTTGTGTCCAGGCATCGCTCGGAGGGACCCGGCGGACTTAACTCGAACACCGTACCCAAGTTGTCGGCCCCGCCAGCTGGGTGGTGCCAACAGCGTTCCGTTCGTATCGGCAGCCAAACCCACGGCCGGATTCGCTCCGTCGTTGGGTGAGCCCGAAAAGCTGTGCAGCGTGGTTAGAGCAGGCTGGGCTGCGCCTGGTGGCGCCAGAATCGTAAGCGCCGCGAGTACTGTTGCGATTAGAATCAAAGCCAAGTAATGTCCGGAAGGATGCGCTTCATTAGTGGCAATGTAGCGCTCCCTTCACGGCGGCAGGCAACCCGGGGACAGGGTCGAGAGGTTTCTGCCGGCGCACGGAAATCAGTCCAGGGATTGCGCGGAGACGCTCGAGGTGCGACGGCGGCGGCAATAGATGCGCTTCCAAATCAAGCAACCTTCTTGCTTCTCGACCGGGCAGGCCTGATGTTCATGTCTACCTTGAGGCCAGCGGCGGTAAGCATGTTGACGAGCGTGTCCAAGGTGAACGACCCGATCTTACCGCGCATCAAGTGCGAGATCCGGGGCTGGGTGACGCCCATGATCTTGGCGGCGCCGGCTTGGCTGAGCTTTCGGTCGTCGATATAACCGCTGAGGGCGATCATCATCTCGGACCGAATGCGCAGATTCTCGGCTTCGGCCGGTGGGAATCCGCAATCCACAAAAACATTGTCATTGCCTTTGGTGACCCGCATCACTTCCGCCTTTCCAGTAATTCGCGATAGCGCTTCCTGCCCAATTCTATATCGAGCGAAGATGACTTCCGGGTCTTTTTGACGAAGGCGTGCAATACGTAGACGGCTTCCTCGAACTTCGCCAGATAAAGGACCCGATACTCGCTCTCCAAATGAACTCGAATCTCAATCACGCCCGGCCCTACGAGCGGCATCGGTTTGGAGTCCTTCGCCGGACATCTCGCCTGAACGGAATTCAACTGATGGCCGGCGTCCCGGCGCGCAGCGTCTGGGAAACGTCGCAGGCGATCACGGCTGTCTCCGAGCCAGCAGACCGGCTTACGAAGATCCTTCAATTCATTGATTATATAGAATTCTTATAACCAGCGCCAACCGGTCCAACCGCCCGGGGCGGCAAAGGCACTGGCCTGTTGAAGGTGTCGAGACGAGTCAGTCTCGACACGGCACGCAGGAGCGCCTGCGCTACGGCGGGATCAGAACAGCGGCCTGGCGCACTGTGCGCGCGGTGAATACCGCCAGTTTCAAGCGCGAAGACGTCCCTGTCTCCATGGGGGCTGGTCATCGACAATAGCGGCAGCATGCGCGATAAACGCGCTAAAGTGGAAGCCGCCGCGCTGGGCCTGGACAAGGACTTCACCAACGAGATCAAAGATCTGCAAGAGGGCCTGGCGCGCATCGATTCACGCGGCGGCACGGCCATGCGCGACGCCATCCGCATGTCCATCGACCACCTGAAGGAAAAGGCCAAGAAAGACAAGAAGGTGCTGGTGGTGGTGACCGACGGTAATGACAA
>JBEKTJ010000393.1:0-3140 GCA_049516155.1 Bryobacteraceae bacterium
CTGCGCTGGGGGAACATCGAATCGTACGAGTGGGACTTCGCAGGCCGTAGTCGTTTCATTTTTCTGGAAATCCACCTGCGGCGCCTGCTCAAAGCGCTGCCCCCGGTGAGATTACCCGTCCCGGCCGCGCAGCGCGAGGCAGTCGATGCCGCCCTGTCCCGCTACCTCTCCGATTGGCCCGGCGCCACGCTCCAGTCCAAGGCATCGCGTAGCCCAAAGAAGGCGGGGTAGGCTGACGATTCTCATCGCTGGGCTCTCCACGCCGGCTGGCGACGCCGCCCTTACTCGACCCTCAGCGCCGCGCCGGGATCCACGCGTGCGGCGCGCCGGGCCGGCAGCCACACGGATAGCGCCGTAACGGCGCATAGCAGCACGCCGGCTGCTGCCAGCGACCACGGATCCATAGGCGAGAGCCGGTACAACAGGCTTCGCATCAGCCGCGCGCAGGCCAGCGAGACGGCCATACCCACAGCCAGTCCGGGAATCGCGACCGCCGCGCCTTCTTGCAAGATCATGCGCAGCAGGTTCGCCGGCGTGGCGCCCAAAGCCGCCCGAATTCCGAATTCGCGCGCGCGGCCGCTCACGGAATAGGCCAGCAGCCCGTAGATACCCGCGGCGGTGAGCAAGGCCGCCAAACCCCCGAACGCCGCCAACAACCTGAGTGCGAAGCGCCGCGCCGCCAGCGAATCGGCCACCAACCGCTCGACCGGTGCCGCGTTCAGCACGGCAATCTCCGGATCGGTGCGATGGATCGCCTCGCGAATGGGCGCGGCCAGCCGCATCGGATCGCCCGCCGTTTTCACCAGCAAAGTCATGCGCGGCGAACTCGAAATCATGTATAGGGTTGGTGGCGCCGGCTGGTCCAGCCCCAGGTCGCGCACATCGCCTACCACGCCCGCGATCTGGATCGAATCCCGATGCGGGTCCATCACCCCCATGATCAGCCGGTGCGCCGTGGGATCCGCATGCGGAAAGAATTGGCGGGCCAGCGTCTCATTGATCAGGTAGCGTGGCTGGTCCCGGTCGGCCTCGGTTAGCCAGCGCCCGCGCTTCAGCGGAATAGCCAACACGCGGAAGTATTCCGGCGACGTCCATCGATATTGCGCCACCGGATATCGGCCCGGATCGAACGTGCGCCCTTCAATGCCGAACCGCGTCGCGAAGCGGAAACGTCCCGTGGGCGACAGAGTCATCGGTGCGCAATTCGCCGCCGCGACGTCTTGGACGCCAGGCAGGGCGCGCACCGCGGGCATGAGCCGGGTCTTCCAGAATTGCGCGGATTTGTCGTCGTCATAGCGGCTGCTGGGCATCGGAACTTCCATGGCCAGCACACCCGTCGATCGGAAACCGGGGTCTTCACTCAACAATGCTACGAAGCTGCGCACCAGCAGCGTAGCTCCGGTCAAAACTATGAATGCCATCGCGACTTCCGCCGCGATCAGGATGGAACCGAACGTCGACCGCGGCTTGCTCATGGCTCGCCCCGCCGCCGGACTGGCTTGCGCGCGAAACGCCTGGGCACAAGCGGGCAAGGCGAATATCACGCCACAGAAAATCGACAGAGCCAGCACAAACATCGGCGTGTGGCCCGCGAAAGCCGTCGGCTCCAGGCGCGGGACGCGTCCCTGCGCCATGCGCTCAAGACCGCTGTTGGCGGCCACTGCCAGCCCCGCTCCCGCCGCTCCGCCGGCCAGCGCCAGCAGCAGGCTTTCGGTAACGACCAAGCGCATCAGCCGCCCGCGTCCGGCGCCCAGCGCCACACGCACGGCCATCTCCTGACGGCGGTCCAGCATGCGCGCCAGCAGCATGTGCGCCAGGTTGACGCAGGCCATCAGCAGCACCAGGCCGACCGCCGCCCATACCAGCAGCAGGGCGGGCCGCACATCCCCCGTGATCTGCCGCGCCAGCGGGATGACGTATGCGCCCACCGTGCCGTTCGTCCCGCGATGCTCAGCCGCCAGCCGCGCCGCCAGCGCCCGCATTTCGCTTTGCGCCTGTTCTTCGCCGGCGCCCGGCCGCAGCCGCGCGATCACCTCCAGCGGATGATACTTCCGGGTGTTCATCAGCTCCGGTTCGATCCAGGAAAATGGCATCCACACATCCGCCCATTCCGGAAACGACTGGCGTGTGGGCGCCACCCCGATCACGGTGAACGATTCGGTTTCGAGGCGCATGCCGCGGCCCACGATTCCCGGATCGGCCCGGAATTTCCGGCGCCATAGGTTCTCGGAGATCAAAGCCACGGGACGCTTGCCGCGTTCGTCGTCGGCGCTCAGGCTGCGGCCGATCAGCGGCTGGATACCCATGGTCGAAAACAGATTGGCGGTCGCGCTAGTGGCCTGCACCACCTCCGGTTCGCCCTGCCCCAGCAGAGTGACGCGGTTCATTTCCTGAAAAGTATACGCGGCCATTTGCGCGAAGCTGTGAGTCCGGCTGCGCCAGTCCTGGAAGTCCGGTACGGCGGCTTGCAACTGCGGCAACACCGGAGTGCTCTCCCAAACCTGCACCAGCGCCTGCGGATCGCGGAAGGGCAAAGGGCGCAGCAACACGGCGTAGATCACCCGATAGACGGCGGTGTTCGCGCCCACGCCCAGCGCGACGGTAAGAATCGCCGCGAGGGCGAATGCGGGCCGGCGGCGAAGAGCGCGGATGGCTTGACGAATGCCGGTGAAAGACATGATAGCGATAGACCCGGCGGTCCTGCTATCGGTTACCGCGAATTCGCAGATGGCATATCTTTTTGGGCAGTCCACCGGTTAAACTTGCATTGAACCGAACACGTCGCCTGCTTACATGCCGGCTCATCAATTCATCCAGCGATGGCAAAACTCCGCTGCGGCGGAACGGGCCAACTACCAGCTATTTCTCTCCGAGATGTGCGACTACCTCGACGTCCCCCGTCCCAATCCCACCGTCTCCGACGACCGTGAGAACCACTATGTCTTCGAGCGGCCCGTCACGTTCCATCATCCCGGCGGATCCTCCAGCACTGGCTTCATCGACCTCTACAAGCGAGGCTGTTTCGTCTTGGAAGCCAAGCAGGGGAGCGAAGCGCCCAAGCCGGCTCTCCTTTTTGATACCCCGCAACGCCGTGGCGTCGGCGTCCGCGGCACGCCCGGCTGGGACGAAGCCATGTTACG
>JBEKTJ010000394.1:0-3127 GCA_049516155.1 Bryobacteraceae bacterium
CACGTGTACGTGGAGAAGCCCTTCGCGCTGACCATTCGCGAAGGCCGCGCCATGGTGGAAGCCGCCCGCCGCACCAACCGGATACTCTTTCCGGGCACCCAGCACAGGTCGGCCCCGCATATCGCCGAGGCGGCCCGCATCGTCCGCAGCGGTGAAATCGGCGACGTGTCGCTGGTGCGTGTGTGGAACGGCGGGAATATCGCGCCCGACATCCAGAAGAAGGTGCCGGACTCCGATCCGCCCCCCGGCCTCGATTGGGATTTCTACCTCGGGCCCTCGCCCCAGGCGCCTTTCAACAGGATGCGCTTTCTCACCAATTACCGAGTCTTCTCCGATTACGCCGGCGGCTATATCACGGACTTCGGCAACCATCGCGTGGACAGTGTCCACCAGATTATGGGCGCGTCCAGCCCGCACACGATTTCCGCCGTGGGCCGCCGCCTGTGCCATGCGAATGCCGGTGATATCTTCGATCTGCATGTGGTCACCTATCAATATCCGGGCTTCATCATGGAGTATGCGGCCTCGTGGGTTAACAGCTACGGCATCGGCGGCCGTTCACCCGGCATGAAGTACTACGGGATGCGCGGTCTCTACAACCGTCCCCATGGATTCGCTTTCTATGGCGCCAAGGCGGCCTTGTTTGTGGATCGCATCGGCTACGAAATCTTTCCTGAGGTCGAGCCGGGTGCGCCATACGCGCAAGCCCCCGCCGATGAGAGCGGGCTAAAGTATCGCGCGGAACGCAAGGCCTTCCAGGGCGCCGACGCCACTGCGGAGCATGCGCAGAACTTCGTCAAGCAGGTGCGCATCGGGACAAAGGGCGCGGTGGATGAGATGGTGGGCCACAGCGCCACAGCCGCCTGCCACCTGGGCACCATCGCCGCCAAAGTGGGCCGAACGCTGCATTGGAACCCGGAGAAGGAAGACTTTGAAAACGATCCGGAAGCTTCCCGGCTGCTGGTGCGGGAACTGCGGAAGCCGTACGACCTGATTCGAATCTGAGCGCGCGTTAGCGCCACTTCTGGCCGCCGTGAATCCGATCAAGGCACGATGACATCCTTCGCGGCCCCGCCGACCGCATCGCTGATTTTGACTTCCGACCAGGAAGCTTCCTCTTCTTCGGTTGCAAATTTGGGATTGGGTTGATGAGCCATGGAAATTAGCCTCGCTCGTAGCTTTCCTGATGTTGCGGAGTCATAGGGTAGGCCGGTTTCGCCCACGCGAGGGGTGGCGGCGGTTGGCGTCATCCCAATCAAAAAGGCTGCTGGCGGCTGCTCCAGACGCGTGTACCTGCATTGTATTTGCCACTCTCAATGCAAACCAGCTTTGCCCGGCGCCTCCGAAAGAGTCACCATTTGCATCGCCCCGAAGGAACTGACGCGCGCACGCTGGCCGCTAAGCGGGGCCTACGCTATCGGAGGTACCTTAAGTTGCTCCTGCATGAAGCTTTGGACGCCGACGAAAAGAGGCTCGCGATCTGATTCTCCCGGTCACCCTGACCGCGCCAGCACGCAAATCCGCCTGACTCCGTGCTTCCGCCAAGACGCGTGACGTCGGCCCCGCCCCCGACAACTCACGTACCCTTGCGCTTCTCCAGCATTGTGCGCGGGAAGAGGCTCCAGACGATCCGGCGCCATCGCCCAAGCCGAACAGGAACTCGCCCAATTCGAGGCTGCGCTCAACGCGAATCGTCCACCTAATAAAAGCTGTCTTTCCGGGAGCCGTACCGTCTGCTGGATTCCGGGCCGCTCGGACTCGTGACGCAGCCGAAGCTCTCACCGACGGTCGTGGCGATGAATTGGCTCGTCGACCGCCTTTCGCGCGGCGATGCCGTTCTGGCGCCCGCCATCATATACTACGAACTGCAACGCTCTACCTAAGATCGCGGCTCGGCAAGCACCGGCTCCGCCGTACCGCGAACATCGGTAACCGGTATCAATGCTTCCCCGCCAGGCCCCGAAACCCCCGCCAATCCCCCCCGCCCCGTGAGCTTGGTCTCCTTCAAGTAAGCCTGCGGATCCATCAACCCCTGCGTGCGCGCCAAAATCCGTGCCAGCCGCGGAATATCGCGCACCCTGACCTCTTTCAGCCATTGCCACCACTTCTTCTTTCCCGCCACATTCAGAACGCTGCGCCGCCACGTCTCGCAATACAGCTCGAAGAAACGCTCCACCGGCAGGCGCGGCTGCCACAGCAGGTGATGCAGGTCGTATTGGTTCCAGTCGAATACCTCAAGCTTGCCCTTGCTCTTCTCGAAGTAGTAAGTGCCCGGCAACGGCGTCAGAATCGTAAACCCCACCCGGTACAATTGGTGCTCGTCGAGGAAATCCCATAGCCCGGCAAAATCCGCTTCGGTAAAATCCGGGTCGATGATGAAGTTCCCCGTCACTCCAAATCCCAGTTCGCGCGCGATGCGCACCGCCTCCACCGTCTTGTTGATATCCGCTTCCTTGTGCAGGGAATTAAGCCCTGGACTGGTGTGCGACTCCAAGCCGAAGAAAATATCGAAGTTTTTCGCCAGCGGGCGCCACAGCTTCAATAGGTCCGCGTTCTCCGTTACCAGGTCCGCGCGGGTCTGCACCAGCAGCCAGTTCTTGCGTTCCTGGGACCGCAGCAGCGTGCGCCCTAATTCCGCGCTACGCGCCCGGTCGGCCCAGAACAGATCGTCGACCATGAAGAGGTTGCGCCCGGTCGCCTCGAAATCCGCGCGTACCTGTTCCGGCGCATGGCATCGATAGGTGCGCTTGTAGAGTTGCCACACCGAACAGAAGCTGCACCGGTAGGAGCAGCCGCGCGCCGTCTCCATGGTCCAGACCGGCATGTAATTCAGGCAGCAGTAGCGCTTCTGGTAGCGCGCCACGGCGGACCGGTCCGGCAGCGGCATCCGGGCCAAATCCAGCCACCCAGACGGCTTGGCCGCGGTCGGCTGAAACCTCCCGTCCCCAGTGGGCAGCAGCAACGACGGGATCGTGGTCAGTGGCCGGCCGCTCGAGACCGCGTCGCACAAAGCCGGCATCAGCGTTTCGCCCTCGCCGATGCAGATCGCGTCCACCGACCGGTTCTGATCCACGGCCTTCGGATATGCGGATATCGCATGGCCGCCAATGGCGACAAAAATACCGGG
>JBEKTJ010000395.1:0-3083 GCA_049516155.1 Bryobacteraceae bacterium
GAGTGCGAGAGTTCGGACAATCCGGGGATCGCAGTTCAGCCTGATAGTCCAGCTTACGCCGTCTATACCTCCGGTTCCACGGGAAAACCGAAAGGGGTCCTTTGTCCGCAAGCCGGCTTACTGAACCGCTTGACTTGGATGTGGGAACAATTCCCGTATCAACCGGGCGAGATCTCGGGCCAGATCATATCTCTTAGCTTTGTGGACTCGATCTACGAGATCTTCTGCCCCCTTTTGCATGGCGTCGAAATCATTATTCTTCCCGACGACATCGTGCGTGGCTCTCCAGTGGAGTTGATGCGTGCACTGGAGCGGCATGCAATCACGCGCATCATCACGGTGCCATCCGTGCTTTCCTATTGGTTACATGCAATCGGCTCGCTCCATCCGGTCGCGTTCCCTCTTAAGTATTGCTTCGTCAGCGGAGAGGTGCTGTTGGGCACATTTGCCAGCCGTTTCCGCGAGGTCCTTCCGAACACGCGCCTGATCAATTTTTACGGCGCTTCGGAACTTTCACATCACGCTACCTGGTTCGAAGTGACCGGTTCACTCAATAAATCCCTCGAAAAATCCGTACCGATTGGCCGCCCCATCGCGAACACGCAGGCGTACGTCCTTGATTCGGAGATGCAGCCGGTTCCGCTTGGAACGCCGGGCGAACTCTATATGGGCGGGATGGGGCTGGCTCGGGGATATTTGAACTTACCTGAGTTGACCGCCCAGCGTTTTGTGCGGAATCCCTTCGAGTCTGGAAAGAGACTGTTCAAGACCGGCGATCTGTGCCGCGTGCTTCCCGACGGGAACCTGGAATATCTGGGACGAATGGACCAGCAGGTGAAGATTCGTGGCTGCCGGGTCGAATCAGCCGAAGTGGAGACGGTTCTGAAAACGCATCCCGGCGTCCGGGAAGCTATCGTGGGCGGGCGCGAGAACGAGCGAGGAGAACAGGAGTTGGTGGCGTGGGTTGTTCCGCAACTAGCGGGATTCGTGACTTCCGCTGAGCTGCGGCGCTTCCTTGAGCAGAGCCTGCCCGATTACTCCGTGCCGTCTCAATTTGTATTTCTTTCTGCCTTCCCGCGTCTGGCGAATAACAAGGTGAATCGCCGCGAATTGCCTGCGCCGCGAAGTTTTCGCGGGGACCGGAAAGGGTCGGGCGGAAGGCCCCGCGAGGGACTGGAGCAGAGTCTCGCGGCGATCTGGGAACAGTTGCTGGATCGAAGGCCGCTGGGCCGGGAGGATGATTTTTTCGAACTCGGCGGGCACTCTTTGCTGGCTGCCCGGATGATTGCGATGATAGCGGATCAACTGGGGTCCGCCGTTCCATTGGCGCTGTTGATGGAATCGCCGACCATCGCGCAGCTCGCTCTTGTGATGGAAGGAGAGGCTTCTTCGGCGTATCCGCGACATATCGTGCCCATCCAGCCCCTGGGTTGGAGGGTGCCTTTCTTCTGTTTCGGCGCGGGGTCGGCCTACCGTGGTCTCGCGCGACGGCTGGGGTTGGAGCAGCCGCTCTTCGGGGTCACCCTGGATCAGAGTGACCTGCAGTGGTTGACCCCGGAAACCACTTTGCAGGAGATTGTGCGGAGGACGCTCGAATCGGTTCGCGCGTTTCAGCCGACCGGTCCCTATTGCCTGGGCGGGCATTCTATGTACGGATTGTTTGCGTACGAAGCAGCTTGCCAGCTTCAGGCAGACGGCCAGGAGATCGCCTCGATCTTATTGCTGGATACCTCGCTGCCGGCTGCAGCGCGGGATCGCTGCTCAACTTGGATGCGCACCGGCGCGCATCTGTCCGCGCTGTGGGAGCGCGTCTCCAAGAGAGGCCTCAGGGCGATCTCCCGGCATACGGCTAACCTGGTTCGGCTGGGCTGGTCCTTCGCTCAAGGGGTGTTCAAGAAGCGCCTGAATGGTGGTTCGCAAGACGCCCTTGGCGCTTCTGGTTCTGGAGGAGTTCACTCCGCCCAAACAATCAATGCCCTGCTGGCCGCTGCCGAGCGGACTTATGTCCCGCAGCCCTATCGTGGCCGGATCACGTTGATCGAGGCCGAAGGTCAGCTTCTGGGGCGAACGGCCGGCGCCAGGTTCGGATGGAAGGACCTCTGTAACGGGGCGCTGGAAATACGGACCGTGCCAGGCGATCATGGCTCCATCCTCACTCCGCCACACCTGGACGTTCTAGCCCGAGAGATCGCGGCTAGTCTCGAAGGCGGACGCGGCGGCGTTCTGAACATGAGTCGCAGCCAGGCGCGCGCTTGAACCGCGGCCCTTGCCGCCACTGATGTCGCTCAGGAAGCCTTGACCGTCGAAGAACCTTCAGGCATGATTGCTTATTCAGTTCAAGGGAGGAGGGAATTTGGGAATGTCCCGTTCGAACCACGATAAGAACATCCGCCTCAACGTGAAGCTGGGCATCGCGATGCTGCTCGGCGCCGCCGCCACCGCGCAAGACATCAAGTTGAACGTAACCTATGTATGCGACGGCGAGCGCATGTACGTCGAGAACTGCAACATACGCGATCTCTCCGACACCTCATCCTGCTTGGTCGCCCATCCCGACCGCCCCAAGCACAATGGCTTCATGGCCTACACCAACGAGACCCGCGCTACTCTGAAAAAGCTGCTTCCAACCTGCAAGCCGCCTACAGCGCAGGAACTTGCCGCGGCGGAGGCCTTCAAGAAGAAGCAGCAGGAAATCTACGAGGCCAACGCCGCTAAGGCCAACCCACAGTCCAAACCCCAGGCCAACCCGCAGCCCAACGCTACGGCGCAGGCCCAGGTAGCCGGGCGGCCGACCCCTCCCAAGAATGCCGAGGAACGCGCCCTGCGCCGCTGCGTCTCCTCCGGACGTCTTCCTGCAACCTGCACCGGCAACACATTGCTGGGCGCGTTCGGCCAGATGGTCGCCCAGGTTCTGCCCTCCGTCGCCAAGGAACCCGCTCCGGGCCCGGACATCGCGGGCGTCTTCGAAGGCCCCGGCAAGTGGCGTCTCGACTTCATCGACGGCGGAGTCCTCGTGAACTGCTCGATGCTCTCCCCAGATCAGCACGCCTACACCGTCGATTTCAAAAACAACCGCGCCATCC
>JBEKTJ010000396.1:0-4737 GCA_049516155.1 Bryobacteraceae bacterium
CACGGCGGGGTTCCGTCCCGGCAAGAAGGAGAACAAGCTGGGGCTGCGCGCCAGCGCCACAGGCGAAGTGATCTTCGAGAATTGCCGCATCCCGCAGACGCAGTTGCTGGGCAAGCGCGGCGAGGGCTTTGTGGATAGCCTGAAGGTGCTGGACGGCGGGCGCATTTCCATTGCGGCGCTGGCCATCGGCATGGCGCAGGGCGCATACGACGCCGCGCTGCGTTATTCGAAGCTGCGGCGGCAGTTTAGCCGGCCCATCTCCGAATTCCAAGCCATACAGTACAAGCTGGTGGATATGGCCACGTCGATCGACGCGGCGCGCCTGCTGAACTATCGCGCCGCCTGGATGCTGGATCGCGGCCAGCGCGTGACCAAGGAATCGGCCATGGCGAAGCTGTTCGCGTCGGAAGCCGCGGTACGCGTGGCGGACGAGGCGGTGCAGATCCATGGCGGCTACGGCTTTATCAAGGATTATCCGGTCGAGAAGTTCTACAGGGACGTGAAGCTGTGCACCATCGGTGAAGGCACCAGTGAAATACAGCGTCTGGTCATCGCGCGGCAACTTCTGAAAAGCTGATGACGGATTGGGCGCGCAAGATTGCAGAGGGCGATGCACGTGCGCTGGCCCGCGCCGCCACGGGAATCGAGAACCGCGACCCGCGGGCGCTGGAAGTCCTACGGGAGCTGCAGGCGCGCAGCGGACATGCGGTGGTGGTCGGCATTACGGGGCCGCCCGGCGCGGGTAAGAGCACGCTGGTGGATGCGCTGGCGCGCGAACTGCGCCGCCAGGGCCGCACGGCCGGAATCGTCGCGGTGGACCCCACCAGCCGGCGCACGGGCGGCGCCATCCTGGGCGACCGCATACGGATGCTCGACCATCACGCCGACGCCGGCATCTTCATCCGCTCGATGGCCACGCGCGGAACATCCGGCGGACTGGCGCAGGCTACCGGCGATATGGCCGCGCTGCTGGACGCAGCCGGCAAAGACTTCGTGATCATAGAAACGGTGGGGGTGGGCCAGGACGAAGTCGAGATCGCCGGTCTGGCGCAGATAACAGTGGTGGTGTTGGTACCGGGAATGGGCGACGATATACAAGCCATCAAGGCGGGCATTATGGAGATCGCGGATGTATTTGCGATCAACAAATCCGACCAGCCCGGAGCCGATCGCGTAGAGCGGGAAATTCAGGGCATGCTCAGCTTGGGGCAAGGCGGGCAAGGCGGGCACGAGCCGCGGATCATTCGCACGGTGGCTACGGAAGGTACTGGGGTTCGGGAGTTGTTGGAGGCTGTGGAAGCGGCTAAGGGACAGGCCGCGCGGCCTGCCCCACGCGGAGGTCACAACATGAACGTACAAATAGGCATCATAGGCGGGAGTGGTCTCTACCACATGCCCGGCTTCGAGGCGGAGGAAGAGGTAGTGTTGGAGACGCCGTTTGGCGCGCCTTCCGACAACCTGGTGGTCGGCAAGCTGGCGGGACGCAGCGTGGCGTTTCTGTCGCGCCACGGGCGCGGGCACCGCCTTTCACCTTCGGAGTTGAACTATCGCGCGAACATCTACGCCATGAAGTCGCTGGGCGTGGAGCGCATTATTTCGCTGAGCGCGGTAGGATCGCTGAAAGAGGAGCACAAGCCCCTCGACTTCGTGATCCCCGATCAGTTTGTGGACCGCACGCGCGGCCGCATCTCCACATTCTTCGGCGAAGGGCTGGTGGCGCATATAAGCTTCTCCGATCCCATCTGCCCGCAGCTCGCGCAGGTCGTGAGCGAGGCATGCGCCTCGGCAGGAGTCACTGCCACAAAAGGCGGCTCGTACTTATGCATGGAAGGTCCGGCGTTCTCCACGCGCGCCGAGTCAAACCTATACCGAAGCTGGGGCATGGACGTTCACCGATTACGATTGCTGGCATCCGGAGCACGACGCCGTCACGGTGACGGATATCATCGCGAACCTGGTGAAGAACGCCGAGAACGCCTGCAAAGTGGTGGCTGCCGCTGTCGCGCGCATGCCCGCCGAGCGAAGCTGCAAATGCGGGTCGGCACTGGCGCACGCGATGATCACCGACCCCAAACTGGTGCCGGAAGCGACCCGGCGCAAACTGGACTTGATCGTTGGCAAATATTTCCTGTAACGAACGCGCCACGCTACTGCTGGGTTACTGCCTGCGGGGTGAGCCGTGGCCGCCGGAATTGCTGCGCGCGCTGGCCGCCGATGAGTGTTCCGACGCGCTGTTCCGGGTGGTGGCGGAAGGCTTGGCGGATCGCTTTGAGCCGGCGTTGTGCGATGTCTACGCCGCGCTGTTCGCGGAAGCGATCGCGCCAGGGGACAGCGACGCTCTGGTACAACGTTACCAGCGCGTGCGCATCCCGCGCCGCATCGCCGGCGAGCCGCGAACGGTATTCGTGCTCTCGCGTGTGACCCTGGGGGCCGACGTGGCGGTGACCAGCGTCATCCTGGATGCAGCCAAGCGCCGCTTTCCGGAAGCGCCCGTCTACCTGGTGGGACCGCGCAAGAACTGGGAGTTGTTCGCCGCCGATCCGCGTATCCTGCACCTGCCGGTGAACTATCGCCGCGGAACGCTGCGCGAGCGCTTGGCCACGTTGCCGGAGTTGCGGGAAGCGCTGGCCGTACCGGAGAGCGTAGTCATCGATCCCGATTCGCGGCTGACGCAGCTCGGCCTGCTCCCCGTGTGTCCGGACCGGAGTTACCATTCTTTCGAAAGCCGAGCGTATGGTGGCGACAGCGACGAACCGCTCCCGGTTCTTACCCGCCGCTGGGCGGACCAAACCCTCGGCATCCCAGACGCTCGCCCATTCGTGGCGGTAGGACAGGCCTCCGGCCTGTCCCCGTCCGGCATCGCCATCAGTCTTGGCGTCGGCGAAAATCCCGCCAAACGAATCGCCGATCCTTTCGAAGCGGACTTGTTGGCCCTGCTGGCACAAACCGGAGAGCCATTAACCATCGATCAAGGCGCGGGAGGCGAAGAAGCCGAGCGCGTGGAACGAGCGATCGCGGCATCCGGCGCGCAAGTGACGCGCTGGTCCGGCTCGTTCGCGGGCTTCGCATCGATCATAGCAAACAGCCGGCTGTACGTAGGGTACGACTCCGCCGGGCAGCATGTGGCGGCGGCCTGCGGCATCCCGCTCATCAGCGTGTTTGCCGGGTTCCCCTGCGCCCGCATGTTCGCGCGCTGGCGGCCTGAGGGGCACGTAATCCGCGTGGACGATCCGGACCCGGCGACTGTGTTAGCTCACGTTAAGACCGCGCTAAACCTCGAGGCTTGGCGCCGGCAGACGACATAAAACGATCGTCTGCCCCACCCCTCGGGGTTCGGGAGGCCTACTTTACCGGAAACGTTACCGAGCCGACCGCGTTAGTGTTCTCATCGAGGATAATCACCCGGATTTGCTGCACGGCATCGGTGGTAGGGTGGTCCTGCGAGAGCGGAATGCCTGCTTTCATGACCGCATCGTGCTGTGCGGCAGTCAGCTCGAATGGGTAGCTCGCGACACTCGGTTCGCCGAGCGTGCCGGATGCGCCGCGATCGGAAACCAGGAAATATACGGCGCCCGTAAACTTGCCGCCTTGCTCGCGCAGCAGGACATCGGACGCGTTGATTCGGACCTCCAGATGCACGCCCTTTCCGCTTTCCGCGGGCGAGATTTTCGTGCGCAATCCGATCCCGGCCTCGTCGGAAGGGCTCTGAAAAGCCGCGATCAGGAACGCCTTCATCCTATCCGCGGCTGGCCGCGAATCCGCCAGCGCGTAATAACGCTGCCGGACTTGCAGCTTCACTCCGGCTCGCTCGCAGTTGATGCGGATCTGGTGCCACTTGCCGTCCCAGTTCTCGGCCGGCGGAGCGTAAAGGATCGAGTAACTATCGACCGCATTGCGGGCCACCTGTTTCAGGACGGCGCGAATATCCTCCCGAAAGTAAGGGTGGCCGCCGGTTAAAAGGGCCATTTGCTCCAGGTCGCGGTTCGCGTCCGGATTCAGGTCGCGGCTGTACGAAAGGGGATTCACCGCGGTGCTTTCGCCTTCCAGAGTGACTCCCAAATGCGGCACGTATAGCGCACACTCCACCCAATCGCCGTTGCAAGGATGCTTGGTGTTATAGACATTCTGCACTCCGTTGGTGATCCAGACGATATCTCTCCGGCCAGGATACCCCGCCAGTTGGCTGCCCAGATCTTCCAGCGCCTTGTAAGTTTTCTTGACCTCGTCTTCCATGCCGGACTGTACCGGCCGGGCGTGGCTGGCGGCTTTCATCACCTTGTCGAGCGTGCTGGCCACGTCCTTCGGCCAGGTTTTGTCGTCCGGAGACTTCGGACCGAAACCATGAATTGGAGTCAGGACGCCCTCCAGGTTGAGTACATAGAAGTAGATATCCTCGCCGGAATCGAGTTGCGCCAGCGACTTGTCAAGGTCCTTCCAGGTGTCCAACCGATCCGCCTGATTCTCGTTGATCATGTCGAAGAGGATGACCGTGGTGTGGGGCATCGCGCCGCCGGGCCGGTTGGAAAACTCAAGCGGCGTCAGGGGCGCAGCCGGTTCGACGGCGGGTTTATGGAAGGCGAGTATGGCTTGTGGCTTGCCTTGGTCGACGATCTTGAAATCGGCGGCGGTAAGGTCCGTCACAGGCTGGCCGCCAGCGTCCAGCGCGACTGGGTAGAGGCGGATCAGAGGCGGCGGTGGCACGGAAGCTTGGGCCAGAAGGGCGGGCGAGGCCGACGC
>JBEKTJ010000397.1:0-3022 GCA_049516155.1 Bryobacteraceae bacterium
CCGATCGGTACGGGCGTGGACGGCGCCGGCTTCAATCCGCATACCATGGAGGCGTTCACTTCGCAGGGCGATGGCACGCTGACGGTGGTCAAGGAGAACAGTCCGAGCAGCTTCGAGGTGGAACAGACCGTGACGACCAAGCCGGGCGCGCGCACCATGACCGTGGATACCAAGACGGACCGGATCCTGTCGATCACCGGGGATTTCGCCCCGCCTGCGCCCGGACAGCGGCGTGGTCAGATGGCGCCGGATTCATTTTCCATTATTGTGGTGGGGAAGTAAGAGCACAGCGGTTTCCACGCGCCGTGTGTTAACTACGAAGATTTTCGTTGACAATACGAACATCTTCGTAGTATCCTCGATTTCAGATGCCCCGAACCGATCTTCCACGCCCCACCGACGCCGAACTGGAAATCCTCCGCGTCCTGTGGGATTTAGGCCCCAGCACCGTTCGCGAGGTCCACACCACGCTGGAGCGGCAACGCGAAATCGGCTACACCACGGTCTTGAAGCTCCTCCAGATTATGGCCGCTAAAGGCCTTGTCGAACGGGATGAAACTGCCCGAGCGCACGTCTACAAGGCAAGGCTGGCGCGGGAGCAAACCCAGCGCCAAATGGTGGGCCACCTGCTGGACCGTGCTTTTGGCGGCTCGGCCTCCCGGCTGATGATGCAAGCGCTTTCCAGCCGCAAGGCCTCCACCGAGGAGATCGCCGAAATGCGTCAGATGCTTGCAGACTTTGAAAAAGGAAAAGAACCACGGCCATGACAAATATCCAAAATCTCTTGGCGCAACCAGCCTGCTGGGCCCTCGGTTGGGCTTTGTTGCATTTTCTCTGGCAAGGAACGCTGGCGGCACTGGTCCTCGCCGGCTGTAATTTCGCCCTGCGGGGATCGTCGGCGCGCGCCCGCTATGCGGTGAGTTGTTTGTTTCTGACGGTGCTTCTGGCGTTGCCCGTTGTAACTTATACGGCCGCTGTCCTTCAATCGCAGGCGTCGCCGGCCTCGCTGGCCACGCCACCCGGCTTAGCGGTTTCGATTGCACCCCCGGCGCCGCTTGTCACGGCGTCCGCCTACGGGCGCTCCAGTCTGCGGGACTCCCTGACGCCTTTTCTCCCCTGGATCGTGGCCCTGTGGATCGCCGGCGTGGTCCTGCTATCCATGCGCGGCATCGGCGCCTGGACATATCTGCATCGCCTGCGCCGCGCCGCCTCGCTTCCCGTACCGCCGGAATGGGAGCGCACCCTGCGGGATCTAATGCGCCGCGCCGCTGTATCGGCCCCGGCCCGCTTGTGCATCCATCGCGCAGCACAGTCGCCTTGCGTAATCGGATGGCTGCGCCCCGTCATTCTGATGCCCGCCGCGTACCTCGCGGGCCTTGACTGGCGCGCCTTGGAGGCCCTGCTGGCGCACGAGATCGCACACATCCGGCGCCACGATTACCTTGTCAATCTGTTGCAAACCACGGTGGACACGCTGCTGTTCTATCACCCCGCGGTTTGGTGGGTATCCCGCCAGATCCGCATCGAACGCGAAAACTGCTGTGACGATTTCGCCGCGCAGCTCTGCGGCGACCGCGTCACGTATGCGCGCGCCTTGGTCGACCTCGAACAGATCCGCGCGGCCGAACCGGCACTGGCGATGTCCGCCCGCGGCGGCTCGTTGATCCACCGAATCCGGCGACTGCTTAGCGCACGGGAGCCTGAACGGCGCGGCCCAGCCTGGCTGCCCGCGCTCGCGGGGGCGGCGGTGGTCGCCTGTTTGGCGGTGGCGCTACACCCGGCTGTGCGCGCTGAGCGTACGGCGCCAGCGTTCCCCAGCGCCAGCCCGGTGGCACTCGCACCGGCGACGCCTGCGGCTTCACGCAGGCCGGCCGCAACCGTTATTGCCGCCGCGCAGGCCGTCCCTGATCCGCCCGCCGCCCAACCCGAGCAGAGCCATGACTTCCTCACCGGAATCGTTGCCGCGGGATTCCGGAATCTCACCGTCGACGAGCTGATCGAGTTGAAGATCCACGGTGTGACGCCCGAGTTCGCCATGGCGGTGAAGCAAGCCGGTTATCCGAACGTTGCGGCGCAGGAGCTGATACAGATGGCGATTCACGGAGTCGACGTGAACTTCATGCGCGGAATGAAAAACAACGGCCTTACCAACTTATCCGTCGCCGATCTTGTCAGCCTGCGCATACACGGTGTGACGCCGGACTACATGGCTGAGCTAAAGGACGCCGGCTACCACGGTCTTACGGCGGACGAGTACCGGCAGTTGCGCATCCACGGCGTGGACGCAGCGTTTATCCGGCACCTGCACGAAACCGGCATCAAAAACCTGTCGGTACAACAACTAATTCGTCTCAAACAATCCGGTTTTTGAATTTAAGGAGTCTCCCATGAACGATCAAGACGTCCGAAAATACATCTGGCTGCTGGTCCTCGCAATCGTCCCGTTGTACTTCCTGATGGCTCAGAACCCGCCCTCCGGCCCCATCGCCGGACAATGGACCTTGGAGCTCAACCCGCAAGGAGCGCAATTCTCCATCCACCGGAGCTGGGCAGGGCATAACAGCTACAGTTCCTCCTCCAGCTACGATTTCGACGACTTCCGAGGCCTTACCCGCGCCCGCGTCGAAGCCGGCGGCCCCGCCAAATTCGAAATCTTGCGCGACGCCGGCACGTTTGCGTGCGAAGGTAGCTTTCGTAATGACGGCGGCGGCGGCGCCTTTGTCTTCTCGCCCAACCCGGACTATGTCGCCGCCCTCCACTCCTTGGGCTACAACGATGTAGACGCCGAGCGGCTCTTCGAACTGGCCGTCCACAACATATCCCGCGCTTATATCCGGGAGCTTGACGAACTCGGCTACCACCGCCTCCCGCTTGACCAACTGGTGCAACTCCGCATTCATGGGGTTAGCACTGCATACATCCGCGAACTTCGCGGCTTAGGCTACACCCTGCAGCCGGACGAACTGGTCCAGTTGCGGATTCATGGCGTCACCACCGAATTCGCGGCCACGCTGAAAAAGTC
>JBEKTJ010000398.1:0-4604 GCA_049516155.1 Bryobacteraceae bacterium
CGCCGCGGACGAGTTGGCGAAAGGGGCGGCGCCTATGTTCGAGAGCATGCCGGAGATGGCGGACGCTTTCAACGCCTTTACCGCTTTCGCGCGCGTGCGCTTCCGGGACTGGGACGGAATCCTAAACATCCCGCAGCCCAAGGAATCGTTGCATGCCACGACGGCGACTTGGCGTTATGCGCGGGCAGTGGCGTACGCGGCTCGCGGCGATCGGACGGCGGCGGCTCGCGAGCAAGCGGCATTCGAGGCGATTCGCGCCGCAGTCCCGCCGGATATGGGCTGGGGCCTCAACAAGGCGAAGGACGTATTGACCATCGCGAGCGAAACGCTGGCGGCCAGACTGGCTCCCACGCCCGCCGAAGCGGTGCCGTACTGGCAACTCGCGGTTGCGGCGCAGGACGCCTTGGGTTATGACGAGCCGCCCGACTGGTATTATCCCGCGCGCGAATCGCTGGGGGCGGCGCTGCTGCTGGCCGGCAAAGCCGCCGAGGCGGAAACAGTTTTTCGCGAAGGCGTCAAGCGGTCTCCGCGCAATGGGCGCATGTTATTCGGGCTGATGGAATCCCTAAGGGCACAGGGGAAGAACCAGGACGCCGAATGGGTGAAGCGCGAGTTCGACGCGGCCTGGGCCAAGGCGGACGTGACGCTTAAGGTGGAGGAGCTATAGGCCGTCTACGGCATCTGTGCAACGCTCAGCACATTGCCGTCCGGATCCTTGAACCATGCCACCCGCGCGCCCGCGTGCGCGGCGGCCACGTCCGGACCGCTGGGTGAAGTCCAGATGCCCATTTCGTCCTGATCCTTCATCCACGGATAGCGCTGGAACTCGACTCCCGCGCCGACGAGGCCTTTCACCGCAGCCACGATGTCGCTCACTTCCCAACCCAGCACGGTAAACTGCGGCGGGGTCCAATCGGGCACCGGCGCGAGGCGCAGGGTGGTGCCGTTGGCGTCAAAGATCATCGCGAACTGATCCTCGCCCACCAGCCTCAGGCCCAGCGTATCGCGATAAAACGTTCGGGCGGCGTCGCGGTCGCGGACCGCCGCAAATGCTACGAGTTTCTGTGTACCTAGCGTCATTTATTCATTCTGCGCCATCGGAGGGTCTGTCGTAAAGACCCCCTATCTGTCATAATATATCTCAAATGCGACAAGGTTACCTCGAATGCTACGACCCAAAGCCGGGCACTTCCATTTCCACTCTGGCGTACGAGTATCCGCCCGCTTTCGACGTGCCGGAGCATGCCCACGGCGCGGACCAGGCGATCTACGCCACGCGCGGGGTCATGGAGGTTTCCGTGGGCCAAAGCTTCTGGCTGATTCCTCCGCACTTCGCCATCTGGATTCCCGCCGGGACGATGCACCGCATACGCATGCCCGCCGCCGTTTCCATGCGCACGCTTTACCTGCGGCGCGGTCTCGCCCCCAAGCTGCCAACTACGTGCGCAGTGCTGCATGTTACGCCCCTGCTGCGCGAGTTAATCGTGGAAGCTGTCCGGGTGGGACAGCTCCGCACGCGCAACCGACTGCACTGCGCGCTACGAGATTTGCTGGTCTTCCACCTGCAACGCGCGTCCTCAGTGCCTACCTTCCTCACTCTGCCAAGAGATTCGCGCGCGCTGGCGGTGGCCCAGGCTTTAATCGCCAACCAAGCGCACAATCCTTCGCTGCACGCGCTTTGCGCCAACGCCGGCGCCGGCGTGCGCACCATCGAGCGGGTCTTTCGCAGCGAGGTGGGCACCGACTTTGCGACGTGGCGCAGGCAGGCACGGCTTATGAAGGCTGTGGAATTATTACCTTCGCGGCCACGCCCAAAGCGTGGACTGCGGCACTGGCCGGAAATCGCTCACCGGTATGAAAATCGCAAAGACAATCAAGAAACCGAGGCGCGGATGACTTATGCTGTGAGCCATGGCGAAGCTCGACGTTCATCAACTCAACAAGGCGGATTATGTGACGCCCCGCAAACCTGTCCTGCTTCGGATTGCCAAAGCGAACTATCTCGGGATCGCAGGCCGTGGAGCACCGGGCGGGGACGCTTTCGAGCAGGCGGTCGGTTCGCTCTTCAGCGTGGCTTTCACCGTTAAAATGGCCAGCAAGGCCGCAGGCCGGGACTACGGCGTCTCGAAGCTCGAGGGGCTGTGGTGGGTCGATTCAGGGGATTCGTTCATGACCGCACCGAAGGACAAATGGTCGTGGCGGCTTTTGATCCGGACTCCCGATTTCATCGCCGGACGCGAGTTGGAAGCTGCCCGGAAGAAGCTGGTCGGGAAGGGCAAAGATCCGCTCTTCAAAGAAGTCGAGTTGACCGGCCTCAACGAAGACCTGTGCGTGCAGGTGCTCCATACCGGACCTTACGACGGTGAGCCGGAGACCATCCGGGAGATGGAAGCCTTCGCCGCCGCGCAGGGTTACGGTTTCGACGGCCTGCACCACGAGATTTATCTGTCCGATCCGCGCCGCGTGCCGCCCGAAAAGCTGCGGACCATTCTGCGCCATCCGGTCAGACCAGTAAACTAGTCTGGTGGCGCGCCAGACGACTTGGGACGATTATCAACAAAGAATTGGGAGGGCGGTTCAACATATCGAGCAACACCTCGACGACGGTCCATCGTTGTCTGAGTTGGCTGAAGTCGCCTGCTTTTCTCCATACCACTTCCATCGCGTCTTTCGGGCGCTTACCGGTGAAGGCGTTGCGGAGCACGTGCGCAGGCTGCGCCTGGAACGCGCGGCGGCGCGGCTGCGGAACACCAGCCGGTCGATTTTGGAGATTGCGCTGGAAGCCGGCTACCAGGCGCATGAATCCTTCACGCGCGCATTCGAGGCCGCATTTCAAGCATCGCCCAGCCGCTACCGCATGGAACGGAGCCTTCTCGCGGCATCGATCGCCGTCGTCGACCCTTCGGAGGCGGCCGCCGGTCTGGAACGCATCGGGCCGTTGAGCGTGGTCCGGCTTCGGCACGTAGGGCCCTATAGCGATGTAGGGCAAAGCTTCGAGCGGCTGGCCGCCTGGGTGGGTGCGCATGGACTTTTCGGCCCGTGGACACAAGGCCTGGGCATTAGTTATGACGACCCGGAAGTCACTCCGCCCGGACATCTCCGCTACGATGCGGCGTTCACGGTGCCCCGCGCCATGCCCGGCGAAGGGGAGATCCAAGGGCTCGAACTGCCCGCGCGCGATTACGCGACGGCCATACACAAGGGCCCCTATGCGGGTTTGGCCGTAGCCTACGCGGGACTGATGCGCTGGTGCCTGCGCCATGCGGATGTGGAGGTATCCGACGCGCCCGCGCTGGAGTTCTACTTGAATCAGCCGGGCCGCACGGCTCCCGAATCCCTGCTCACCAAGATCTGTCTGGCTCTGTAGGACAGGCCTCCGGCCTGTCCATGCCACCCTATTTCGACGTATTCACCAGCACGGTATAGCCCACGGCCGGCTGTTCCGCGGTATTCACCAGGATTAGCCCGGGTTTGCCGCCCGGCTCGAACGTCCCCCCGGCAATCTGTAGCGGAAAGACGTTGGCGCCGAAGAAGACCGCCGGCGCAAATGTCCCGTCGCCCTTCCCAGCGAGTACGCCCGCGTCCTCCTCGCCGAAGCTCATGAACGCGATATCCGGAATACCATCGCCGTTGAAGTCCATGATCACCATGTTCTCCGGCGCGAAAGCGCAGAAGACGGTGGTTGGCTGCTGGAAGGTCCCGTCGCCGTTGCCCAGATAAATGGAAAGGTACGTCTCGTTGTTGTTGGACGACACGATATCCAGGTTCCCGTCGCCGTTCAGATCGGCTACCTCCACTTCCCAGGGATCGGCGCTGGCCGGCAGCGGTAGGTTGGTTGGAGGCTGAAAAGTCCCGTCTCCATTCCCCAGGAAAACGGAAATGGTGGCCGGACCGAATCCGGCTTCTCCAAAATTGGACACGACCACGTCCAATTTGGCGTCATGGTTAAAATCGCCCACGCAAATGGAGTCGGGCTCGGTTCCCAGCGCGAACAACTGGGCTGGCGGTGCAAAGTTGCCGTTTCCATCTCCCAGCATGACGCCGAGGAGTCCGCCGACGTTCAGCGCCAAGTCGGGCTTGCCATCTCCGTTGAAATCGCCGACGGCTAGGGTGTACTGGCTGCCGTTCGCGTTGGAATTCAACGCGGATTGGAAAGTGCCGTCGCCATTACCCAGAAACACCGCCACGTTGTTGGTGCTGGTAGTCATAATCAGATCGGGAATGCCGTCGCCATTGACGTCCGCCAGCGCGATCGCGGTGGCCACGGTGCTGAGGAACTGTCCGGCGGTGAATCGGTTGTTGCCCGCGGCCAACAGCACCTGCGCGCCGGTGGATTCGGCGACGACAAAATCCGTCAACCCATCGCCGTTGAGGTCCGCCGATGCCATGCCAACCGAGTTCGCGCCCGCCGCAAAAGCGGTCATCTCCGTCTCCGGCGCGGCTTGGAAAGTCCCGTTGCCTTCACCCAGCAACACAGATAAGAGGCTTATGTTGACACGCACGTTGGCAGTGAGGATATCGATCTTGTGGTCGCCGTTGAAATCGGCCGTGCCCAGTACCACGGGACCGCCCATCGAATAGGCCGTGGGTTTCTGAAAGGTGCC
>JBEKTJ010000399.1:0-3012 GCA_049516155.1 Bryobacteraceae bacterium
CTGCACAGTTTTGCCGGCGGCGCCGACGGTTGGAATCCGGAGGGGCCTTTGACGCCCGGCCCGCGCGAGATTTTGGGCACGACCCAGATCGGGGGCAATGACGGATGCACCCAGTTTGAGTCGGGCGGTATTGGCTGCGGGATCGTCTTCCGCATTGTTCCGTAGTTAGTTAGGGCGTGATCTCGAAATCGGTCCCCTGCGCGGCCACGCCATTCCTGGGCGATGAAAACTCACGCACGCGCATCCGCTCAGGTTGTAGCGCCGGTGCACTGGTGCAGCACCCCGGAGCCAGCCATTGTCCGGCGACCCCCACCAGCGATGGCGTTACTTTAAATACCGCTTGGGGCTGTGGGGAACGGCACGGAACGCTCGCAAAGAAAGCATACTTCATCCTACAGGATTGTCAGCGCGCTAAAATCGGGCCATGATGCGAACCGATCGCCGGTCGTTTCTGGCCGCGGTGGGCGCCGCCGCTTTGGCTGGCTTCGCCGACGCCGAGGGCCGTGCCATCCGCCTGGGCGGGCCGATATTCCTGAAGAGCGACGATCCAGCCGAACTGGCGCATGAGCATCGCCGCCTGGGCTATAGCGCCGCCTACTGTCCGCAGGCCAAAGCCGAAGACACCGTCCGCGTGCGCGCCATCGAAAAGGCCTTCGCGGCCGAAAATGTGACGATCGCCGAAGTGGGCGCGTGGGTCAATATGCTGGACCCGGATACCGAAAAGCGCCGTGCCAATCTGCAATACGTGGTCGAGCGCATGGCCCTCGCCGAAGCCGCCGGCGCGCGCTGCTGCGTGGATATTGCGGGATCTTACAATCCCACCGTCTGGTACGGGCCAAATCCGAGAAACCTGTCGCAGCAGTTCTTCGACGCCACTGTCGATAACTGCCGGCATGTGATCGATGAAATCAAACCCAAGCGAACCAAATTCACCATTGAAGCCATGGGCTGGTCACTGCCCGACGGCCCGGATTCCTACCTGCAGCTCATCAAAGCTGTGGACCGCCCGGCATTCGGCGTGCATTTGGATGTCTGCAATGTAATCAATTCGCCGGAGCGCTTCTACCGCAACAGCGAAGTGATCGCCGACTGCTTCCGCAAACTGGGTCCCTGGATCGTTTCGTGCCATGCCAAAGACCTGGCATGGATCGTGGAGCTGAACGTGCACTTTCAGGAAGTGATTCCCGGACGCGGCGAGATCGATTACCGCACATATTTGAACGAACTCTCACGGTTGCCTGGCGAAACGCCGCTGATGCTCGAACACTTGAAGACGGCCGATGAGTATGACGAAGGACAGCGTTACATCCGGAAGGTAGCGGCGCAGGCCGGAGTGACCATCGCATGACCGCGGCGCCGCCGAAATGTACCTGCCGCGCCCGGCGCCAAGCGCCATTCTGAACCGTCTTCTGCATGATGGGCATGATATCCTTCTGAGTATCCCGCTCTCGGGCGGATTGAGAGGAGGATAGCCGTGCGCGTTTCGCCATCGCTTGCCGCGTTCCTGGCCGTAATCTCGCTGCCGGCCGCCGCCGAAAACTGGCCGCAATGGCGCGGCCCTTCCTTGAACGGCATCAGTACCGAAAAAGACCTTCCACTGCATTGGAGCGCGACGGAGAACATCGCCTGGAAACTGGAAATGCCCGCCAGATCGGGCGCCACGCCGATCATTTGGGGAAACAACGTGTTTCTCAACGTGGCGGACGGCGACGATCTGTACCTATGGTGCGTCGACAAAACCAAAGGAACGCCGATCTGGAAGAAGCTGATTGCGACCGGCAATTACAAGATCAACAAACAGAATATGTCGTCGCCATCGCCCGTCACCGATGGCCAGAGCGTCTACGCCATGACCGGCATCGGCGTGCTAAAGGGCTTCGACTTCAAAGGCAACGAGCTGTGGATGCGCGACATCCAGAAAGACTACGGCAAGTTCGGTCTGAACTGGGGCTACGCGTCCTCGCCCTTGCTCTACGAGGATGCGCTTTACGTGCAGGTGCTGCATGGCATGCGCACGCACGATCCCTCCTACGTTCTGCGCATCGACAAGAAGACCGGCAAGACCGTGTGGCGGGTAATCCGGCCGACGGACGCGATTCGCGAATCGCCCGATTCTTACACTACACCCGCGCTGCTGCGCTACGGCAATCGCGTGGAGATCGTCGTCACTGGCGGCGATGTTATGACCGGCCACGATCCGGCTACCGGTACGGAACTGTGGCGCGCGACGGGCTTCAATCCGAACAACGACCCCGCGCACCGCATCATCGCCTCGCCGGTGGTGTACGACGACGTGGTCTACGCGCCCACCCGGGTGAAACCGCTGATCGCATTTCGCGCCGGCGGACGGGGCGACGTTTCCCAGTCGCACAAGCTGTGGGAGTTCATGAATGGGCCGGATGTTCCCACGCCCGTCACCGACGGCAAGTATTTCTATTCGGTCAACGATCGCGGCATTCTGTGGTGCCTGAACGCGAAGACCGGTGAGGAAATCTGGGGCGGCAAGCGCATCAAGCCGGCCACTTATAGCGCATCGCCCGTGCTGGCGGATGGCAAGATCTACATTACGAACGAAGAGGGCCTGACCACGGTGATCAGGGCCGGACCCGAGTTCGAAGTTCTGGCGGAGAACGACTTGAACGATTACACGTTGAGTTCACCGGCAATTTCGGATAAACACATCCTGATTCGCACGGCCAAGTTTCTCTATTCGATCGGCAAGTAGCTTGTGGGGCGGGCGTCCACGCCTGCGGCGGGTCTCCAGACCCGCCCTCTGCTTTACGACGGCTTGTAATACAGCACAATCCCGCCACCCAGCGCCGCCAGCAAAAAACCCACGTAAAGCAGCGGGTGCGGCGCATTCTTCGGCGGATGCATGGCCATGGAGACCAACACGTTCACTAGCGGCGCGCCTCCGAAGACCAGCGGCATCACGAAATTCGGAATCCCGCCGGACTTGAACGCCCAGATGATGCAGACCGCCCCCAGCGCCCCCAGCGCGCCGCCAATGAT
>JBEKTJ010000400.1:0-2952 GCA_049516155.1 Bryobacteraceae bacterium
AAATCACGCCGTTCCATAAATCGCCCTACCTTTCATTGCTATTGTAGACCCAACCTGGTCGTGCGGTCGCCAGCCCGCGACCTGTCAGTGAGCGATGCGATCAGGAACAAAAGACGGGCTGTTCCGCTCGTTCGAGACGAACAACCCGTCCGGCAAATAAATAGGGCAGAGCCTAGTCGGGCTGAGCGTCGGTCTTCTTGCGCCTGGGCGCGCGCTTTTTCGGCGGTCCGGAAGATCTCGGCCCCGCGGACTTGCGGGTGCTGCGGCCACGCGTGGGCACCGGAATATCCGGGATAATCCCGGCCGCGGTAGGCTGGCCGGCGACAATGGGCTGCGGCTCCTCCACCTCTTCTTCTTCGATGGCTGGCTCCGGGGGAGGCTCGGGAGGCGCGGGCGGATGGAATTCCGGACCCAGATACACGGTGAGCCCCTTCTCCTCATCCGGATTGATGCGAACCACCAGTTTATCCTGCGCATAGTTCAGCAGTTCGCTGAATTCCTGGAACCCGTATTGCTTCCAGTCGTAATCGGGATGTTCCTGCTTGACCCACTCGGCGAGCACGTCGGATTGTACGCCCTCGTCCACCTCCATGCGGTGCGTCTCCAGCACATCGCGCAGTACGGGCAGGGCCGCCTCCGGCCGCACGGTGGTCTTCTCGGGACCGATCGCGCCCATGCGCTTGATCATGTAGCGGCCCTCGCCGCCCGTGACTTGGACGTAGTTGGCCTTTTGCAGCTTCTCCACAAAATCCGTGAAAGATCCCGACCCGTAAGCTTTCTCGCTGAAGGCGGAATCGAGCTGCAGCATGGTGGATTTCAGGAGCCCGAGCTGCGGGCGCACGCTACGACGCTCCAAGGCTTGCAGGGCGCGCTCGACGAGCGGCATGGCTTGCGCCAGATCGAGCGGCGCCGGACGACGGTGCGCCTGCGGTCCGCGTGGTTGCTGCTGCTGTTGGGGAGGCTGCCCGCCGGACTGATGGGTGGGCCGCGGTTGGGGCGGCGGGGCTAGTTTGGGCTCATCCAGCAACGATTCGTAGCTGATGAACTCGTGACAGTTCTTTTGCAGGATAGTGCTGGTGAACGCCTTTCCGCCCAGCACGAACACGCGCTTATCGTATTGTTTCAATTTGTTGAGCAGGGCCATAAAATCGCTGTCCCCGCTGACGATGGCGAATGCGTTGATGTGATCGTGGGTGAAGGCCATTTCCAGCGCGTCAAGCGCCAGGTTGATGTCCGCGCCGTTCTTGTCGCCGCGCGGCGACGGGTCGCGCTGCACCATTTGTACGGCATGTTCCGTCATGGCGCGGGTAGCGGCTTCCTGCCGCCCCCAGTTCGCGTAAGCCACGCAGGTGACGATTTCACCGCGTTCCTTCAGCGCATCCAGCACGGCGGCCACGTCAAATTCCCGATGCAGCGTGGACTTGACGCCGATTTCGATGTTATCGAAATCGATGAACACGGCCAGTTTGAGTTTGTCTTCCATTTCTTCCTTCTGAGGCGCTCGACTTCGAATTGCCGGGTGGCAATCGCGTCAGCGGCCACGCAACTCGCGCGGCGTTTGAATGTCGTTTTTGCGGCTCGCGGCCGCGCCGGGGGAAAACCAGGAGCGGTTCTCGACGACGGGCAGCCTAGACCCAGTTTATCCTAAAGCCGATGTCAATGCGGACCCGCGGGCGGTGGCCGCATTCAGTAGAGGGTCATTCGGCTGCCGTCGAGTTGGAAGCAGTACCGGCCCCGCGTGTGGCTCCAGGACGGCGGGTCCCTTCGGAAGCCTTCATAGCCGGCGCTATCGGCGCTATCGACGCTATCGGTGGCAAAGCTGGCGCAGAGTTCGTAACGCATGCCGGATTGCGGATGATACTCATAAGGCGCTTGAGTGACCGGATCGTGCAGACTTGCGACGGGGCTGCGCGGCAACTCGGCCAGGGAGGCCGGCACCGTCTGCCGGAGATATATTGCCTGCGCGATCGACTGCAAATCCTGCACGCGGCGCTCGTCGGCACGCATGGCCCGTTGTTTTCCGCGCGGTCCAAGCTGGATGAACCCGAGCGCCAACCCCACCAAGACCGCCGCCGTAGCTCCGGCTCCGAGCATCAAGTCCCTATGCTTCGGCATCGCGCGATCCTCTCCCGAGAGATCTCAGGTAGTACCAAAAGACGCTGCCCGCAACGATGAACACGGTCAGTACTTTGAGGACGAATCGGGTGGTCAGATCGCCTTCGAGGAAATAGGTGAGGAACGCGATCAGATCGCCAATCACGGTGCCTGCAGCAGCCAATAGTGCGATGTAGGTGAGCCACCGGCGCACACCGGATTCGAGTTTTTCCGGATGGTTCTCAACATCCCGTAGAATGAAGCGCATGACCAGAAGGAAGATGGGAAAAGCCACGATGACACAGGCCATTTCATTGGCGATCTGGTAATGCGGCCCGAATTGCTGACGCGCGAGCGGATCCGGAAACCAGCGGTCGATGAAGGTGAAAATCAGCGACCCCAGCGCGATGATCCACGTACCGAGGGTGGAAAACGCCAGTAGGTAAAGGAATGCGTCGCGGGCTGCTTCCCCAGCTCTGCCGGCGCGCACCGGCACAGGCAGTCCGGTCAGGCCCTGGTAATAGCGTGCGAAGGCCGCATAGATCTCCTTGTCCCCCCAACCGTTCTGGCGGAGCAGGGCTGCCAGGAAATCGTCCGCGGCACCCTTAGCTTTGGCGGCTTCGATGAATGCCGCCAGCGTTTCAGACCTGCCTGTCCGATCCATGCGCTCCATTCTAGCGTGCGGGCCGAGGCAGCGACCACGTAATTTGACTTCTGGTGGTGCGCCTGAAAAAATGGAGGAAGCCCAACCAAATTGTGCGGATGTGGCGGAATTGGCAGACGCGCTAGATTCAGGTTCTAGTTCTCGCAAGGGAGTGGAGGTTCAAGTCCTCTCATCCGCACCAATGTTGTGTCCCG
>JBEKTJ010000401.1:0-2895 GCA_049516155.1 Bryobacteraceae bacterium
CCCCCCAGGCCGGCCGCCACGGCGTAACGCGCGGCTTGGTTTTCGAACGGGTCCGAAGTCCACCACACGCGCGGCTTCGAAGGATGCAGATTCCAAAAACTGCGCAGGATCAGTCCGCCGTGCGTAGGCCGTGTGGGGAACGCGTCGGTATGCAGCAGGTCGTTGCGCTTTTTGAGCGGCAGCTTTCTTCCGGCTTCCTCAATAGGCCGGAGGCTGGCATAATCCAAACTCCAACGCTGGCGGTATCGCGGCAGCACGCGCGCGGCGCCGGCGATGGCCGACTCAGAATAGCGCCGCAGAATCGCATGCAGGCGCTCGCGCGTCGGCGCCGCGGTCTTGTCCAGCCCCGACACTTTGTCTTGTTGAGGGCGGTAAGAGATATTCTTGTGATGCGCGCCGCTTTGCCGGATGCCCTGAATCAACTCGCGGTCTTCGGCGCTCAGAGTGAATGGCACTTCCGGCAAGACCAGCACATTACCGGTTTCGAGAACCTCGTAGGGATCGATCCCCGGCGCGAGTTGGATGGCTTGCATAGCGGGCCCAGAAGCCATCTTAGCACTGCGGATAATTGCTACCAGGCGTTCCGTCCGCTCCAGATCTCGGGCAGGGTCCACAGCAGAATCTGAAAATAGAGCTTGAGCGAACGGTTGCGCACCAGCGCCAGATCCAGGTCGCGGCGCTGCTCGTAAGTGAGCCGGCTGCGTCCCCTGATCTGCCATAGGCCGGAGATCCCCGGCTTCACCTGCAGCACTTCGGCCGCCTGCCGGCGATAATGCAGCTTCCACTCGGAATCCGTGATGGGCCGCGGGCCCACCAGCGACATTTCGCCTCGCACCACGTGCACAAGCTGCGGCAATTCATCGATCGAATGGCGGCGGCAGAAGCGCGCGAAGCGGCTGCATATGCGCTGGTCCCGCGTACTCTTCTCGCGCGGACCGCCTTCGTCCTCAATGTATTCCACCAATGCAAAACGCACCGCTGGCCGCGGACCGCGCCGCCACATGGTGCGGAACTTCAGCACCCAAAGCGGACTGCCACCGAGGCCCAGCCGGCGATGCGCGATCAGAGGCGACGTGCGCGACAGCAGGACGGTGGAGATCGCCACAACCAGCATCAATGGGGACAGCACCAGCAGCACGGCTAGCGCGGCGAAGCGTTCCAGCACGCTGAGCAGCAACCAGAGTTTGGATTTGCGCTGGGAGGAGAGCACTTCTTAATATTGTTTCGCCTGCCGTCGGTGCGGGTGTGGGGAATTCGTAAACAATTTGTGAAATTCAACGGCGCGGCCGGGCCGCACGCTCCCGCAAACGCAGCTCGCGCCGCCGCAAGTCCGGAGAATCCTCCAATGCCAGCGCGCTATGGGTCATCTCCAGCGCCATGGCATAATTGCGCTCGCGATGTTCATAATGCATCGCCAGTTCCCGCAAGGCGCGCCCACGGTATGCATTGCGCGACGCGGCCAAGTCGGTGAACATCGCCAGCGCAGCATCCGCCCGCCCCAGCCGTTTCTCCAGCGCGCCGATATCCCAAAGCGTCCGAAACAGCAGATCGTCCGGCAGCCCCAGATCCACCGCGCGGCGCAATAGCCGCAGAGCTTCCTCGTGCCGACCGGCTTGCAGCACCCAACGAGCCAGGCCGATCAGATCGGCCCCATGCCGGAACGCAGTCTCCTCCGGCGAGCGGAAGGCGAATGGCACGATCGCCGTCAGGCACGCCAGCGATAGAATATCGATGGCATTGTGATGGAACACCGGCACCAGGCGGAATGCCTGCTGCGTGCGCAGATATTCGAAGTAGTAGTAAGGGATCATCTCGCCCGGCAGATCGCCCTGGCGCTCCACACCCAGAATACGGTTCTCCAGTTCCACCAGCCGGCAACTCTCCAGGCGAAGTTTCCATAGGCGCCGCGCGCCGAACAGGAGATCCAGATGCGCCAGCCGCTCGAAGGGATGCCGCGCCCGCGCCATGCGGAAGCGGGTCTCGAGCAGCGGCTGATCGTAGGTCTTGCCGTTGTAAGTAATCAGCACATCGAACTGCGCGAGATGCTCGGAAAGCCGCCGCAGCAGGGAGGCTTCTTCGCCGTAGTCGCGCATGAAGAATTGGCGAAGCCGGAAACCGGCAGGCTCGATGTTGCCGACTCCGATCAGAAAAGCATAGGTGCCGGTGCCGCCCGCCAGGCCCGTGGTTTCGGTGTCGAGAAACGCCCATTTCGTGGGATGCGAGGAGGCGATCGCACCGTCCGAGAGCGAATCCAGCAGATCAGGCGGCAGTTCGTGCAGGTTCGAGATATCCATACTGCCATGGCGCCGATGCCGCTCAAACAGCTTCTCGGTTTCGAAATGCTCGCCGCAAGCGGTATGTACCACTTCGCCGCTGATGAGTTCCTCGACGAAGTAGCGCGCGGGACGCAGGTCCGTGACGCGCGGGCGCACGGGAGCGTCGCCGGTCCACTTCTTGTCGATGTGCGCGATGCGCCGCCGCAGCATCGCGAGCTGATCCTGGATATCCTCCACCGTTCGCCTTTTATTTGCCTATCATAAACCCAATCGGCGGGCGGTTCAAGGTACCATAGCTTGGATTGTGAAAAGTTTGAAATCGTGAAAGGCACGCGGCTCTTCTTCCTGATGCTGTTCGCCCTGGTGCTGGCGGCGCGCCTGTGCCACGTCGATATCCTGTGGGCCGAAGAGACCTTGCCGCTGGCCGCCGCGGCCCAGATGGCAGACGGCAAGGCGCTCTATCGCGACATCTGGTTCGACAAGCCTCCGCTGCTGGCCTGGAGTTATCTGGCCATACCGGCATGGGGCGCGCGCGACGGCTTTCCGCTGCGCCTGGCCGGAGCGCTCTACGTGCTGCTGGCCTGTTGGATCGCCTGGCGTTTCGCGCGCGATCTGTGGG
>JBEKTJ010000402.1:0-5348 GCA_049516155.1 Bryobacteraceae bacterium
ACCGCCTGAAGATCGCCGCCGCGATCGGCAATGCGCAGGCGTTTCTGAAAGTGGTGGAGGAGTTCGGCAGCTTCGACCAGTATATTTGGCAGTTCACCGGCGGGCGTCCGCGCGTGAACGCCCGGCGCACGTTGGAGGAACTGCCGGCGCGCACGGCCGAATCCGACGCCATGAGCAAGGACCTGAAGCGGCGTGGGTTTCGGTTTGTGGGATCGACGATTTGCTATGCGTTTATGCAGGCGGTGGGGATGGTGAACGACCACGCGGTGGATTGCTTTCGGTATACTCAACTACTGCGGTGAAGTATGCCTGAGCAGAAGCGGGTGATGATCAGTAGCACGGCGCGCGACTTGCCGGAGCATCGCGGAGTTGTGCTGGACGCCTGTTGCCGGCAGGGCTTCTTCCCCGTGATGATGGAGCATCTCCCGGCCAGCGACGATGATGCCATAGCGGTTTCGCTGCGCATGGTGGATGAGTCGCAGATCTATCTCGGCATCTTGGCGCACCGCTAGCACGAGGATCACGCCATCCGCGTCGGAGATGTCGAGATGGGTGAGGGCGCGGAGAAGCTGAAAGCGTTCAAGCAGCGCGTGGAGACTGAAAAGGTCGTGCGGTTCTTCAAATCGCCTGACGACCTGCGCAGCGAAGTGATCGATACGCTGTCAAAGCTGCGCGAGCTGAATCCGTCACCGTTTCATTATGTGAGCGACATCCCGGAGCCGCCCGAGCCTTACATCGCGCACCCGCACACGCTGTTGCAGACCGGGAAGCTCATCGGGCGGCAACCGGAATTGAACGAGTTGACGGAGTGGGCGACCAAGGGCGACAAGCCGGTCTTCAACGTGGTGGCGATTGGCGGCATGGGGAAGAGCGCGCTGACTTGGCATTGGTTCAATAAGGTCGCGCCGCTGGAGATGAAGCCGCTGGCTGGACGCCTGTGGTGGAGTTTCTACGAAAGCGATGCCACGTTCGAAAACTTCGTCATCCGGGCGCTGGCTTATGTGACAAATCGGCCGCGCGACGAGGTGCAGAAGATTCCCCCGCCCGAGCGTGAGGAACAACTTCTGGCAGCGCTGAATCGCGATCCGTATCTGGTCGTGTTAGATGGGCTGGAGCGCATCCTGATCGCTTATGCGCGCCTCGACGCTGCGCGGCTGTCGGATGAGGAAGCCGGACGCGCGGACGTCCGGTTGCGCAAGACTGCCGATCCACACGCAGGGACATTCCTGCGCAAGCTGTCAGCCTGCCGCGCGGCGCGCGTGCTAATCAGCACGCGGCTGTATCCGTCGGATTTGGAGGATCGGTTAACCGGCGATCCGCTCCCCGGTTGTCAGAAGCTAGATCTGCACGGGCTGAGCGATGACGATGCGGTGAACCTTTGGCGCGAATTCGGCGTGAAAGGGACGCGCGATGTTCTGTTGCCGGTCTTCCGTAGTTTCGGCAAACATCCGCTGCTGATCCAGGCGCTGGCGGGCGAGATCAAGCGCGACCGGCGCGCAAACGGCGATTTCGAGCGCTGGCGGCAGGCCCATCCGCAATTCGATCCGATGGCGCTGGAAGGCATGAAGGACGTGAGCGCGCACGTGCTGAGGTTCGCCTCGCAGGGCCTTAGCGGGTCTGAAAGCAAAGCACTACAGACGGTGGCCGCATTCCGCATGCCAGCCTCTTACGACACTATGGTCGCTGTCCTCGTGGGCAAGCGGAGGCCTTTTGCGGATGAGCGTGTGCTTGACTGTGCCCTCGCTGACCTTGAAAACCGCGGGCTACTCGGTTGGGATCGGCGCGCCAATCGCTACGACCTGCATCCCATCGTGCGCGGAGTGGTCTGGAAGAGGTTGAGCCAAGTCAGCAAGCGCCGTGTCTATGGGGATCTGCGGGAGTATTTCGAGCCGCTACCAGCGGTCGCAGCCGACAAGGTCACCAGCCTGGACAACCTGACCCCGGCCATCGAACTTTACCATACGCTGATCGGCTTGGGACGGTACGAGGACGCGTACGTGGCGTTTCGGGATCGTCTTGACAATGAGACCCATTTTCGCCTGGGCGCCATTCGGTTGCGCGTCGACCTGCTGGAGGCGCTCTTCCCCGACGGCCTTGACCAACTGCCGCGGCTGGCTGACCCGATGCGTCAGGGCTATACGCTCAATGGCCTGGCGCTGGGCTACCAGTTCAGCGGGAGGCTTGGCGCGGCGATTGCTCTCCTCCGGCATGGAATCGATCTGGCCGGGCGGGCCGAGAACGTCGCCATCGGTCTCGCAAACCAAGCCGAGGTGTTGCGTCTTGTCGGCAAGCTCCGAGAGTCAGAAACGGCGGCGTGCCGGGCCCTTGGCATCTGTCACAATCTGGACGACCGCTTCGCGGAAGGTGCGAGCCTGCGATTTCTTTGCCTTACCCTCGCTTGTCGTAGCGCGGTTGCGAATTCCCTCGGCGGGCTGGAACGGGCCCTGCGCATCGCTGTCGAGGGGCGCCAGCGCCAGCGGGAGGGCGTTGCCAGCGCGGACCTCGCACAGCTAGCCCTCTGGTCAGGCGACGCGGTCACCGCCCTCGATAGGGCGGACCACGCCTGGGACCTTGCCAACGATCAACGAAACGAAGGCGATTTCATCCGGGCCGCACGGCTGCAAGGCGAGGCGGCGCTGGTCTCAGGCAACTTGCTAGCCGCCGAGGAGCGCCTGCAGCACGCGCTGGCCCGTACCCGCGCAGTGGACCAAGTCGAAGAAGAACTCCAGGCGCTGACCGCCCTGGCCGAATTGCATCGCCAAGGCAACCGCAACGCCGCCCGCGAACTGCTCGACCAAGTCTGGGAACCAGCCGAGCGCGGCCCCTCCCGCTCTTCCACGCCGACGCCCTAAACGTCCTCGCCCAAATCGAGCGCGACGCCGGCAACACCACCGCCGCCATCCGAGCCGCCACCGAAGCCTACGAAAAAGCCTGGTGCGACGGCCCGCCCTTCGCCTATCACTGGGGACTCGAAAAAGCCCGCGCCCACCTCGCCGCCCTCGGCGCGCCCGAACCTGCGCTCCCGCCCTTCGACGAATCCAAATACGAGCCAATGCCGGAAGTCGAGATCGACCCTCCGTCTTAATACTTCCAGCTACTCACATCCGCTCCCTTCGGAGATCGACCCTCCGTCTTAATACTTCCAGCTACTCACATCCGCTCCCTTCGGCGCGGTCTCCTCCATATGCTTGGCCATCTCCGGCAGATAGTGCTGCTGCAGTCCCACCTGCGGATCGAAGTTACCCGCATAGCAATGCGGCTTGCGCTGCCCGAAGTCAAACGTCCCGCGATAATATGGCTCTGTGGTAGTCTCCATGAAGTCTTGCAGTAAGTGGACCGCGCGGTCCAGATAGAAGCTATCCGCGTCGCCCACGCACACATGCAGCTTGCCGGCTAACTTAGGTCCCAGGGTCTTCCAGTCGCGCTCCATGATATGCGTCAGATCGTAGCGCTCCTTCCAGTATTCGGCCACTTTGTGGTCGATCTCGCCGGTGCGCTTGTTGAAAACCGGCTGCGGATAGCCATCCTCGCCCACCGAGCTGAAGTAAGCCTGCCAGGCGTCCAGTTGCTCGCCCGACCGGCTGCGGGTGCCCTGCACCAGCTCAAAGCGGTTCATCTGCTCCATGGTGGAGAGCAGCAGCCCATCCGCCTGGCGCATGGCCGGGCGCGGCACGCGCGCAAACGGACCGACTACCCAGAAGGCGTTCTCGTCTTCGTATAGGTTCATGGTCATGTAGGCGCGGAAATCCACTACGTCCGGGCAAAACACCCAAGCGCCATTGTAGAAATCCGGATAGAACACCTGCGACGCCAGCGCCTCCCAGCCGCCCGTGGAACCGCCATACACCGCGCGCGCCCATCCCTGGCCGATGCCGCGGAAGGCGCCCTCCACGTACGGAATCAGCTCCTGCGTGATGGCATCGCCGTAAGGGCCGGCGTTGGCCGAGTTGACCGCGTAGGAATCGTCGAAGTAAGGAGTAGCATGCTGGATGGTCATCACGATTACCCGCGGCATGCGCCCCGCGGTCCAATCCTGATACAGCTTGTACGCCCCGCCCTTGCCCGGGTCGCTGCTGAATCCGATGCCCAGGCCCCGGTTGAAGTGACTTTGATAGACCACCAACGGGTAATGCGCCTTGGGATGATCCTCCCACCCATCCGGCAGCAATAACACCGCGCCTAACTCGATCGGCCGTCCCCAAAATCGGCTGAGCAATTCGCTGCGGATCTTGACGTGCTTCACCCACTTGGTATCGGAATCGGCGGCTGGAACGTCGGGGATTTTCTCCGTCAGCGACAGCCGGATTACCTGGTCGGACCCGCGATCAAGATGCATCTTCTGAACCGCGCTATATAGGTTCCCCGGTTTTCGCTGCCAATGTTGGCCTTCGCCTTTGTCGGGCGGCAGCTTGACGGTGTGACCGTTGGCCAGATGAAACGTTTCGTAGATATTCAGGACGGCCTGCACATAATAGTCGCCGGCGGGGATGTCCTTCAGGCTATCGTGTGGATAGCCCAGCGTCGTGGAATCGACGACGGCCGCTGCGCCAGGCGCGAGCGCATCCACATCCACGCCGAACGCCTGCTGCGTTTGCGCGTTGAAGCTGACCTGAAACCGCGGCTCCGGTTTTTCGCTGGTGGAAATCACCAGCATCACGCGGCCATCCAGCGGAGCCGCGCTGGCCTCCTTGGGAAACGAGATTTCAAAGCGCTCCGCCGCCACGCACGGCCAAGCCAGCAGAGGCAACGCCAATGCCCATACTCTCAGAAAGAATCGCATGTCTCCTCTAGCGCGGGGTAATCAGCCCGCCTAACTTATCTTGTTCGCCCGCGCCTGTCCGCGGGAACCGCGTGGCATATGCTTCCAGATACTTTAGCCCGCCGCCCGTGTTGTAGATCACGATGCGGTCCGCCGCCTTCAAGAATCCGGACGCCAAGAGCTTCTCCAGCGCCGCCACACAGGCTGCCCCCTCGGGCGCGGCAAACACGCCTTCCTCGCGCGCCAACTGGATTCCCGCGTCCAGCAATTTTCCGTCGCTCACCGCCAGCGCCGTGCCGCCGCTCGCGCGCACCGCATCCAGGATCAGGAAATCGCCCAGCGGCTTGGGCACGCGCAGACCGGCCGCCACAGTGGATGCGTTCTCCCAAGCCTGGCTGCGCGCCTCGCCGCGATCGAACGCGCGCACCATCGGCTGGCAGCCTTCCGCCTGCACCGCGATCATTTTGGGCCGCCGCGCCCCGATCCACCCCAACGCCTCCAACTCGTCGAACGCCTTCCACATTCCGATCATGCCCACGCCGCCGCCTGTGGGATAGAAGATGGCGTCCGGCAACTGCCAGTCGAGTTG
>JBEKTJ010000403.1:0-3139 GCA_049516155.1 Bryobacteraceae bacterium
TCGATCCACTGCTGGATGCGTCCGTCCTGCGGCACCACGTAATTGCCCTTGCGGCCCACGCGAAACTCGCCCACTACGGTGGGATGCGCGCGCTTCAAGACTTTGACGATCTCGCCATCCGCGCGGCCACCCTGCTCGATACGCGCGATGCGCACCAGCACGCGGTCGCCATGCATGGCCTGGCGGGCGGAATCGGCCGGGATGTACACGTCGCCCTGGATGCCCTCCACGGGCCGCTCGGCGATCAGGAAGCCATAGCCGTCGCGATGCATGTTGATGCGTCCAACCGCGTATTCGCGGCTGTGGGCGGTGGCCACGTAATGGCCGGGGCGCGGTTCCACAATATTGCCCCGCGCGAGCAGGCGGGCGAGCCCGATTTCCAGGTCCGCGCGGGTGGCGCCTTGCGCACCGAGTTCGCGCACCAGTTGCTTGAAATTGGCTTTAGCATGCGGCAAACGGGTGATATGGTCGAGCAGCGCCGCATCGGTCATATGATTGATTGTAGGACAGGCCTCCGGCCTGTCCTTCTTCTTCAGCGATATTCAATCACAATTGTAGGCGTGCCTTGCGCATCGACGTCGACGCCATCCACACGCGAGAGCACCAGCAGAAGTTCCAGTTTGGCCGGTACCCTGGACTGCAGGCCGCCCGTTGACGGCAGTTCACAGCGTTGACCTTGCTCGACGCGCTGGCTTGCAACCAGCTTCCAGCCGGCACTTGTGGCGTCGCGTTGGAACAGAGAGATGTATCCTGCCGAGCGGGGCTGCGCCTGGACGCGCACCGAATCTCCGACGTGAAACGTGGTGCCGGAGGGCACGGGCTGGTATTGGCCATCCACCTCCCTTAACAGCAGTGTGTAGTCAACAGCCACGCTGGCAGCCCCGGCGGATCCAGCTTTGGCGCGCGCCAGCGCAGGCAGCGGCGAAGCTTCCTGCGTCACGAAGTTCCGACCCGCTGGGGCTTGAACCATTTGGGGCGGGGCTGGCGGAGTACCGGCCAATCCGCCGACGGCCTGCGCAGCGTGGGCCGACGGCACGAACGGAGGGGAGGGCGCAGGCGCTGGAGCGCTCCTGGCGATCGGCGATGGCGCCAAACGCGTTGGATTGCGCCCCACCGCACGCGACTCGGCTGCCTTGCGCGGGGTGGGTGCGGGTGGCGGGATGGTGACGGGCGGCTCTGGGGTAATCGCGTCGGCTACCATCGCTTCCCGATGAGGCGCATGTCTTGTCTGGCGCACCAGCAGAGTGGCGAAGATCAACAACGCCAAGCCGCTAGCCATCGCCAGTACAGCGGGTTTCCGCAGCCACCAGAAAGGCACACGCGCCGGGCCTAGCGCTGCGAGCAGTTGTCGGCGCGCGGACGAATCCTGCAACACATCGCGCAACGCCTGTTCCTTCGCCAGCCCATCGAACAATTCCTGATCCTCTAGCGCGGCCTCGAACAACACTCGCCGCTCCGCCTCGCTGAGAGTATCGCTGGCATAGCCGCCCAGCAGTTTTTGAATTTCGTCTCGGCTCATTTCTTGTCCGGCTCCCAACCCCCGCCCATGAGGCCGAGCAACTGCTGGCGGCAACGATAGTCCCAGGTATAAACGGTGTTGATGGACTGCGCGCCCATGCGCTTCTGAATCTCGCCGAAGTTCCTGCCCTGCAATTTAAGGCGCAGCAATTCGCGGCAGCGGCCGCCCAACTGTGCTACTGCCTGTGTCAGGCGCTCCAGCATCAGCTTGCGCTCGACCAGCATGGCCGGGTCGGCTTCCAGGTCGGGCAACTGAATGTCGGTCACGGAGACCTGGGTGTACTCGCCGTGGCGTTGGGTTTTGCGGCGCAGGCTCATGATCTTGAACCGCGCGATCTGCAGAGCCAGGGGAACCAGTTCCTCCAGCCGGTCCACGTGATGGTATTTCTCATGCAAGAGGATCAACACCTCTTGCGCCAGGTCTTCCGCGATATCCCCCTGCACATGAGATGCCGCGAAGGCCACGATCCTTTCACGCAATTTGAGAAGGATGCGCTCTCGTTCCACGCGCGTTTACCGGATGATGCCCTTATCATAGCAGCGCAGATCGGGCCGTACTTCAGGCAGAAGCTTTGGTCTTGCCTGTCTTATCTGCGTTTATCGGCGTTCATCGGCGGCCAGATATGCTTTTCCAAGCCTTAACATACGCGCAGAATCAAAAACCGGATTTGGCGCACCAGATGAACGCCGATAAACGCCGATAGCGCTGGGTCACTGCGATCCAGCGGCTCGGATGGCGCTACCGACCTTCCACTTCCATGTCGCCCACCTATAGACTATTAGTTGATGGCTGACGCGGTGGTGGAGGCCCTGATCCTCGACCTTCTGGAATGGCTGGCGCAAAGCGAGAGACGCTACGAGGAAGTGATGGATGCGTGGCGAACGTCGTGTCCGCGCCTTCCGGTTTGGGAAGATGCGAACGATCGGGGGCTGGTCGTAGTACAGGACCTGGAGGGACGCTCCATCGTCAATGTCACACCATCGGGGCTGGCTCTGCTGGCGGCGGGCGGACGGCGCGGGTGAGATGAAGGTTTCGATACTCGACGATTATCACGATACCCTGCGGACGCTGGCATGTTTTCAAAAGCTCGCAGGCCACGATGTCACAATCTGGAACGACCACGTGCCGGACGTGGATACACTCGCCGAGCGCCTGAAAGATACCGAGGCGCTAGTGCTCATCCGCGAGCGGACCCCGATTCGCGCCGCTCTTCTGGAGCGGCTGGCAAAATTGAAGCTCATCAGCGCACATCGATATCGATGCCTGCACACGGCTGGGCGTCATCGTGTCGTCGAGCCTGCATCCCGGCACGGTATCGTATGCGACCGCGGAGTTAGCCTGGGGATTGATCCTTGCCGCCATGCGGCAGATCCCGCAACAGGCGGCTGCTCTTAAGACCGGGGTGTGGCAGATTGGCGTCGGCAACAGCCTTCGCGACAAGACGTTGGGCATTTACGGATACGGCCGCATCGGGGGCGTGGTCGCCGGTTGGGGTAAGGCGTTTGGCGTGCATGTGACCGTATGGGCGCGCGAGGCTTCACTGGCAAAGGCGCGGGCGGACGGCTACACCGCGGCGCCTAACAAGGAGGCGTTCTTCGCGGAGTGCGACGTTATCTCGCT
>JBEKTJ010000404.1:0-3034 GCA_049516155.1 Bryobacteraceae bacterium
GTACTCGCAGCCGATTTTGCCGCAATACGTTTGGCGCAGCGTTTCCAGGATTTCGCGCAGCGTGGCGACCGGCTTAGGCCCATGCTCACCGATGGCTTCGCTGAGGCTGCCGGTCAGGAATTCGCGGTCCAGATCCCATATGGTGAGGCCGTAGGTGACGGGGTCCAGCTCCGGGTGGTTGGTAGGCTCGCCGCCCAGCGGATCGAGATCGGCGATCAGGTGGCCGCGCACTCGATAGGCGTTGATGAGCTGGAGTACGCCGGCTTCCTTGGCGATCTCGGCGGTGCGGCCGCTGGCCCCCGGCAGCATCACTTGGCGGTCGATCTCCCAGTTCACTGGCTGGTGCGGCATCTTCAGGTGCGCGAAGATCTCTTCGTAGAAACCGTCCGCGCCATCCAGCAGCGCCTGCACCCGGCCCAGGAACATGCCCGATTCCGCGCCTTGAATGATGCGGTGGTCGCGTTTCGGGCGCGGCGCCTTGATATTCAGCCGGATAGTCGATGGCGCCGGCGGCGACGATGGCGCCCTGGCCGTTCATCAGGCGGGGGCTGGAAGTCATGGTGCCAACCGTGCCCGGGTTGGTCAGCGAAATGGTGGTGTCCTGGAAATCCGCGGGCGCCAGCTTGCCCTTGCGCGCGCGATCCACAAGGCCGTCGAAGGTCGTGACGTATTGCGCGAAGTCCAGCGAGCCGGCGTTCTTGATGTTGGGCACCAGCAGGTTGCGGCCGCCGTCTTTGCCGGCCACATCCACCGCGATACCCAGGTTGATTTGCGGATGCACGATACGCGCGGGCTGGCCGTTCGATTCGCCGTAAGCATGGTTCAAGCCGGGAAAATCTTCCAGCCCCTTGAGGATGGCCCAGCCGATGAGGTGCGTGTAGGAAACTTTGCTCTTGCCGACCAACGTGCGGTGTTGGTTGATGATGCGGCGGTTCTCGTCCATCACCTTCACGGGGATGACGCGCTGCGAGGTGGCCAGCGGAATGGTCACGCTGGCATTCATATTCTCGGCGATCTTGGCGGCGATGCCGCGCAGGGGCTGGAGGTTCTCGGGCGAAGGGGCGGATGGCGCCGCTGAGCGGGCGAGGGGGAGCGCGGGCGAGGGGCCGAGCGCAGTGTGCCCATTGGGCGCGTCCTCGAAGACGTGCTTCCAGCTTTCGTCCACTGCAGTGCGGTCGTTCAGATATTGTTGATAGAGCTCGTCTTCGAGCCAGCTGTTGATTCCCAGGTCCGGATCGGTTTTCAGGGGCATAGTGCGGGAAGGCCTTCTTACCTAATTGTACCCTGGGCGGCGGCCGTATCGCCCGCCGGTAAGTGCCTGAAAAGTTCAGGCGTTCGGACGCTCGGCCAGGACCGTCGGTCCAGGGATCCAGGTTCACATCGCGCAGGGAACCGAAAAACTCGAAGTCCACTGGCGTCCAGCTGTACCCAAGGTAAGCCGCAACGTTTCGGCAGGTCCCAGTATTTTTTGGACGATATCCGACGGTACTACTAGACCTTCCCTAATTGAAGCACCACTGATGGGTGGGTGTTTACAGCCAGTTGCAGACTTGAATAAACTAGTAAATCTATTTATTCGATAGACTACTAATCTCTTCGGGGGAAGAATGCGCAACACTACGCTTCGAATCGCCACTCTGCTAGCATTTCTAGCAATTCGAGTGCTTTACGCTCAATTAGATACAGGAGCCATCTCGGGCACTGTCAAGGATTCATCGGGAGCCGTTTTGCAGGCCGCCAAGGTGACAATTACTCAGACCGAGACCGGTATCGCAGTTTCACTGTTAACGAACAACGACGGATTTTACTCTGCGCCCGCCCTGCATATCGGCCACTACAACGTCTCGGCATCGGCCGCTGGCTTCGCCACGGAAACGCAAAAGGGCCTGGAGCTCCGGGTGCAAGACCGCCTGAACATCGACTTCGGGCTGGCGCCCGGACAAACCAACACGATCGTCACGGTGGAAGGAGGCGCGCCGCTGCTCCAGACCGAGGACACTTCCATGGGCCAAGTGGTGGACGACGCGACCATGCAGAACCTTCCTTTGAATGGGCGCAACTACATTCAGTTGGCTACGCTAGGGGCCGGCACATCGCCATCGAGGCGCGGGGCCGAGCGCGATACTTTCATTGCGAACGGCGCGCGCGAGTTACAAAATACATACCTGCTGGACGGGGTCGACAACAAGAACAAGATTGTGGGATTCGACAGTTCCGCCGCGCAAGCCATCGAGCCGGTGATCGACGGCGTGCAGGAGTTCAAGGTGGAGACCAGCACGTTCTCGGCGGAGTACGGCCAAGCCGCCGGAGCGGTGGTCAACGTAACGCTAAAATCCGGCACCAACCAGTTCCACGGCAGCATGTGGGAGTACATCCGGAATTCATTTTTTGACGCGAAGCCGTTCTTCCAGGTGCTGGGGCAGAAGCCCGACTACAACCTGAATCAATTCGGCGCCACCTTCGGCGGACCGATAATCAAAGATCGTACGTTCTTCTTCGGGAGCTGGCAAAGCTTGCGTGCCGTGGATGAAGTGCCGCAGCAGGCGACTGTTCCGACGCTGGCGCAACGTAGCGGCGTATTTTCCACCACGATATACGATCCCAACTCGACCGCGCCGAATCCCAACGGATCGGGATACGTGCGCACGCCTTTCCCCCACAATACGATTCCCGCGAGCGACTGGGATAGCGTATCGGCCCAGTTGCTGACGTTGTATCCGCTGCCGAACCTTACGGGCGCGAGCAACTACTTCTCCGATCAGGCAGAGCGGCTGTCGAACGACCAATACAACTTCCGGTTGGATCACCGGTTCAACGACAAAGACACGTTCTTCGCGCGCTATTCGCGGACCGAGGGCGAGAACATTCTGCCCGCGCCGTTGCCGCCTCCGGCCAGCCTTCCCAGCGATGTTTGGCCGGATGCGCGATCGGTGGCGGCCAGCGAGACGCACATCTTCCGCGCCAACCTGATCAACGAGTTGCGTTTCGGTTACATGGAGACGCGCGAAATACAGCAGGTGCCCGGTGTCAATGA
>JBEKTJ010000405.1:0-2699 GCA_049516155.1 Bryobacteraceae bacterium
ATTCCTTTCGACGTGAATCCGCCGCTCAATCCCAGCGGCATTCGCCTGGGCAGCCCCGCCGTCACCACGCGCGGTTTCCGCGAGCCCGAGATGCGTGAAGTGGGGTCGCTGATCGCCGAGATTCTGGACAACTTAACGTCCGAGCATGCCGACGACGCCATCGCCGCCGTGTGCCGCAAAGTCGAGACGCTGGTCGAGCGTTTCGCTCTGTATGCCTGGAGGCGTCAGGCAGTCTTCGCGGACGCTTGATCACGGGCCATGCCCTTACGCATCGTGGTCGATGTCCGGCGGGTGCGGGACTTCGGTATCGGTACGTACATCTACGGCCTGCTGCGCGCCTTAGCTGACATTGATCAATCCAACGAATACATCCTGGTAGCGCTAGAGCATGACCAAATCGACCAAGGCGCCTTCGCGGGCCTGCCGCCGAACTTCAAGAACGTCACCTACCGGAGGACCGACCTAAATTCCCTGAATCACGTGGCGTTCCCGCTGTTCCTGCATCGCTTGCGGCCCAGCCTGGTACACATCCCTCTGAACCGCGTGCCGTTGTTCATGCACGAGCCTTACGTGGTGACCATACACGACATGGCGAGCCTGCTGTTCGGCACTGGATCGGGCTTGCGCATGCAAACGCGCCGGTACCTGCTGCGCCGCGGATTGTTGCGCGCCAAACGCATCCTGGCCGTCTCGGAAGCCACCCGGCGGGACGTCCACGACGCCCTTGGCATCCCGGCGGACCGCATCCATCTGGCGTATAACGCTCCCAATCCGGATTTCTTCCGGCCCGCGGCGGCCGGACGCGCCCGCGGCATCCTGGAGCGATACCAGATCGACTATCCGTTCCTGCTTTACGCCGGTAACATCCGCCCGCAGAAGAACATTCCGCGCCTGGTAGAAGCCTTCGCGGTGGCTCGCGAACACCTCTCGCGCCATCCCGTCTACCGCAACCTTCACCTGGTCGTGATCGGAGATGAGATCTCGCGCTATCCCTCCGTGCGCCGCGCCGTGATCCAAACCCGCGTCGAAAAGGCGGTGCGCTTCCTCGGATTCGTGCCGTTTGAAGCCCTGCGCGTTTTTTTCGAAAGCGCTGCCCTGTTCGTTTTTCCCTCTCTCTATGAAGGTTTCGGCCTGCCGCCACTGGAAGCTATGGCGACGGGCACACCCGTAGTCGCGTCGAACGTCAGCGCGCTGCCGGAGGTGCTCGGGGACGCCGCCTTGCTGGTGAACCCGGAGAACGTTTTCGAGATCGCCCGCGCCATCCAAGAGGCCCTGCTCGACGATGAACTCCGCAGCGACCTGATAGCCAAGGGGAAGGCGCAAGCGGCGCGATATAGTTGGGACCGTACCGCCCGCGAGGTCCTGGCGGTTTATAGGGACGTTGGCGGCAGCGCGGGCTAGTCCGTGGCCGCGATCCACCGGAAACGGTGCTTTTCCACCAACGCGTTGCCCACCAGCCGCGTCAAATACCTTGGATGCTCAATACGTTGCGATTTGGCCGACAGCGTGCCTTAAGCGATTGGGTGAAACCCCAAGGGAGGTGGATCATGACGAATACCAGAATGCAGTCGACTGTCCGCCAAGCGCTGCGCTTGGTCTGTGTCCCGCTAGTGGCAGGCGGCCTGTTGTTTGCGCAGCAGCCGGGTCCGCCCATGCCGGCCCCTCAGGCCGGCGCTCAACTTGGCGGTCAACTCCTTTCGCCGCAACAGTTGGATACTCTAGTCGCGCCGGTTGCGCTCTACCCGGATCGGTTGCTAAGCCAGATCCTGGTAGCCACTACATACCCGCTGGAAATCGCCGAAGCGGCCCAGTGGTTGCAACGGTATCCCAACCTGCAAGGCCCGCAATTGGTGGACGCCGCACGGCAGCAGAATTGGGACCCCAGCATTCAGGCTTTAGTGATTTTCCCCGATGTGCTCACCCGGTTAGCCTCCGATATTCGCTGGACCACCGATATCGGTAATGCCTTCCTCGCGCAACAGGCGGATGTCATGAGCGCCGTGCAGCGGATGCGCGCACAAGCCCAGGCGTCGGGCAAACTGCGGTCCAATGGGCAGCAGACGGTCACCACCGAAATGCAGGGTGATCAATCGGCGATCGACATTCAACCGGCCAATCCCGAAGAGGTCTACGTACCTTATTACAATCCCCAATATATCTGGGGACCGCCAGCGTACGGGTATTATCCCCCGTGGGATTACCTGGATATCGGGTATGGTTTTGGATATGGATTCGGCCCGGGCATTTATATCGGCGGCTTTTTCGGCGGCCTGGGATGGGGTGGTTGGGGCTGGGGATTCGGCTGGTTCAATCACTCGATTTTCCTGAACGGGGCCTTTTTCGGCCGTTTCGGTTTCGGCGGCCCAGGATTTCGAGCGGGTGGGATATGGGCGCACGATGCCGGCCATCGGCTGGGTGTCCCATATTCGAACCGAGCGCTGAGCGCGCGGTACGGGGCGGCTTCGGCTGCCAGCGCCCGATCTTCATTCGCGGCATCGCGGTATAACTCAGCGCCGCGAGCCGGCGGCGCGCAAGCCGGTGGATTTAGCCATTTCGGCCAGAGTGGAGCTACCCGGTCCGCGCCGGCATATGGCGGAGGCAGCGCCTACCGGGCGAGTCCGTCTTACGGCGGGAACCGCGGCACGCCGAGTTCGAGTTATCGTGCGGGCGGCAGCAGTGCATACCGCGCGGCGCCGTCT
>JBEKTJ010000406.1:0-2638 GCA_049516155.1 Bryobacteraceae bacterium
GCCGCGTCCTCCGCGTTGGATATGTATCCGGCGATTTTCGCCGCCATCCGGTCGCGTGCTTCATCGAGCCGATTCTGCTGCAACACGACCGGACGAAGTTTGAAGTGTTCTGCTATTACAACGCTCCCTTCGCCGACACGGTGACGCGCCGGCTGCAGCGGGCCGCCAGCCACTGGAGATCGATTGCGCGGATGGACGACCTGGAAGCAGCGCGGCTAATTCGCGCTGACCGTTGCGATATCCTGATAGACCTGGGCGGACACACGCACGGAAACAGGCTGGGTGTGTTCGCGCTACGGCCGGCAGCCGTGCAGGCGACCTATCTGGGTTATCCCGGTACGACTGGCTTGACTTCCATTCAATATCGAATCACCGACGCGACCTGCGACCCCGATGGCGTCACCGATCGGTATCATACAGAAAAACTGGTCCGTCTTGACGGGTGTTTCGTTTGCTATCGGCCGAACTCCAGATCTCCGCGGCCGGAAGGGCTGCCAGCGGATGTTACCGGGCATTTCACGTTTGGCTCGTTCAACCATCATCCCAAGTTGTCGCCAGAGACCACTGCGCTGTGGGCGCAAATCCTACGCCAAACGCCCGGCGCGCGGCTCCTGCTCAAGTCGCGTTCCTTGAGCGATGCAGGTGTGGCAGCGGCCACGCGTCGTTTGTTTGGCATGCACGGCGTCGCTTCGGAAAGGCTGGAACTGCGCGGCTATGCAGTTTCGGAACGGCAGCATCTGGCCACGTACAATGAGGTGGATTTGGCGTTGGATCCTTTTCCTTACAATGGCACGACCACAACGTGCGAGGCTTTGTGGATGGGAACTCCGGTAATCTCGTTGGAGGGATCTGCACATGTCTCGCGAGTCGGCATGAGCCTATTGAAGGCAGCTGGCCTTGCGGAGCTTATCGCCGCCAACGAGGCGGCTTACCTGCAAATGGCGGTTACACTGGCGAACGACCGGGACGGAATTCGCCGGATCCGCACAGGGCTTCGCGGCAAAATGGCTCGTTCGGCGCTATGCGACGCAGCCGGCTTCACCCGCCGATTTGAAGCCGCGCTATGGCAGATGTGGGAGGCATGATCCTCTTAGCGAAGGGCCTCGGCGCATCGATGGGCATCTATCAATTGGTTGGCGTCTGCTTCCGCCAGTTGCGTAGCACACTCAAGATGTATTGTTGGGTTTCGCGATAGGGCGGCACGCCATGATATTTGTCCACCGCGCCCGGCCCGGCGTTATAGGCTGCCAGCGCGTGGTAGGCTTGGTTGTCGTACTTCAGCAGCAGATCGCGCAGGTAGCGCGTCCCGGCGTCCACGTTCTGTTCGGGTATTTTGGGATCGGCGCCGAACTCGCGGGCGGTCGCGGGCATGAGCTGCATCAGCCCGACTGCGCCCTTGGGCGACACGGCATTGGCCTGATAACCCGACTCGACCGCCACTACTGCGCGCACGAACGCAGGCGGCAAGCCATACTTGCGGGCGGCGTTATCCACCAATTCCGTCATTGAAGCCGGTTTCACGGCTGGCGATGGGGCCGCCGGCGCGGCGACCGGACCCTGGGGGGGAGGCTGGTAGTCCTCCTGCTCGAAGGCGACCACCTGGGATGCATCCATCTCCGTCGATCCGGTCTTGCTGAATAGCGTCACCTTGCCGCCATCCGATTCATGGCGTTCGGCATACAGCCGCGCACCGCTGGCGAGGACGGCATACTCGCCCGCCACGGCGGGCATCGCACAGCCGAACAGCAATATGGCAACGGTGGGCTTCATCAAGCGCTACTGACATTATGACGCATCGGCCCGGATTGGCGTGCAACCGTTCGCGCTGAACAATGCTGATAGACTGCTACTTAATGTCCAAAGCGACGCAATTGGAGTGCAGTTTATGTAAGCAGACGTACGCGCCGGACCAGGTGCAGCATCTCTGCTCCTGCGGCGGACCGCTGCTGGTACGGTACGATCTGGATGCCATCCGCCGCACCTGGACGCCTGCCCAATTGCGCGACGGACCGAATACCATGTGGCGATACGCGCCCGTTTTGCCGGCTGCGGAAGCATCGGTGATAACGCTCGGCGAGGGCATGACCCCGCTGATCCGGGCGCGGCGGCTGGGGGCGCGGTTGGGCGCGCAGAACCTGTGGATCAAGGATGAAGGGCTGAATCCCACTGGCTCGTTCAAGGCGCGCGGCCTTTCCTGTGCGGTTTCGATGGCCGTGGAGCTGGGCGTCCGCAAGATGGCCATCCCTTCGGCGGGCAACGCCGCGAGCGCGCTGGCTGCCTATGCCGCAGCGGCCGGGATCGAGGCGCATATCTTCATGCCGCGCGACGTTCCGCAGGCGAATTACATCGAATGCCAGGCGTTCGGCGCGGTCGTCACGCTGGTGGATGGGCTGATCGGCGACTGCGCCAAGCTGGTGGCTGCGGGCGCCGACAAAAATAGCTGGTATGACGTCAGCACGCTGAAGGAGCCTTATCGCATCGAGGGCAAGAAGACCATGGGGTACGAAGTGGCCGAGCAACTCGACTGGCAGTTGCCGGACGCCATCTTCTATCCCACAGGCGGCGGCGTGGGCATGATCGGAATGTGGAAGGCGTTCGACGAGTTGGAGGCGTTGGGGTGGATCGGGGCGCGGCGGCC
>JBEKTJ010000407.1:0-2755 GCA_049516155.1 Bryobacteraceae bacterium
GTGGCGGAAGCCATGCCGGCCGCCGACTACAATTTCAAGCCGAATGACGAGGAGATGAGCTTCGGCAAAGTGATGACGCACATCGCGATCAACAACATCCGCGCCTTCGCCACCGTGAGTGGAGTGAACGCTCTCGCGACGCCGGAGAAGATCGCGGCGGCCTTCAACGATCCCAAGGGGCTATTCGATAAGGAGAGTACTATACAATTCCTGCGCGACTCGTTCGACTTCTCCACCAAGGCGCTGCCGGAGATCACCCCCGCGAAGGCCGACGCCATGTACGGGCCGGCGACCGGACGCGAACGGTTGTGGTCGTGCTTCACGCATACGGCGCATCATCGCGGACAGGCCGAAGTCTACTTGCGGATCAAGAATATCAAACCCCCGGATTACCGCTTCTGAAGTGTGGCTGTGCAGTTCCGTCCCGAGCGGAATCGGTTTTTTCGAACATCCGGTTAATATACCCGGCCATCCAAGTCAACAAGGAGGAGAGCGAAATTGGAAACGCGACGAATTGGATCGCTGGAAGTTTCGGTAGTGGGCCTGGGATGCAACAACTTCGGATGGCGGATCGATGCCGACGCTAGCGCGGCCGCCGTGAACGCGGCGCTGGATGCGGGCATCAATTTCTTCGACACAGCGGACATCTACGGCGCGGGCGCCAGCGAGGAGTTCTTGGGCCGGGCTTTGAGCTCGCGCCGCGGCGAGATCCTGATCGCCAGCAAATTCGGGATGAAGCTGGATGAACAGCGCCGCGGTGCGCGTCCTGAATACGTGCGGCGGGCCGTCGAAGATAGCCTGCAGCGGCTGGGGACCGATCGCATCGATCTGTATCAACTGCACCAGCCCGATCCCGAAGTGCCTATCGCGGAAACACTGGGCGCGCTCGACGATCTGGTGCGCGCGGGCAAAGTGCGCGAGATCGGCTGTTCGAATTTTTCGGGAGAGCAACTGCGCGCGGCCGACGTGGCTGTGCAGGCGGACAGTGCCCGCTTTGCGAGCGTCCAAAACCAATACAGCCTGGTGCATCGCGAGCCGGAAGCCGACGTCATCCCGGAATGCGTGCGCCTGCGTATCGCATTCCTACCCTATTTCCCGCTGGCCAATGGCCTGCTCACTGGGAAGTATCGCCGTGGGCAGCCGCTTCCCGAAGGCAGCCGCGCGCGGGACGGATTTGGCCCGAAGGTGTTCACGGATGCGAATCTGGCGTTGGTGGAATCGCTGACGGAGTTGGCAGCCGGGCGAGGACACACCATGCTGGAACTGGCGGTTTCATGGCTGGCTGCGCAACCGGCGGTGGCGTCCGTGATCGCCGGCGCCAAGACGCCGCAGCAGGTAAAGGCTAATGCGTCTGCCGCAAGCTGGCGGCTCACCGCGGAGGATCGCGCGGCGGTCGAAGCGATCCTGACCCCAGTGCCACAGGCGCAATGACAGCCGCGTGTGTCAACATGATAATTGCGCATCCTGCTGGCACATAACTCGCTCTACTATCCTTCTTACGGAGGCGGCGACAAGTCCAATCGGCTGCTGATGGAAGCGCTGGCGGCCAGGGGACACGCCGTGCGCGTGGTGGGCCGCGTGGAGCATTTTGGCGCGGACGCGCACGCCGCCCTGTTGCGCGAACTGGCCGCACGGGGCGCCGGGCTGCATGCCCGCGAGCAGGCCAGTGTCGAGTTCGAGCTGAACGGCGTGGAAGTCCGTATCCTGACCGGGGATCCAAACCTGCGAGCTTATTTCGCCGCCCAGGTGCGCGCATTCGAACCGGAGGTCATCGTGGCGTCGACCGACGATCCGGCGCACCTGATGCTGGAAATCGCGTTGCGGTCGCCGCGTGCCCGCGTTGTGTACCTGGTGCGCGCTACCGTAGCTCTTCCTTTCGGCCCGGATACGGGGCTGCCGAGCGAGTTCCAAACCGAAGCTCTGCGGCAAACCGATGGTGTGGTGGCGGTCAGCGAATACGTGGCGCGATACGCGAGCCGATGGGGCGGCGTGGACGCCATCCACGCGCCGATTTCGCTGCCGGACCCGGGCGGCCATCCGGACCTCGGCCGCTTCGACAACCGCTACGTCAGCATGGTGAATCCTTGCGCGGTGAAAGGCATCTCGATTTTTCTGGCGTTGGCGAAGCGCTTTCCGCACGTGGAGTTCGCGGCCGTTCCTACGTGGGGCACCACGGCCGCGGATTTTGCGGCATTGCGCAAGCTGCCGAATGTCTCCATTCTGCCGCCCTTCGACGATATCGACGATCTGCTTCGCCAAACGCGCGTGATGCTGGCTCCGTCGCTGTGGGCTGAAGCGCGCTCGCGCATGATATTGGAAGCCATGTCGCGCGGCATTCCGGTGATGGCCAGCGACGTCGGCGGGTTGGCGGAAGCGATGCTCGGCATGGACTATTTATTGCCGGTCAATCCGGTGGCGCGCTACCGGCCGATGGTGGACGAGTTGATGGTGCCGGCGGTCGAGATCCCGCCGCAGGATGCGGGGCCATGGGCGGCGGTTCTGGAGCGCCTGTTGACGGATCGGGCGCATTACGCGCAATTGGCGGCGGAGTCCCGGCGCGTGGCGCTCAAATACGCCCTCGATCTGAACGCCGGGCCGTTTGAGGCCTATCTCGAAAAGGTCCTGCAGTCGCCCAGAAAGCGCACTGGCATTCAACGGCAGCATGTGAGAGGGCCGCTCTCCCCGCTATCGAGCGACCGGCGGCGGTTGCTGGCGCTGCGTTTGAAGCGAGCGAACACGCATGTGGGTGGCTGAG
>JBEKTJ010000408.1:0-2865 GCA_049516155.1 Bryobacteraceae bacterium
GTCGCACGCGCGCGAAGGCTTCGAACAGAAGGTCGAGGCCCTTTTTCCGATCGATGCGGGAGAGGAAGAGGATCACGTTGGGGATAGGCTGCAGAACCTTGAGCGGGACAGGCCGGGAGGCCTGTCCTACGGGGATTTCTACGGCGTTCGGAATGATCAGCGGTTTGCCGAAGACGCCCAGTTCGCCGGCCTCCGCGAGTTCCTGCTCACTGGTGTAGTGAATGCCCGCGGCGCCGGACAGGATGCGACTCTCCAAAATGCGGAAGGAGAGCTTCTTCAGCCAGGGGCGGCGGTTCGCGACACCCCAGCGATTGAGCGTGCCGAGTGGCCGGACGATATAGGGCACTCCCGCGCGATGCGCCAACAGCGCCGCTGGAAGCGCCGCGTAGGAAAAGAGCGCGTGGATATGCACCAGGTCGAACTCGCGAATGTGTCGGGCGAGCCAGCGGGTGAGCGGCCACGAGAACGTGTAGAAGCGCGTCTGGCGCGGAAAATACCAGAACGTAGCGCCGTCTTCCTGTTGCGGAACGCCGAGCGGGACGCGCAAGCGGCCGGGGCCGTTATCGTCCGTCGTGGCCACGTGGACTTGCATGCCGGCTTGCGACAGGGCGCGCGAGAGAGTGCGCATCAGGACGCTGGGTCCACCGCGCTCGGGGCCGACGGAGGGGATCACGTGGAGAATTTTATGCACCGGCATATTGGGCCCCCTGAAAGGCGGCCGTGGGCAAGATTGCCGGCCCTACGGTTTGCCAAACTTCGTCGACGGAGATGTTCGTCATGCAGGGGTGTCCGGCTACAGGGCAGTCGCTGCATAGACAGCCGGCGCAGGGTACGGAGTGGCGCAAAACGGTGTGCGAATCGCCTAGCGGATCCCAGTGTCCCGCGTAGCTGTTGGCGCTCTGGATCACCACGCAGGGAACACCTACCGCAGCGGCCAAATGAGTGGTGCCGGTATCGAGGCCGATGAGCAATTGGCAGTGACTGAGCAACGCCGCAGACCCTGCTACCGAGAATTCGCCGGCCGCGTTCAGAATTTCCGCGCCTAACTCGGCACGCATGCGTTGGGCCAGAATGCGCTCGGCAGGCCCGCCGAGTATCACCACCTCGGCGCTGCCGGTGGATAGAATGCGGCGCACCAGATCGACGAAGCGATCTAAGGGCCATGCGTTGGCCGGCTTTTTGCAGCCAGGGCAAACGGCCACCAACGCGCGCCGCGGATACCGGCGGCGGGCGGCGAGCCAAGCGGCGGCATTGTGGAGATGCGCGGGACCGGGCTGCAACAGCGGAATGCTGAGATGCACGTTGGCATCGGCGGGGATGCCGCTGTCGCGCAACCGCTGCAACAGGATCAGGGCTTCGTTCCGCGCGGGCATGGCGCGCCCGTTCTCGCGGGGGCGTACAACGGAATCGGGAACGGGTTCAAAGCCAATCACGCGGGGGATCCCACAGGCGCGAAAGAACCAAGCGTCACGGCGCAACGCCGCGAGCGAGCGCTCACTAGGCAACAGGCTGACGACGGCATCGAAGCGCCGCGCGCGGAGTTGCCGCCAAAGCGAACAGGCTGTCCGCACTCTGCGATGGACTGGCTCCTCAAACCGGTAAGGGATGAACTCATCGACCAGCGGCGTGCATTCGAGAACTTCGCGCGTGGTGACCAGCCCCGCGTGGCTGACGTTGTGCAGCACGGCGATGTGCGCCGCGCTTCCGAAATGCGCGCGCACGGCGCGCAGCGATGGTATGAGAACGATCGTGTCACCCAGGGAACCGATCTGATATACCAGGACCTTCATTTCAAGAGCGGGTCCAAGGGGATGCGGCCCACAGATCGCGCGGACCATTGGGTCTGCGCCGGGGTCTGGCCCGCGGACTGCAAGCGATATAGGTATTTGTTCACCAGCAGGGCGATGATCACGCTGGCGGCGGCGCTGGCGGTCAATTCCACAAGCTGGCCGCCAACCTGCAGCAGCGCGATGCCCGGCAGAAACCACAATACGAATCCGTGCAGATCCGAACGGGCCAGGCGCTCGGCCGCCTGCCAATCGACGGCTGTGACCAACACGCCCATGACCAGAAAGCCGAAGAACACGCCCACGGTTCCGAAATTGGCGTAGAATTCCAACACCTGGCCGATGCCCACGCTGGTGCCCTCTGAGAAATCGATGAAATCGATTCCGGTAAATCGCGTGACCAGATTGCCGCTGCCGGCGTGGATAGGCTTCTCGGGCCAGAGCGCGCGGGGAATCAGCGCCAAGAGGGCATCCCAGAACGTTTCCCCACGTGCAAAGGCATCGGTCTGCGAGAGTTGGTTCACCGCCGCTCCCACTAGCCCATTTTGGTTCAACCGGCCGTCGATACGTTGTAGCTGCTGCGGGTCGTTCGGATCGAACAAGTCCGGCGAAGTGGCGGTATCGAGCACGCGATCCACGCGGTCCGCCAGCGACTGCCGGCCCCACACGGTGGCACGGATCTCGTCGCGGTCGCGCATGTAGCTGACAAATACCGAAAGCCCCAGGTACACGACCAGCGCGCCCGCCAGCGATACTTTCCAGGTGGACTGCACCAAGCTGGAGACGAAGATCAAGAGCGTGAGAACAGCCACCGCGCCATAGCCCAGGAACCCTTGCACCAGCAGGGTTACCAGCGGCATGCTCAGCGACATCACGAGCCAAAACGCGAGCTTGCGGAAATCGCGGGCGCGCCACGCCTGCCAGCAGCAGAGGGCGAAGCCAGCCACCACGAGCTGCGTGCCGGAGGAGACGATGGCGGACGCGGTGGGCACACGCCGCACGAACGTGGACATGAGGAGGTAACAGACCACACCCGCGGCGAGATAGGCTTTGGGCAGCCGGGAATCCGGCCGATGCA
>JBEKTJ010000409.1:0-2582 GCA_049516155.1 Bryobacteraceae bacterium
ATGCGTCCGGGCATGGTGGTCAAGTTCAACAACGACTTGTTCTCCGTGTTCAGCGTGAACCACCGGACGCCTGGCAACCTGCGAGGCTTCGTGCAGGCCAAGATGCGGAACCTGCGCAGCGGAACGATGATCGAGCACCGTTTCTCGTCGGAAGACAAGGTGGAGCGCGCGGCGCTCGAAGAACACGAAATGGAGTACCTATACGACGATGGCGAGTACTTCTATTTCATGAACACCGAAAACTACGAGCAGATGCACTTGACCAAGGAACTCTTGGGCGATGCCGTCGGGTATCTGGTTCCGCAGTTGAAAGTGGCCGTCGAATTTTACGAGGGCAATCCGATCAGCGTGGAATTGCCGGCTACGGTGGACCTGACCGTGGTCGAAACCGAGCCGGGCATGAAGGGCGCGTCCGTATCGAACGTGACCAAGCCCGCCAAGCTCGAAACCGGACTGGTGGTGCAGGTGCCTCCGTTCATCACCGAGGGCGAGAAGATCCGCGTAAGCACGGCGGAAGGCACGTATCAGGAAAGGGCCTGAAGGGCCGCCGCAAGCTCCACCTCTTCTTCCGGCAGGACCGTCCGCAAATCGAGCAGCAGCCGATTTCCTTCGATGCGCGCGATCACCGGCGGATCGTTGGCGCGCAACCGCCTTTGTGCGGCGCCCTCATCGGCGCATCCGACGGCAATCAGCACGGTGGGAATGGATTGCTCGGGTGTGGCGCCGCCGCCGATTACGGATTCGCCGGGCATGAGCTCCGCCTTCAGACCGGGCAACGCCCGCAGGAACCGTTCGGCGCGCTCCCGAATTTCGGCCGCGCTTTGGCGGATCATGCGTAGCGCCGGAATCCGATCCCATCGCTCCAGCAGCAGGTGACGCAGGGTGGTCTCCAGCGCCTGGCAAATCATCTTATCCAGCCGCAGCGCGCGGAACATGGGATTGCGGCGCAGGCGTGCCAGGATCTCCGGCTTACCGGCCAGGATGCCGGACTGCGGACCGCCCAACAGCTTATCGCCGCTGAACGAAACCAGATCCGCGCCAGCCAACAAGCTATCGGAAACCAGCGGCTCATGGACGCCGAACGGGCGCAGATCCACGATGCAGCCGCTGCCCAGATCCTCATACACCGGAATGCCGCGTTCGCGGCCGAGCGCGACCAGCTCTTCCAGCGACGGGCGGGCGGTGAATCCTGCGATGCGAAAATTGCTGGGATGCACCCGTAGCAGGAGGCGTGTGCGGTCCGTGATGGCGGCGCGATAATCGGCGATGCAAGTGCGGTTGGTGGCGCCGACTTCCCGCAGCAACGCGCCGGAGCGCAGCATGATGTCGGGGATGCGGAAGCCGTCGCCGATTTCGATCAACTCGCCGCGCGAGACGATGACTTCGTGGCCGGCCGCCAGTTCATTCAGCGCCAGATAGATGGCAGCCGCGTTGTTGTTTACCGCTATGCCAGGCGCGCCTATCAGGCGCTCGAGCAGCGCGCCGGTGTGGCCGTCGCGTTTGCCGCGCAATCCGGTGGCGAGATCGTATTCGAGATTTGAGTATCCGGGGTGGATGACCTGCGGGCCTAGTGGGGCGCGGCCGAGGTTGGTGTGCAGGACGACGCCGGTGGCGTTGATCACGCGCCGCAGGGATGGCACCGTCAGCGCGCCGAGCGAACGCTCGACCTGCGCTTCGATGGCCAGTGCGGCAATACCGTTGGGGGCGCCCGTGCGGATCTCGCGGCGGGCATCATCCAGCACGCGGCGGACCTCCGCAACGACAAGCTGGCGCGGAATCTGCGGCGCGGATATGCGCGCGGCGACCTCGTGGACGGCGGGCAAATCGCGCAATTTCTGGTTGTCGTTCGCCGGTGTAGCCACTTGCTTGATGTTACAGACCGGGAGCGGCACTTGTCCAGGAGGGCGCAACCGGCTACACTGGTAGTTTCGGGGCGTGGCTCAGCCTGGCTAGAGCGCCTGGTTCGGGACCAGGAGGTCGGTGGTTCGAATCCACTCGCCCCGACCAAGCGTTACTAGAAGCGTGAATAGATATTGGGCTCACTCCGACCCCGCTGGTCTCCCCGAAACAAACCCCAATGCGCGCTGGCAGCCCCTGAATCAGCACCTTCGCCAAGTGGCAACGCTTGCCGAGGCTTTTGCGAAGGAAGCAAACCCCGAGGATCGCGACTTTCACGTTGCGGCGCGCGCCGCCGGTCTGCTGCACGATCTCGGGAAGTACACTGAAGAATTCCAAAGAAAAATTCGCGGGGAGGCGAACAAGGCGTCACACTCGGCACACGGCGCTGCCATCGCCCTCAAAGCCAAAGCTATGGAAGTGGCGTTCGCCATTGCTGGACATCACGCCGGGTTGCCCGATCCGAAGGGTGGCAGGGCCTGCCTCTGGGAGCGCACCAATGACGTTGACGCTGCGCTCGATGGCCTATGGTCCACGGCTGTCAACGACTGTTCCGAGCTGTCTGAGTGCAGAAGCTCGCTCGTCAGATCCTCAGAAAATCTCACCGATTTCGATCTCCGCACGCGGATGCTTTTCAGTTGCCTCGTTGACGCTGACCGCATCGACTCCTCGGGCGAGCGTCAGAC
>JBEKTJ010000410.1:0-4141 GCA_049516155.1 Bryobacteraceae bacterium
CTACGTGCAGTTTGTAACCAAACATTCAATCGGCCCAAGGCACGGGGACCCAGAGCACGTTCCTGGAACGATAACAAGTGAGGTAACTAAGCGGACATGGATCATTATGAATCGTTTTTTGGAGTTCCGAAAGCGGGGTGCTAGCCCATTGTCGATCAAAGAGTTTCCGATGTTGTCATAAGCGGAGCGGCATTTATCATTGCTCCCCATACCCCTTTGGCGTCTTCCGCAAGCGCATCCGCCCATGCCGCATCTAACATTTCCGCCGTTGGTAAACGTGGAACGATTACATAACCAGCTTCGCTGATTAGTTCAACAAGTTCGGTGGCCACCGCTTCGGGCAAAAGTACCGAAGCGAAATGGGGCGCTAGTAGCCGTGCCACGAGTTGTTTTGGAACATCTGAACTGTTATGAATGTGATCTCTGATAAGAATGGTGGATGACATACTGGTATTGGTGTGAGGGCTTTAGCGTTTACCACGCCCTTGCCGCTTCCGCTCTTTCTTAGTTAGCACTCGGGGGATTATCCGCGTTCTTGCCAGTGAGTTGACCCCACGTCAATCGCTTACCAACAATCTCGCGCACCACGATGTTGAAGCGGTCCCCGTCGTTCATCTTGCGATTGTTGTAGCGGAATACTTGCTCGTCAAGATAGCGAAACAGATGGAACGGTTCGACGCTGATGTACGTGCCTTTCAGTCCGCGCTTAACCAGACTCCAGAAGTTCTCCAGACCGTTGGTGTGGACTTCCCCGCGCAGCAGCGTCTTCTTTTTGGTGTTGTCTACAACCTTCACGCGAACCTTGCTGCCTACGCTATTGGGGCCGCGCTCCAAGATTCCCATAACGGCGGTCTTATCGGTGCCGCCCGTGCCGGTGATAACCCGCGCCCGCTTCGTCGCGTGCATGTTGCGGGCCTTGCCGCCGATGAAGGTTTCGTCTGCCTCAACCTGCCCAGAGAGTTTGTTACCGGGAGCGAGTCCCAGAGCAAACCGGATGCGATGATCGAGGAACCATGCAGACTTCTGGGTGATTCCGATGGCCCGGTGAACCTCGTAGCTACTGATACCGTTTTTGCAGTTCACGATCTGCCACATGGCACAGAGCCACTTGTCCAGGCCGATGGGCGAATCTTCCATCACGGTCCCGACCTTCACGGAGAACTGGGGGCGGTCGTGCTTCTCACGGCATTTCCAGCGGCGCTGATTCGCCAAGAAAATTACGCTCTGCGATCCACAGGTAGGGCAAGTGACGCCGTTGGGCCACCGCTTGCGGGCCAAGTAGTTCAGGCAGTTATCGGGGCTAGCGAAGTATACGATTGCCTCTTGAAGGGTTTGGGGTTCGTAGGCGCTTTCCATACTTCAATCGTACCCCAGATTGCTTGGTTAGTCAAGTAATTTATTGCCCTGCAAAGGGTCCAGTCCATATTGCTAGTTAATCGTTGATCGGACGGGCACGGGTGCATCTCACCGCCGCAGCATGAACGACCCCTCACGTTTGCCGCCTAACACTACTCGCGTTCCGGGATGAATGGCGCTCTATCGGCCCGCCGGAGCCGACTGTTCGCTTCGTTCGCTTTGAGATCTTCGTAAATCCGCTTGAGGTCGTATCCGTGCTCCGCTGCGTATGCCTCGCGCATGGCGTAGACCTCCTGCAGAATTTCGTCATCCTTCCAAGGCGTCCACCGCGAAGAGCTCTTCGGGGGTGCAGATAATTGGTCGTTGGTAGCCATTCTCTTCCAGAAGTTGGTAGCCATTCTCTTCCAGAATTCCTTCCGTAATCCTGCGAATTTGAGCGTTCGCGATATGACGGATATTCCACGTTGCCAAGTAATCTAATTGATAAGCCGCGGCCACCGCTATGTGTATTGCGTCAGCAGCGGCGCTTTCAGGCAAGCCGCCTGGGATCACCAACTTCTCCGCCAGTTCCATTATGCTCCTGTTTAGAGCGAGCATGGTAGCCTCTTCGATGAGAGTCAACCGCCTGCGGGCCTGTAAGGGGTCGCCGCGCCGACACTCGTTCTCGACCGCTTCGGAGACGAACAGATCATACTTGTGGCGCTCGTGCTCCCACCAACGCCGCGTCACCGCTTGCCGCATGGCTGTTACCGGATTACCGCTTCCCTCAGCCGCTAGGTAGCTGACGACGGTCGTTTCGAGATATACGGCGGGCTTCATCTGGCGCTCGTTGCCGCTCCCGGCGGCGCGGCGTTGCTCCGGGTCTTCTGGCGCGCAATGCCGGGCAGCGTGCGCGAAATCGCCATCGCCACAGACCTATGGAGTCTTACGTTCCTGCGCGTGCTATCCATCGGCGAATCGAGCAGCACTTCCGGGATTCTAAAACTTGTCCGCCGAAGACGGTCGACCGCCTGAGCAAAGCTAACCAGGCCGCGCTGAGCCGCAAGATCAGGGCGATTGCGGCTGTCTCGCCTTCATCGAGTCCTTCCAGGGCGGCCTCGTCGAATTGACGAATGGGCGCCCCGTGGATGTCAAGCCAAGCCGGAGGATCGGCAATCCACTCCCGCACCAAAGGCGGAGCGTCCGGGTCCGACAACTCGGATGCCACGGCCGACGGCAGGATAACTCTCTCAAATAGAACGGGAAGGAGATCGATGTTTCCGATCAGCACCAAGTAATTGATCGGTCCGGTATCGGCGATGACGAGCCGCACGGGCTAGAATCCTACTTGCTTCAGATCGTCGCGATCCCGCTCGAAGTCTTCGATGGTATAGTCTTCATACACGTCATGGGATTTTAGGAACCCATCGAGCCGGTATCTGGTTCCAAAACCGAGCAGGCGCCGCAATTCAGGCTTGGTGATGCGACCGCTCTTGAATTCTTCGAGCGCCAGCGCTTCGAGAGCCCGTCGGGAAAGGTCCCCCTCGGATGCGCACATGCGACTGGCCAGCTCATCGGGAATCCGGACGGTTAGTTGCACGTCTTATTCTAACGCCTGCGCAAGTGCCCACAAGAGTGTGGACACGGCATGCTGTGAGCGTGCGCCACGTCGGGCGATCTCCTCGTTCGCTCTGGCCTTCTCCAGGACCTTCAGTCTGCTCTGGTTTGCCTTTGAACAACCGGCGGTGGAGAATCTCAACCGCATCGGTGGTGGTCTTCGTTTTCCCAGTCATTTCGCACTTTCCTCCCAGCAATGCTTCGACCGATTCGTTTTTCAAATCGGCGGTTCGGGACAAACAGATCGTCCGGCGGACACGCTGAAAAATGTTGCGCGCGGCAGGCGTGTTACCTTTCCATTGATGGCCAAAATCCAGCGCGTCCTGATCAGCGTTACCGACAAAACCGGCATTGCGGCATTTGCCCGGGAACTGTGCGAAATGGGCGCCGAATTGATCTCCACCGGCGGCACGGCGAGGCTGCTGCGCGACTCCGGCGTGCCCGTGCGGGACGTCGCGGAAGTCACTGGCTTCCCCGAAATGCTGGACGGACGGGTGAAGACGATGCACCCCCATGTGACCGGCGGAATTCTGGCGATGCGCAGTAAGCCCGAACACATGCAGGCTCTGGCGGCGCACGGCATCCAGCCGATCGATATGGTGGTGGTGAACCTTTACGCGTTCGAAGAAGTGGCCGCCAAACCGGATGCCAGCCTCGCGGATCTGATCGAGAACATCGATATCGGCGGGCCAACCATGATCCGTTCGGCGGCCAAGAACTATCAGGACGTAGCCGTGGTGGTGTCACCCGCGGATTACGCGGGCATTGTGGCTGAGATGAAGGCGCATGACGGCGCGCTTTCGCCGGACAGCAGGTGGCGCCTGGCGCAGAAGGCCTTCCGCACCACGGCCGATTACGATCACGCCATCGCCGCGCGGTTGACGCTGGTGGATGGCGCGAGCCCGCTACCGGCGGTGCTCGATCTGCGCGCCGGTAAGATTATGGATCTGCGCTACGGCGAGAACCCGCACCAGTCCGCGGCGCTTTACGGTAGGCGCGGCGCTGGAATCGCCGGCGCACAACAGCTTCAAGGTAAGGAGCTTTCCTATAACAATCTGGTGGATCTGGATGCCGTCTGGCAATTGGTGAATGAATTCGATACACCGGCCGCGGCCATCGTCAAACACACCAATCCCTGCGGCTGCGCGGAAAAGGGCGCCCTGGCCGAGAGCTACCGCAAGGCATTCGC
>JBEKTJ010000411.1:0-2697 GCA_049516155.1 Bryobacteraceae bacterium
CCGCGGCAATCGCTCCGCCCAACGATGGAATGCCGCGGCCCCTCCGCCGGCGTGCGGGAAGCAGAACAGGCGCAATCCGCCCGCCGAAAGTTGGCCAACGCTGGAAAGGCCGCGCAGCCGCACCGCCAGTAGTTTGCGGCGATCGGGGGATAGGCGTTCCACGGCGCCACTGGCAGGCGGAAGCGTGTGTCCCGGCGGCCCCATCGGACCCACCGATCGTGGGCTGGCGGGCTTGACGGGCAGACGCTTCAGCAGCGCTTCGAACGGTTCCACGCTCAAGCCGGCGGCTTCGGCCAATGCTGCCTGGCGCGACGCCCGCGACAACTCGTCGTAATGTGCACGATTCGAGAGCACGCGCGCAAGTGCCACTTGCCACGGCCCGATATCTTGCGGCGGCACGTCCGCCAGCGGAACCATTTGATCGTCAAACCGTGCCTCGTACCTTTTGATCGGCCGCACCGGCAGCAGGTAATCCACGCCCAGCTTAGCCTCCGGGATGCCGCCGATATTCGCGGCGATCACCGGCACGCCGCGCAACATGGCCTCAACCACGATCCGCGACCGCGCTTCGGCCCACAACGAAGGGACCAGGAGTACACGCGTGCGGCGCAGGATCTCGTCCACGTTATCCACCGGATCCAGCAGCGTGATGTTGGCGCGGCCCGCGAGCGCCGCACGGTCTTGCTGGGTGGTGCCCCAGGTGGGTACGCCCGCGAACCGCACAGTGGGCATACGGTCCGCCAGTTCCAAGAAGATCGAGATGCCTTTGACGGCGCATGGGTTCACCAGCGTGACAAACTCATTCTCGAAGCGGCCTAAGTCCGCATAGGGCGGCGGGTCCAGCAGTGCGGCTGACTCCTACCACCGCATCGGCCTGGCGCAGCACGTCTGTTTTGGCCGCGCTCGGAAAGGCGCAGTCCGGGCCGAACGGCACGGCCAGCGTCGCGCGCGCCAGATAGACCGTGGGCGCGCCCGCTCGCACGGCAACTTCGAGCAATAGTTGCGCGGGATCGTCGGTAGAAGCCAGGATCGCATCGGGCGAGAAGGCCTCGATCTGCGCCGCAAAGTAAGCCCGCAGATTGGGATGATGCGTGACCACGTGCGCCTCCACCCCAGCGCGGTGAAACACCACCACACCGCCGTCAGAAGAGGCGGGCGAAACCCCGCGTGCCGCCAGGTCCCGCAGATATTGGGCGTGCCCCGCGGCGCCAAAACGGGCGATGCGCGCCACCACGCGGCATGCATGACCGCGCGCCGCCAGGGCTTCCAGCAACAAACGGTTGGAGGTGCGCTTCTCGGGAGACAGGCTGGCCAGCGAGGGGCGCTCCCGTACGGCCTCGCCCGGCTGCAGCGATTGCAGAAACCGCGGCATGCGGCCGGCATCCAGGGTAGCGGTGAAGCGCAGAGCGGCTTCCCGCGATTCCGCCGATACACGATCGTATAGCGTGCGATCGGTCAGCAGCGCGCGCAATGCTTCTTCCCACGGCCGCAGGTCCACCTCCCCGATCTCCGGCAGCGGCAGCGAGTGCTCGTCGAAGACCGGCGCGTAACGTTCGATGGCTGGCGCGTGCACCACGAACGGCGTTCCCATCTTGGCCTCCACCAAGCCGCCGGCATCGCTCGAGATCACCGGGATGCCGTGTAGCATGGCTTCCATTACGGTCAGGCCGAAGCCTTCATACCAAAGCGAGGGCATCAGCAGGATGCGCGTGCGGCTCAGGACCTCGGCGATATGGCGGCAGTTCGGCAGCATCTCGATGTTGGAATGCGCGGCCATTTGGGCGAGGTCGGCCGCGGTAGTGCCCCATCCAGGCAGCGCGCCGAAACTGTAAGCGGGGAAGCGCTCGGCCAGCGCCATGAAAATCGAGACGCCCTTCACCGCGCATGGATTCACCATCGTTACGAGGCCCGTATTGAATGATGCCAGATTCGGAAATGGTCCGCCGCCGTAAATCGGCGGATGGATCACCACGGCTTCGCGTCCGGTGTGCCGGCATATATACGCGGCGGTATGATGCCCGATGGCCACCACGGCGGCCGCGCGGGTTACCAGTTCCGTAGCGCCCGCATCCGGGTTCCAACTGGCAGGCCCGAAGGGGAAGAACTGTGGCGTATGCGCCAGATAGACCACGCGTCCGGGCGCCGCATCGTGCGCTTCCCGCAGCAGCCCGTGCCCTAGATCTTCCGACGAAACCAGTACCCAATCCGGCCACGCCGCGCGCGAAGAGTGCTTGCCGGTCCGCGCCTTCCTGCGCTGTCTGCGCGCGCTTGCCGGCGCTGTCCGCGAGGCCTCCCGCCACCACTTGGCACGTGTGCCCCTGCGCCGCCATATGCTCCAGCCATGCCAGGTTGCTGCGCGTAGCGCCACCGCGGGGCGGCACGTAGGATGCGTTGGCGGTCAGCAGAATCCGCATCGCTCAGTACAGTGCTTCCCCGCTTTCCTTGGCCAGCAACTCGCGCACTTCCTCGTCGCTGAGGCTTTCCACTTCGGCCAACAGCGCGGCATATTGCTCCGCGCCCGCTGTTTCAATTTCGCGCAGCTCGATAGCTTTAGCCAGTTCCGCTACCGTGAAATCCGCGCCATACAATACATCGAGCGATAGTTCGATGCCGAGTTCTTCCTTCAGCCGCGAGAGCAACTGCACGGCCAACAGAGAATGCCCGCCTAAGTCGAAGAAGTTGTCGTGAATACCCACC